>CAWJKY010000004.1:0-7500 GCA_963843565.1 uncultured Alphaproteobacteria bacterium
GTTATGAGCCTGACGAGCTACCGGGCTGCTCCACCCCGCGCCAAACCATCCGACAGTTGCCGGCGAGGGCCTTCATATAGACCCCGGACCGGGCCGTGAGAAGGCCCCGAAGGGCTTTTCTTTGGGGGCGAATCCGCCTTTTTCGTCAGCAGCTTGCCGGCGAGCCGTGGCGGCTTCAGTGGGCCTTCGGATAGGGCATCGGATAGTTGCCGCGATAGCCGTGGGCAAGGAAGACGCGAAGCGTCAGCGCCACCTCGCCGCCGAGCGGAACATCGACCGTGGTAAGCGGCGCCACGTCGGTGAAATAGGGCCCGTATTCGCCGACGATATCGGCATCGGCGTGGGGGGTGACGATCACGGCATCTTCGCCCGCGAACGCCGCCGGATCGTGGACGAAGGCGATATTGCGGGGATCCTGGCAGAGGCAGACGACCGGCGCGATATCGCCGATCTCGACGTCGACCTTGCCGGCCTCGGTCCAGTTGGGCACCACCACGAACAGGCGATCGTTGGGCAGGATGCCGAGCGACGTGAGCCTTTCGCGAAGACCGGACCACGTCAGAAGCTCGTCGGTGGGGTTGGTTTCGGCATAGGTGGCGCCGCGCATGGACGGCGGCAGCACACGAGTGACCCAGCCAAACTGGGCCTGCGAGCCGAGGAAAACGAGCGCCACCCCGAGCACGCCGGCGGCCCCGGCGAGCCAGGCGCGGACGAGCCGGTCGCCGCGCCCCAGCCGGTCGGCGACCGCCCGGCCGAGCAGCGGAAACAGGAACACGTAGCCGGTCGACTGCCAGTGGAAGTGGTTGCCGAAATCCGCCCACAGCGCCGCCACCGTGAACGCGACCACGGGGACGATCGCCAGACAGCACAGGAACCACGCCTTCGGATCGCGCCAGCCGACGGCAAGGCTGCGGCCGAACGCCCACAGCAGCGGTGGCCAGATGAGGACGCCGACCAGCGCCCACTGGCCGAGCAGGCTTTTCACCAGCCAGTCGACATGGACGCCGCTGCCTTCCGCCCGGGCGCCCTGAAAGACGAACGAGGCCCAGTCATGCTGGGCGTTCCACACGATCACCGGCGCGACGATGACGGCCGCGATGACCGCCGCCAGCAGCAGGCCCGGCTTGAAGAACCAGGCGCGATAACCGGGCGTGGTCGCCACGAAGATGACCAGCCCAAGAAGCGTCAACGCCGCGTGATATTTGGAGAGCAGCGCCAGGCCAAACAGCACACCCGCCAGCGCCCACCACAGAAGCGGCCGCGACGGCTTGCCGAAGGCGAGCTCGACCACGGGAATGGCGGCCGCCAGCAGGAACAGGAAGAGTGGCGCGTCGGGCTGGATCCAGCTCCCGATCGACAGCGTAAAGACCCAGGAGAGATTGAGGAGAACCGCCGCCCACGCCCCGGCCCACGCGCCAAACAGGCGCGCGCCGAACCGGTACATGAGCCACGTCGTGCCGCCGAACATCAGCACGAACGGCAGGCGGATGAGCAGCGCGTTGCCGGCATCGACCACGCGCATCAGCGCCCACGTCAGCCACAGGAAGAGCGGCGGCTGATCGAAATAGCTGAGCGCCAGATGGCGAGCCGAGGCGACGTAGTAGGATTCGCCGATGCCATAGCCGACCGAGGCATCGAAGGCGAGACGAACGAGCGCCCCGACGACGATCGTCCACGCTACCAGCCCGCCCGGCCCGAGGCGCGCCACCAACGACGATCGCGCGACGCGCGGCACGCTCGGACTCGACTCGTCTGCAGCCATGAAGATGCCTAGTGCGCTCGGGCGTTGCGGCGCCAGGTGAAGAAGCTCGACATGGTGAAGTTCCACACCACGCCGATCAGCGCGCCGGTCACGCCGGCCAGCCACCAGCCGTTGCCGCGCTGATAGAGCCCCTGCGCCACGCCGACGTTGGCGACAACCCCGACCGCGCCGATCAGATAGAAGGAGACGAGGCCAGTGAAGAAGGCGCGACCGCGCAGCCGCTGGTCGCGGTAGGTGATGAAGTTGTTGACGATGAAATTCCACGTCATGGCGACGACCGCCGCCACCGCCGCCGCATCGATGAACACGACGCCGAGCACCGTCGACAGCCACAGCACCGCCAGATTGACGACGACGCCGGTCGCCCCGACCGCCGCGAACAGCACGAAACGCACCGGCACGAAGCGGCCGATGAGCTTGTCGAGGACGAGAATCCCGAACTCCCACGCCGCCATGGTGTCGAGCTTGCTCTCGCCGTGCTGGCGCACGTGGAACTCTGTCGGCTCCTCCGCGAAGCGCAGCGGCCGCGGCGCCGAGGCGAAAATGTCGAGCAGGATCTTGAAGCCCTGCTGGGTGAGGTTGCGCACCGTCTCGTCGAAAGCGGCGCGCGACATGAGGAAGAAGCCACTCATCGGGTCGGTCAGTTCGGCCTTCAGCACCAGGCGCGCGACGCGCCCGGCAACACGGCTGATACGCCGGCGGGCGCCGGAAGCGAGGCCGTGCGTACGCTCGCCGTCGAGGTAGCGGCTGCCGACCACGATATCGAGGTTGCGGGCCTTGAGGGTGGCGAGCATGCGCGGCAGCGCTTTGTCGTCGTGCTGGAGATCGCCATCCATGACCGCGAAATATGGCGCCGACGACGACAGCACCCCTTCCACGCACGCCGTCGACAGGCCGCGGCGGCCGATGCGACGGATGACGCGGACGCGGCGGTCCCCCCGCGCGATGCGGCGGGCGACGCTGGCGGTATCGTCGGGGGAATCGTCGTCGACGAAAACGACTTCCCAGGCGATGCCGGCGAGCGCCGCGTCGAGGTGCTCGACAACCAGCGCAACGTTGGCTGCTTCGTTGAAGGTCGGCACGACGACGGTCAGCTCGATCGCTTCGGGTTCGCCGCAGTTCAAGTTGCCGATTCTCCCGAGACGGCGCTTTGCCGAGGGTGGGCGCTCCTCTTAGCAGAAGCCCGCCGGCCGCCCAAACCCTCGCGTGGTGCGTATTTCGCCGCGCCCCGCCTTTGGCTAGACTGGCCCCGTCGAACCCGACGCCGCCCGCCCTTCGTTCCCGACAACACGAGGTATTCCGTGGCCGATCACGCCCCCGAGATCGCCGTTTCGAGCTGGAGCCTGCACCGCGCCATCGGCCTCAGCTGGTGGGATTCGCCCGCCGCGCCGGCGACCGAGAAGGAGGCCTGGGGCAAGGGGTCGGTGGGCATCCTCGATCTGCCGGCGGCGGTCGCGCGCCACGGCATCCACCGCCTGCAGATTTGCCATTTTCACGTGGCGCGCCGCGACAAGGTCTGGCGCGGCGAGCTCCGCGCCGCGCTTGCCGACGCCGGCGTGACGTTGAACACACTGCTCATCGACGACGGCGACATCACCGACCCGGCCGAGCACGCCCGCGACGTCGCCTGGGTCGGAACGTGGATCGACACGGCCGCCGAACTCGGCGCCCGCGCCGCCCGGGTGGTCGCCGGCAAGCAGCAGCCGTCGCCGGAGGCGCTCGACCTGTCGGTCGCAGGGCTCAAGGTCCTCGCCCGCCGCGGCGCCGACCAGGGCGTGCGGGTCATCACCGAGAACTGGTTCGATCTGCTTTCCGGCCCCGCCGAGGTCGCCCACGTGCTGGACGGGGTGGGCGACGAGCTTGGCCTGCTTGCCGATTTCGGCAACTGGAAGGGTCCCGGCAAGTACGACGCGCTTCGCCAGATCATGCCGCGCGCCGAGGATACCCACGCCAAGTGTCACTTCCCGACGGCAAGCGACATGGACGCCGACGACTTCGGCCGCTGTGTCGATACCGCCATCGCCGCCGGCTACGCCGGGCCCTACACGCTGATCTACGATGGCCCCAACGACGACGAATGGTGGGGGATCGCGCGCGAGCAGAGCTTCGTGCGCGACCGCTACGCCGCGCGCCAGCCCGCCTGAGGCGCGCGCCGCCTCAGCCGCCCTGGGACTTGAACCACTCCGCGACCGCGGCCGTATCGAAGTCGCCGAGACCATGCGCCTCCGCATGGCGGTAAACCTCCGCGACCACCGGGAACAGGTGAAGCGGCGCGCCCACGGACCTGGCGAGTTCGGTGGCGTAGCGCGTGTCCTTGGCCATCAGCTTCAGGGAGAAGTCCGGGTCATCGTAGCGGCTCGAGGTGACGCGCTCGAGCCGGGCAAGCACCATGCCGCTGGCGGTCGGACCGACACCGATCATTTCGGCGGCGAGCGCCATGTCGATGCCGGCCTTGCGCGCCAGCGCCAGGCCTTCCGACAGGATCGCCAGGTGGGCGGCGCCCATGACGTTGTTGATGAGCTTCCAGGTGGCGCCGGTCCCGGTGCCGCCGACGTGGTTGATGCGTGCGCTGATCGCCTCGAGCGCCGGACGGGCCTTGTCGACGACCGCCGCTTCGCCGCCGACAAACAGGATCAGCTTGCCTTCCGCCGCCTGCGGCTTGCTGCCGCCGACCGGCCCGTCGAGGAAGCCGGCCCCCTTGGCAGCCACCGCGGCGGCGAGCGCGCGGATCCATTCCGGCGTCAGTGTGCTCGATTCCATGGCGATGGCGCCCGCCTTCAGCCCGGCAAGCGCCCCCGTCTCCCCTTCCCACACGGCGCGGGAGGCCGCGTCGTCGGCGACCATCGCCACCACCAGATCGGCCCCCGAAGCCGCCTCGCGCGGGCTCGCCGCCACGTGGGCGCCTTGCGCCACCAATGGCGCGGTGCGGCCGGCGGTGCGGTTCCACACGGTGACGCGGAAGCCCTTCTTCAGCCAGTTCGCCGCCATGCCGCTCCCCATGACGCCAAGGCCGAGCACTGCGATGTTCTGCATGAGGGTGATCTCCGGATGGAAAAAGCGGGCGCCCCGCGCGGACGACCTGAAGAAGGGAAGTAGCAGAGGCCGGACGGCGCCGGAACCCTTCTCAGGCGGCCGGCGCGGCTGAGTGCGCGGCCGAGGCGGCGGGGGCGGCCGGCTTGTTGTAGTCGAAGTAGGCATCCCAGCGCTGATCGAGGCGGCGGAGCGCCTCGCCGAGCGGCGGCACCGAAAGGCGGTCGCCGGAGCGCGTCAAGAGGCCGTAGCGCTCGAGCTTGGCAAGGCCGTCGTCGACCTCGAAATCGACGTCGACCGTGAAGCGCTGCTTCAGCCAGTTCTCCACACGGCCGTCGAGCACGTCCTCGCTGGACGGTTCGGCGGCGAGGAAATGATAGGCAAGCACCGCTTCCTTGAACTCCTGCTCCTCCGCGGCGCCGACCAGCGCATCGAAGACGCCGGCGTTGTTGTTGACGTTGCGGAAATAGAGGCTGTCCTTGATCGAGACGAGGTAGCGCAGCGCCTTGCGCTGATACTTCAGCCACTGATGGGTAGCGAAGCTGCCGAGGGCGACGAAGCCGGAGAGCACCGCCAGCGCCTGCTTCATGTGGTCCTGTTCGATGGTGCCGGTGTAGCCCATCTGGACGCCGGCGAGCAGGAAAAGGACGGCGAGCGTCGGCGCGAGCTTGAGGATCAGCGGGATGCCGCCGAGCAGCGCCGGCAAACCGAGGGTCCAGCGGTCGCGCATGTTCATGATGATGCGCACGTCGGGGAGCAGCGTGTTGAGATCGGCGCTGGCGATATCGTGGAAGTGCTTGATCAGCACCGCACCGCCCGGCGAGGCACGGCGGCGATGGAAGCGGCCGGGCCGCGCGGCGGCCTCGGGCCGGAAGGCGGCGACCAGCAGCACGTCGTCGTAGACCTCGACCTCGATCGCATGGCGGCGGACGCCGAACAGCGACGTCACCTCCTCGCGCTCCACATGGCGGCCGCGCTTGAACATGCGCACCTCGCTGAACTCATCCATGTGGGCGCGCACGTCGACCGGCACCAGGCCGCGCTCGCGCTGGGCGCGATCGATCTCCTCGGCCGGCACCTCGACGAAATTGGCGCGCGCCAGGATCCGCCCGAGCGCGGCAACGAACGCCGCATAGTCCGCCGCGCCGGGCTTGCGCCCGCCGGCAAGCCGCGGATTGAAGTGGAAATAGGCGTGCTTCAGCGCCTCGAGCTCGTCGAAGTATTCGTAGTGGATGGTGAGCGCCAGAAGCCGGCAGAACTGGCCGAAGAGATCGCCATTGGCAGCGCTTTCCGGCGCCTCGCCGGCGGCGAGCGCGGCGACCAGATCGGCCTTACGAACCGGGATGAACTGGCTGCGCATACCGCTTGCGACGCCCCGACCGCTGACGCTGACGGGGGGATGATAGCGGCGCCTGTGGCGCGCGGGAACCCGGCAACCGGCGCCCGGCCCGCCTCAGATCCACACGTCGTTTTGAGCCGTGCGGTCGCCGCCCTGGTCGCCGGTGTTGGTCGTGCCGCGCGGTTCGATCAGCATGATCTTCACTTCCCTCTCGGCGAACGGCTTGTGCAGGACGCCCTTCGGCACAACGAAGAGATCGCCGACCTTGAGGTTCACCGCCCCGTCCTCGAAGTCGATCCGCAGTTCGCCCTCGACGATGAAGAACGTCTCGTCGGTGTCGGCGTGGCTGTGCCAGACGAAATCCCCCGCCAGGCGCGCGATCTTGAACTGGTAGTCGTTCATCTCGGCGACGACCTTGGGGCTCCACCGCTCGGTGAACAGGGAGAACTTCTGCTTGAGGTCGATCGGCTGACGGGTCATCGCGCGTGCTCCTCTGGCTTCGTGGCGCCACAAACGAAAACGCCGCCCCGAAGGGCGGCGGTTTTCGTGTGTCCGAGTGAAAGAGAAGGTTCTCGAAGAAAGCTCTGCGCTTGGCAGGCCTGGCAGCGACCTACTTTCCCGCGTCTTGAGACGGAGTATCATCGGCGCAGAGGAGTTTAACGGCCGAGTTCGGAATGGGATCGGGTTCAGGCCCCTCGCAATTGCCACCAAGCCAGCGAAGCGCAGCGTTTTGAGATAACTGGTCGATCCGTGTCGATCCGTCCGGATGGACGGGCATTGATAATGAGAGTGATCAAGCCAATCGAGCTATTAGTACCGGTAAGCTTCATGCGTTGCCGCACTTCCACACCCGGCCTATCAACGTGGTCGTCTTCCACGGCTCTCAAGGGAGAAATCGTTTCGAGGTGGGTTTCCCGCTTAGATGCCTTCAGCGGTTATCCCGTCGGTACATAGCTACCCTGCAATGCGGCTGGCGCCACAACAGGTCCACCAGGGGTACCTTCATCCCGGTCCTCTCGTACTAAGGACAAATCCTCTCAATTCTCCTACACCCACGGCAGATAGGGACCGAACTGTCTCACGACGTTCTGAACCCAACTCACGTACCACTTTAATCGGCGAACAGCCGAACCCTTGGGACCTGCTCCAGCCCCAGGATGTGATGAGTCGACATCGAGGTGCCAAACGATCTCGTCGATATGGACTCTTGGAGATCATCAGCCTGTTATCCCCGGCGTACCTTTTATCCGTTAAGCGATGGCCCTTCCACAAGGAACCACCGGATCACTATGGCCGTCTTTCGACTCTGCTCGACTTGTCAGTCTCGCAGTCAGGCGAGCTTATGCCATTATACTCGACGAGCGATTTC
>CAWJKY010000004.1:12500-513941 GCA_963843565.1 uncultured Alphaproteobacteria bacterium
TTGGGCGTGAGTCTCGGGTGGGTTCCAGCGATTCGCTGCCGGGTCCCCCACGAGGAATGGGAGAGCGGGACGAATCGTGCGGGGGCAAACGCGCCAGGCACCGGTCGCTTATGGGGCCGCACAGGTCCCGGTCGATCTGGGTGACGAGCCGCCGCTGACCCTCGGCGAGAAGACCGACGACCCCGGAACCCCCCAGCCGCGCGCCGTCTCCTGGCGCTGGCTCACCGGGACCGTCCTCACTGGCGTGACTTCGATCGTGCTGATGGGCGCCGCGCTGATGGCAGCCCTCAGCCCCAATCAGTTCGCTGCCCGCCCCGAAGTCGTCGCCACCAACGCCCCCGACGCCTCCGGCGCCGTGTTCGGCCGCAAGGCCGACCGCATGCACCCGGCCGAACAACGCGTCTCGACCCGCCAGGTCATTCAGGTTTCGACCATCACCCGCCAGGACGGGCGCGACTTCATCAAGCCCAAGCCGTTCGTGAAGATCAGCGCCACCCTCGGCACCTCCGACCCGGAAATCGCCGCCGAGGTGCCGCCCTACAATCCGGTGCAGATCTTCGCCAACGCCGCGGCCGCCGACGACTCGGACCAGCCCACCGACGTTTCGACGGTCGCCTCGGGCGACGATCATCTCTATGGCGCCGCCATCGACGGCGAGGTGGCGGTCAAGGTGACGGCCTTCCCGATCGCCGCACCCGACCTTGAGGCAGGCGTCGCGCTCGATCCCTCCGAGGTCGAGCAGATCGTGCGGGTTTCGGCCAACGCCGGCAGCGGCAGCAGCGACGCCGACGTCACCGCGCTCGCCTACGACGATCCCAGCGCCGACGTCGCCGCCAGCGCCCCCTTCTCCGCTCTCGGCGTCAAGATCGTGCCGGAGAACGTCTCCAACATCGCCAAGAGCGACGCCAGCGCCTCCCTCGACGAGGGCTACCAGGAACGCATCGTCCCGGTCACCGGCAGCCAGAGCCTGCGCGACGTTCTCGATGCCAACGACATCACCGGCGACGACGCCGACGAGATCATCGCGGCTCTCTCCCAGCTGATCGACGTCAGCCGCCTGCGCGCCGGACAGCGCATCCGCATCGCCTACGCGATCGACCCCAACGCGCCGCCCAGCGTCTCCGACCTCGACGCCGACCCCAACGCCGATCCCGCGGCCGCCGCCGCCGTCCAGCAGGCGCTCCGCCCGATCCGCGTGTCGATCTACGAGGACGGCGTCCATCAGGCGACCGTGGCGCGCGGCGACAACAACGTCTTCGTGCGCGCCGACGAGCCGAGCTTCACGCCCGACCTGCTCGCCGACGTGCCCGTCACGCCGCCCGTTCAGAGCGGGCCGCCGCGCCTCTACAACGCGATCTACGAAACCGCGCTCGAACAGAAACTTCCCCAGCCGCTGATCGACGAACTGATCCGCATCTTCGCCTACGACGTCGACCTGCAGGGGCGGGTCGGCGCCGGCGATACCCTCGACATCCTGCATTCGATGCCGGACCCGACCAACCCCGATGCCGCCGAGCCGGAGATTCTGTACGCCTCCCTCACCCTCGGTGGCGTGCCGAAGCGCTACTACCGCTTCCGCACCCCCGACGACAACGTCGTCGACTACTATGATGAGGACGGCAAGAGCGCGAAGAAGTTCCTCATCCGCAAGCCCGTCACCGTCGGCCGCATCAGCTCAGGCTTCGGCTGGCGCGTTCACCCGATCCTCGGCTACCGGCGCCTGCACGCCGGCGTCGACTACGCCGCGCCCAAGGGCACGCCCATTTACGCCGCCGGCAACGGCATCATAGAGAAGGCAGGTCGCTCGTCGGGCTACGGCAACCTCATCATCATCCGCCACTCGAACGGCTACGAGACCGCCTACGGCCACCAGTCGGCGTTCGCCAAGGGCATCGCGCCGGGCGTCCGCGTCCGCCAGGGCCAGTTGATCGGCTATGTCGGCTCGACGGGCCTCTCGACCGGCGCCCACGTCCACTTCGAGATCCGCATCAACGGCCAGCCGGTCGATCCGCTGCGCGTGCGCCTGCCCCAGGGCCGCGTGCTGGAAAGCGACACGCTCGCCTCCTTCGAGGACGAGCGCCAGCGCATCGACGCCCTGTTCGGCAATCAGGTGCCGCCGCAGAAGGTCGCCCAGGCCGACGCGCTGACCGACTAGGTCATCCGCACCGCCCCCGCTACGCCGGGGCGGGTTTGTCGGTCCACACCGCCAGTTCGTTGCCGCCGGGATCGCGGAAGTGAAACCGCCGCCCGCCAGGGAAGGCGTAGGTCGGACGGACGATCGCGCCCCCTGCCCGCTCCACCGCCTGGACGGCCGCTTCGAGATCGGCCGCGTAGAGGATTGGCAATGGTGGCGCCGGCGCGCCGTTCTGGATGCCGCCGTCGAGCCCCGCCTCGGCGAAGCCGGCATAGTCCGGGCCATAGTCGACGAACGACCAGCCGAAGGCAGCGCCGTAGAACTGCTTCATGGCGCCGAGGTCGGCGCCGTAGAGTTCCAGGTAGTCGAGCTTGCGATCCTGAGGCATCGGTCACCCTCCAACTGTTCTGCTTTTGTTCTCACATGATTGGTCCGCCGAGTCAACAGACCCGGCGGACCTGAAGGTGACTGCGGTGGCTTACGCCGCCTTTTCCTTGGCGCCCTTCTTGCCGCCGTCGACGCGCGGCAGGAAGAGCAGCTTGTCGGTGCCGCCGGTGATGCGCACGCGGGCGCCGTCGGGAATCTCGCCGGCCAGCATCTTGTCGGCGAGCGGATCCTGCACCTCACGCTGGATCACCCGCTTCAGCGGCCGTGCCCCGTAGACCGGGTCGTAGCCCTTCTCGGCGAGCCACGCGCGGGCGCTCTCGTCGAGGTCGAGGGTGATTTTGCGATCCTCGAGCAGCTTGGCGAGCCGCACCAGCTGGATATCGACGATCTGGCCCATATCCGCCCGGCGCAGCCTGTGGAACAGGATGATGTCGTCGAGCCGGTTCAGGAACTCCGGCCGGAAGTGGGCGCGCACCGCGTCCATGACCGGACCACGCACCGCATCGACGTCCTCGTTCTCGCCGAGGTTCGCCAGGAACTCGCCGCCGAGGTTGGACGTCATGATGATGAGCGTGTTGCGGAAATCGACCGTGCGGCCCTGGCCGTCGGTCAGGCGGCCATCGTCGAGCACCTGCAGCAGCACGTTGAAGACGTCGGCGTGCGCCTTCTCGATCTCGTCGAACAGGATCACCTGATAGGGCCGGCGGCGCACCGCTTCGGTGAGCGCCCCGCCCTCCTCGTAACCGACGTAGCCGGGCGGCGCGCCGATCAGCCGGGCGACGGAGTGCTTCTCCATGTATTCGGACATGTCGACGCGGACCATCGCCTGCTCGTCGTCGAACAGGAACGCGGCGAGCGCCTTGGTCAACTCGGTCTTGCCGACGCCGGTCGGCCCCAGGAACATGAACGAGCCGATCGGCCGGTTCGGGTCCTGCAGGCCGGCGCGGGCGCGCCTGACCGCGGTCGACACCGCGTGGACGGCTTCCGCCTGGCCGACGACGCGCTTGGCAAGCTCGTCTTCCATGCGCAACAGCTTGTCGCGTTCCCCTTCCAGCATCTTGTCGACCGGAATGCCGGTCCAGCGCGAGACGATCTGCGCGATGTGATCGGGCGTCACCGCCTCCTCGACCATCTCGCCGGCTTGTCTCTCCTGGTCCTCGGCGGCCTTCAGCTGGCGCTCCAGCTCGGGGATGCGCCCATAGGCGAGCTCACCGGCCTTGGCGAGGTCGCCCTGGCGCTGGGCCCGATCGAGTTCGGCGCGGGCGGTATCGAGCTGTTCCTTGATCTTGTTGGCGGAGGCGAGCTTCTCCTTCTCGGCCATCCAGCGCTGGGTGAGCGAATTGGACTGCTCGTCGAGATCGGCGAGTTCCTTTTCGAGCCGCACCAGACGGTCACGGGAGGCGGTGTCGGTTTCCTTCTTCAGCGCTTCGCGCTCGATCTTCAACTGCATGATCCGCCGGTCGAGTTCGTCGAGCGCTTCCGGCTTTGAATCGACCTGCATGCGGAGCCGCGACGCGGCCTCGTCCATCAGGTCGATCGCCTTGTCGGGCAGGAAGCGGTCGGCGATGTAGCGGTTGGAAAGCGTTGCCGCGGCGACGATCGCGGAATCCGTGATCCGCACGCCGTGGTGGACCTCGTACTTCTCCTTGAGGCCACGCAGGATCGAGATGGTGTCCTCGACCGTCGGCTCGCTGACGAAGACCGGCTGGAAGCGCCGGGCAAGCGCGGCGTCCTTCTCGACGTACTTGCGGTATTCGTCGAGCGTGGTGGCGCCGACGCAATGGAGGTCGCCGCGGGCGAGCGCCGGCTTCAGAAGGTTGGAGGCGTCCATGGCGCCGTCGGCCTTGCCGGCGCCGACCAGAGTGTGCATCTCGTCGACGAACAGGATGATCTTGCCGTCGGCGGCCTGAATCTCGGAGAGGACGGCCTTCAGCCGCTCCTCGAACTCGCCGCGATACTTGGCACCGGCAATCAGCGCGCCGAGGTCGAGGGCGAGCAGACGCTTGTCCTTCAGCGACTCCGGAACGTCGCCGTTAGCAATGCGGAGCGCCAGCCCCTCCGCAATCGCGGTCTTGCCGACGCCGGGCTCGCCGATCAGCACGGGGTTGTTCTTGGTGCGCCGCGACAGCACCTGGATGGTTCGGCGGATCTCTTCGTCGCGGCCGATGACCGGGTCGAGCTTGTTGTCGCGCGCGTCGGCGGTGAGGTCGCGGGCGTATTTCTTGAGCGCATCGTAGCCGCTCTCCGCCGAGGCGGAATCGGCCGTGCGCCCTTTCCGGATTTCCTCGATGGCCGCGTTGAGGCTCTGCGGCGTGACCCCGGCGTCCTTCAGGATCTTGGCGGTGCCGGCGTCCTTTTCCATCGCCAGCGCGAGCAGCAGGCGCTCGACGGTGACGAAGGAATCGCCGGCCTTCTTGGCGATCTTCTCAGCGGTGTCGAAAACCTTGGCCAGAGGCGGCGCCAGATAAAGCTGGCCCTGCCCGCCGCTCACCTTGGGGAGCGCGGCAAGGGCCGCTTCGGTGGCGGCCAATGCATCGCGGGCACGGCCGCCGGCGCGCTCGATCAGCCCGGCGGCGAGGCCTTCCGGATCGTCGAGCAGCACCTTGAGAACGTGTTCGGGCGTGAATTGCTGGTGACCGGCGCCGAGCGCCCCGGTCTGCGCCGACTGCACGAAGCCGCGGGCGCGGTCGGTGTATTGGTCGAAGTTCATCTCTGTCTTCCCTTTCCCGGCTCGGGAACACCGTCTGGCACAGCAGCCCGGCGATCCACGTTTTCCGTGTGGCCGCCGTATCCCGGCAGCCCCGATCCCCCCGACATGGGGCGGTCCGTCACCGGGAAAGATGGGGACTGATGGCGCCGAACGGAAGGGGCGGCGGCGCCTCTTCGCCAAAACTTAACCCTGCCTGCCTAGTCTCGGCCGGTTCGATCGACCGCACGGGAACGGCCATGGCCTCGACCGCGATTGCCCCGGCCCACGACGCTGCGCCGGTTTCTCCGGCGGCACTCCCCTGTCTGGTCGCGACCGTCGCCTACGTCGTGATCCTCATCGTCGGCGGCAATCTCCTCAACGACGCCGACTCCTACTGGCACCTCGCCGTCGGCCAGTGGATCGTCGACAACGGCTTCCCGCACGCCGATCCGTTCTCGTTCACCTTCGCCGGGCACCCGTGGATCGCCAAGGAGTGGCTGTCGCAGGTGCTCTACTACGGCGCCTGGCATCTGGCCGGCTGGCCGGGCGTCGTGCTTCTGGCCGCCGCAGCCATCGCCACCGCGTTCGGGCTGCTGGCGCGCTTTCTGGAAGACCGGCTGGCGCCGGCGACCGCCCTCGTTTTCGTCGCGGCGGCGTTCATGCTGGTGGCGCCGCACGCGCTCGCCCGCCCGCACGCGCTGGCGATGCCGGTCATGATCGGCTGGATGGGCGGGCTGCTCTACGCGGCCGAGCAGAAGAAGGCGCCGTCCTACTGGCTGCTGCCGCTGATGGTCGCCTGGGCAAACCTCCACGGCGGCTTCGTCTTCGGTATCTTCATGGTCGGCGCCTTCGGCCTCGACGCCGTCGCGGCCGCCGCACCGGCCGACCGCTGGCGCGCGGCAGGCGCGTGGGTGCGCTTCGCGATCCTGGCGCTGATCGCAGCCTGCATTACGCCCTACGGACCGGAATCGTTCCTGGCCGCTTTCCGCGTGCTCGATCTGGGCTCGGCGCTCAACTTCATCGACGAGTGGCGGGCGGCCGACTTCAGCCACCTTGCCGGCCTCGAAATCGCCCTGCTGCTCGGCATCGGCTTCGCCCTGTGGCGCGGCTTCACGCTGCCCTGGCCGCGCATCGTGATCCTCGTCGGCCTGATCCACATGGCGCTTTCCGCCGAGCGCAACGCCGAGCTCCTCGGGCTGATCGCGCCGCTGCTGATCGCCGCGCCGCTCGCCCGGCAGGTTCCCGCGGTTGCCGCCGGCGCTGAACTGCCGCGCCGCGCCGACACCCTCGCCGGGGTCGCGCTGGCCCTCCTCATCCCGCTCAGCGCCGCCTTCGCCACGCTCGCCAACTACGCCCCGTCGGCGAGCATCACGCCGACCGCCGCGGTCGAGGCGCTGACCGCGGCCAACGCCAGGCGTGTCTTCAACGACTACACCTTCGGTGGCTATCTGGTTTCACGAGGCGTCCCGACCTTCATCGACGGCCGCACCGAGCTGTTCGGCGCCAAATTCGTCGCCCGCTATGCCGAGGGTGTTTCGCTCGCCGACCTCAACTCCTTCACCAGAATGCTCGACACCTACGACATCGACGCGACGCTGCTGCCACCCGGCACGCCCGCGGTCGCGCTGCTTGACATGCTGCCCGGCTGGCAGCGCCTTTACGCCGACGACACCGCGGTCGCCCACGTCCGCACGCCGCTCCGCCCCACGCTGCCGTGACGCCTGGCCGGGGTTGACGGGCGACCGGCACTCGGCTCCCTTGGCGCGCGATGACCCAGCTCACCTCCATCTATCGCTATCCGGTCAAAGGACTGTCGGCCGAGAAGCTTCGCCGGGTGACCCTCGCCGTCGGCGAGACGTTGCCCTTCGACCGCGCCTACGCCATCGAGAACGGGCCGTCCGGGTTCGACCCGGCGGCGCCGAAGCACTTCCCCAAGATCGTGTTCCTGATGCTGATGCGCCACGAGCGCCTCGCCGAACTCGCCACCACGTTCGACGACGCAACCGCCACGCTCACGATCCGCCAGGACGGTGCGGTGGTCGCGGAAGGGAACCTCGAGACCGATGAGGGACGGAGCGCGATCGCAGCGTTCTTCGACACGTTCGCGGCGAAGGAGCTGAAGGGGCCGGCGAAGGTGCTGCACGGCGCCGGTCACTCGTTTTCCGATTCGCGTCACAAAGTCGTTTCGCTGATCAACCTCGAGACCGTGCGCGCCCTCGGCAAGGACCTCGGCGCCGATCTTCATCCGCTGCGTTTTCGGGGAAATCTCTACGTGGAGGACCTACCGGCCTGGACGGAATTCGACTGGCTCGACAAGACGCTGCGCATCGGCGAGGCGCGTTTCACTGTGACCAAGCGCATCGACCGCTGCGACGCCACCAACGTCAACCCGCTGACGGCGGCGCGCGACCTGACGCTGCCAAAGACGATGCAAATCGCCTACGGGCACGCCGATTGCGGCGTTGCCCTCGAGGTCACTGGCGCCGGAACGATTGCAGAAGGAGACGCGGTCAGCGTCGACTGAACCTCAGTCGTCGCCGGCCGGATCGCCACTTGCCTCGACCGGCTCGGGAGCCGGAGCGGCGGCCTGTTCGGCGCGATCGCCGTTGACGTTGTCGCGATACGGGCGCCGCCGGCGATTGCGATAGCCGCCACCGCCCGGCTGGCCCTGCGGCCGACCGCCCTGGTTCTCGTCGCCGGACGTTTCGTCATTCGACGACTCACCGGCCGCGGCCGCACTCTGACCGTTTGGCTGGTTGCCGTTGAGGTAGGGCTGCTCGGCCGCGTTCGGCTGCTCGGCGTTCTGCTGCGGCTGGCGATTGCCCTGATAGCCGTTGTCGCGTCCGCCACCGTAGGCGGCGCCGTTGCCCTGCTGTCCGCCCGACGCACCGGCCTCGTCGTCGTCATCGCCGTCGTCGTTGCGATAGATCGGCTGCTGTTGCGGCTGCGGCATCTGGGCCTGCGCGGCCGCGACGATCCGGTAATAGTGCTCGGCGTGCTGGAGATAGTTCTCCGCCGCCACCCGGTCGCCACTCGCCTGCGCGTCGCGCGCAAGCTGCACGTACTTCTCGGCGACATGCAGCGCGGTGCCGCGAATCTTAACGTCGCCCCCGTTGCTCTCGTAGGACCGTGTCAGGGGGTTTGGCCCCTTGCGGTTACGGTTACGCATACGGTTCTTGTTGTGATGCTGGTTAGGCTGTCCTTGCCTCATGCGAAGGCTCTCTTCTGTGGAACACAAACGTCCCGATTATGCCGACTGCCCTGGCGCCCGCATGGCGCAAGGGTCGCGTCGGAATCCCGACGGCATCCGGCTAAGCCGGGACCGTCGCTCTGGCCTCTGACGTTGACTCACCCGGTCGAGGTTTCCTCAAGAAGCAGGAAGCCGCTGGTGCCGGTCGGTCCGAACTGAAAACAGTCCGTACAAGAGGGACGGTGTCAGGTCGCGTTCCGTTCGGTTGGGTTTTGCTTTCCAGCGCCCGATGCCGCGACGTCCATGCAAACTCAGCAATGGACCGTACCCGTCTGTTCGGCGTCAGGAACCTAACGTGTTCGCGCCGGATTTCCAAGCGCATTTTTCCGCCAATCCCAACGGTTAACCAAAGGTCTCATTGGCCCCGCGACGAAGGCACGCCATCCGGTCGATCCCGGCAAGGTCGCGCCGGAACGTCACCTGATAGCGATGGGCCCGGGCGATTTCGCCCACGGCCCCGGCCTGGCCCGCACCAATCTCAAGAAACGCTGAGCCGTCTTGCGAAAGCACCCGGTCGAGACCGGCGAAGATGGCGCGGTAGGCGGCAAGCCCGTCAGCGCCGCCGTCAAGCGACAGATGGGGATCGTGGTCGCGCACGTCAACGGCAAGGCCCGCGATCTCTCGAGACTCGATATAGGGCGGGTTGGCGGCGACGACATCGAAGCGGCGGCCGAGCGCGGCGCTCCAGTCGCCGACCACGAACGAGGCGCGATCGGCGAGATGCAGGCGCCGCGCGTTGGTGTGCGCGACGCGGACCGCGTCTTCCGACAGGTCGACGCCGACGCCGGACGCCCGCGGCAGCTCCGCCAGCAGCGCCAGCAAGATTGCGCCCGAACCAGTGCCGAGATCGAGGATGGCAATCGCACTGTCGCGCGCGACGGTATCGAGGACCGCGTCGACAATCGTCTCGGTGTCGGGACGCGGGACGAGCGTCGCGGGGCCGAGCGTCAGCGTCAGTCCGTAGAACGCCTGCGCGCGGACGATGCGCGCCACCGGCTCGCCGGCCGCACGCCGCCGGGCAAGCGCCAGCACGCGCGCGCGAACTTCGTCGGCGACCGGTTCTTCATCGCGAAGCGCGAGATCGGCGGGCGAACCCCCGACCACGTGCGCGACGAGAATGCGTGCATCGAGCGCGGCGCTCTCACTGGTGTCGCGAAGCAGGCGCGCCACCTCGCGGCGGAGCGCGGCGACCGTCGCCGAGGCCAGCGTCACCGCGCTCACGCGGTGCCTTCCGCCGCCAGCAGCGTCGCCTGATGGTCGGTGGTGAGCGCGTCGAGCAGTTCGTCCAGCGCCTCGCCGGCCAGCACCTTCTCGAGCTGGTAGAGGGTCATGTTGATGCGGTGGTCGGTGACCCGCCCCTGCGGATAATTGTAGGTGCGGATGCGTTCCGAGCGGTCGCCGCTGCCAATCTGGCCCTTGCGGGCGGCGGAACGCTCGTCGGCAAGCTTCTCGCGCTCCACCTCGTAAAGCCGCGAGCGCATGAGTTGCATCGCCTGGATGCGGTTCTGGTGCTGCGAGCGCGACGACACGGTCACCGAGATGCCGGTCGGGACGTGGGTCATGCGCACTGCCGAATCGGTCGTGTTGGCGTGCTGGCCGCCCTTGGAAGAAGCGCGCAGCGTCTCGACGGAAAGGTCCTCCGGCCGGATATCGACGTCGACGTCCTCGGCTTCCGGCAGCACCGCGACGGTCGCGGCGGAGGTGTGGATGCGCCCCTGCGCCTCGGTCGCCGGGACCCGCTGGACGCGGTGGACGCCCGACTCGAACTTCAACCGGGCGAACACGCCCCGCCCCGCCACCCGCGCGATGATTTCCTTGTAGCCGCCCGCCTCGCCGTCGCTCTCCGACAGCACCTCGACCTTCCAGCGGTGCAGATCGGCATAGCGCTGGTACATGCGGAAGAGATCGCCGGCGAACAGCGCCGCTTCGCTGCCGCCGGTTCCGGCGCGGATTTCCAGGATGGCGCTCTTCTCGTCGGCGGCATCCTTGGGCAGCAGCAGGAAGCGAATCTTCTCCTCAAGGGCCGCGATCTTCTCGTCGAGGGCGCCCGCCTCGGCTTCCGCCATCTCGCCCATCTCGGGATCGTCGAGAAGCTGGGTGAGATCGGCGCGCTCCTTTTCGGCGGCGATCAGCTCGAGGTTAGCGGCGTTGATCGGCTCGATCTCGGCGCGTTCGCGGGCAAGCTTCACCCGCGTCTCGCGGTCGATGTTCTGGGCGAGCTTCTCGTCGATGACGCCGAGGCGCGCGATCAGGCCGTTGATCTTTTCACGGGGCAGCATGTGGGGACGCTTCTAGTAAGGGATGCCTTCCGCCTCGGCAAAGGCACAAAGCGCCGGGCGGAGCGTATCGGGACCCTTGCTGCTGTCGAGCAGCCGGTCAAGCAGGGCGCCGAGCTTTGCGGTCTCCAGCGACAGGGTCATCGCCTTGACCGGGCCGACCGCGGCCGGCGACATCGACAGCGAACGGTAACCGAGCCCGATGAGGGCCATGGCGGCCAGCGGATTGCCGGCGAGTTCGCCGCACAGCGTCACCGGCATCTTGTCGCCCAGCGTGCGCACGATGGTGCGCAGCACCCTCAGGAAGGGGCGCGACAGAGAATCGAACCGGTCGGCAACCAGGACGTTGCCGCGGTCGCTCGCCGTGATGAACTGCTTGAGGTCGTTGGTGCCGACCGAGATGAAGTCGGCGACCGCGGTGAGGCCGTCGAGCTGCCACAGCAGCGCCGGCACCTCGACCATCGCCCCGACCATCAGCTTGGCCGGCGGCACGTGGCCGTGGCGGCGCATGTAGCGGAGCTCGCGGGCGATCATCTTGCGGGCGCGGCGCACCTCGTCGAGTTCGGTGACCATGGGCAGCATGACGCGCAACTCCTGGCCGGAGGCGGCGCGCATCAGGGCGCGAAGCTGGGTGCCGAGCAGTCCCGGCCGGTCGAGCCCCAGGCGGATCGCCCGCCAGCCCATTGCCGGGTTCTCTTCTTCCGCCGTGCGCAGATAGGGCAGCACCTTGTCGCCACCGACATCGAGGGTGCGGAAGGTCACCGGGCGCCCGCCCGCCTGGTCGAGGACCGAGGAATAGTACGCCGCCTGCTCGCCGGCCTTCGGCATGGTCGACGCGATCATGAACTGCAGCTCGGTGCGGAAGAGGCCGATGCCCTCGGCGCCGGACTCCTCCAGATGCGGGAGGTCGACCAGCAGGCCGGCGTTCATCAGAAGCGTGATGCGGTGGCCGTCGCGGGTGACCGCCGGCGTATCGCGGAGCCGCCGGTATTGCTCCTGACGCCGGGCGCGGAAACGCACCTTCTCGGCGTAGGACAGCTCGACGTCCGGGCTCGGCCTGAGATGCACCTCGCCGGAGCTGCCGTCGACGATGATCGGGTCGCCGTTTTCAACCAGTGACACGACGTTGTCGGCGCGCCCGACCGTTGCGATGCCGAGCGCCCGGGCGACGATCGCCACGTGGCTGGTCGGGCCGCCCTCCTCCAGCACCAGGCCGCGGATGTGCTCGCGACCGTAATCGAGCAGCTCCGCAGCGCCCATGTTGCGCGCCACGATGATGGCGTCCCTGGGCAGCGCGTCGTCGGTCGGCCCGTGGCTCTGACCGACGAGCACCCTGAGCAGCCGGTTGGTCAGGTCGTCGAGATCGTGGAGCCGGTCCCGCATGTAGGGGTCCTGCTGGCGTTGCAGGCGGGCGCGCATGTCGTTCTGCACCTGCTCGACGGCGGCTTCCGCCGACAGGCCGTTGCGCACAGCTTCGTGCATGCGCCGCACCCAGCCGCGGTCGTAGGCGAACATGCGATACGCCTCGAGCACATCGCGGTGCTCGCCCGCCTCGCCGATGTCGTCGCGCGACATCATGTCGTCGACGAACAGGCGCAAACTGGCGATCGCCTCGTCGAGGCGGCCGGTCTCGTGCTCGACGTCCTCGCCGATCAGCGCCGTGACCACGACGCGCGGCTCGTGCAGCACGACGTGGCCGAGACCGACGCCCTCGCCGAGGCCGATGCCGGCAAGCGAGATGGACCGCTTGAGATCGATCGAGGTGCCGGGCCGGACCAGCCCCTCCAGCTCGCCGACCGCGATCATTTCGGCGATCACCATCGCCGTGGTCTGCAGCGCCTCGACTTCTTCCTCGTGATAGGTGCGGTGAGCGCGGTTCTGCACGACCAGCACGCCGAGGATGCCGCCGGCGCGCAGGATCGGCACACCCAGGAAGGCGTTGTAGATTTCCTCGCCGGTCTCCGGCAGGTAGGCAAAGGCGCGGTGCGACTGCGCGTTGGACAGATTGAGCGGGGCGGCGGTGGCGGCGATCGTGCCGACCAGGCCCTCGTTGACGCGCAGCGTCACGTTGTGAACCGCCTCGCGCTTGAGGCCCTCGGTGGCGTAGAGCTCGAGGACGCCGTCCGAACGCAGGACATAAACCGAGCACACCTCGGCCACCATGTTAGCCGCGATCTGGGTAACGATCTTGTCGAGCCGGGCTTGTGCGCTGATCGGCTCCGCCATGATCTCCCTGAGGCGGCGGAGCAGGACGCGCGGCCCGGCGGGCGCTGGGCCCCGCATGTCCGCTTATCCTCAAAGAAACCGGCCGAACGAAAGCCGGAGAAAGCAGGGTGCGCCCGGTCGCCCCCTACGCGTTGTCGAGTCCGTATAGCGAATGCAAAGTCCGTACCGCAAGCTCGGTGTAGGTTGCATCGATCAACACCGATATCTTGATCTCGGAGGTCGTGATCGCGCGGATGTTGATGCCGCGGGCGGCAAGAGCCGCGAAGCAGTCGGACGCGACGCCGGCGTGGCTGCGCATGCCGATACCGATCACCGAAATCTTGGCGACGTCGGTTGAGCCCTGGACCAGCCGGTAGCCGATCGATTCGCGGGCCGTCTCCAGCACCTTCATCGACCGGGCATAATCGGCGGTCGGCACCGTGAAGGTCATGTCGGTGCGGCTGCCGTCCTCGGAGATGTTCTGGACGATCATGTCGACGTTGATGTTGGCGGCCGCCAGCGGGCCGAAGACCGCCGCCGCGACACCCGGCTTGTCGGCCACCTGGCGGAGCGAAATCTGGGCCTCGTCCTTGGAGTAGGCGATGCCGGTCACAACCTGTTTTTCCACGATCTCTTCCTCGTCGCAGATGAGCGTCCCGATCGGGTTTCCCCCGCGCGTCGAATCGATGGCCTCGGGCGCCTCGAAGGACGAGCGCACGAACACCCGCACGCCGTGGACCATGGCGAGCTCGACCGAGCGAACCTGAAGCACCTTGGCGCCCAGCGAGGCCATTTCCAGCATTTCTTCGTAAGAAACCCGTGACAGCCGCCGTGCCTTCTGAACGACGCGCGGATCGGAGGTGTAGACGCCGTCGACGTCCGTATAGATGTCGCAGCGATCCGCCTCGAGCGCCGCGGCAAGCGCCACCGCGCTGGTGTCCGAACCGCCCCGCCCGAGCGTGGCGACGCGGTTGTCGGGGCCGACGCCCTGAAACCCTGAGACCACCGCGACCTGGCCCTGGCCGAGCCGCCAGATGAGGCTTTCCCCGTCGATCGCCGCAATCCGCGCGGCACCGTGGGCGCCATCGGTGCGGATCGGGATTTGCCAGCCCTGCCACGAGCGGGCGTTGACACCGATATCCTGAAGCGCGATCGCCAGAAGCCCGGAGGAGATTTGTTCGCCGGCCGCCACCACCGTGTCGTATTCGCGCGCGTCGTGGAGCGGCGAGGCCTCCCGCGTCCATTCGACAAGCTGGTTGGTGAAGCCGGCCATGGCCGAGACCACGACGGCCACCTCGTTGCCGGCGTCGACCTCGCGCTTGATATGGCGGGCGACGTTCTTGATGCGTGCCAGGTCAGCGACCGACGTGCCGCCGAACTTCATCACCAGTCGGGTCATCGGTCGTCTATCGGGATCGCGGGCCAAAAAGTGGCGCTGTCATAGCGACTTGGCGGGAGTCCCGCAACGGGCGGCGCGACGCCGGCACAATTGACACGGGCGTCCGGGAGGGGGAGTGAAGGGGCATGAACGCGCCGCACGAGACCACCGTCGACACCGAGGAAATCGCCCGCTTTGGCCGCCTGGCCGCGACCTGGTGGGACGAGCGCGGGCCCATGGCGCCCCTCCACAAGCTGAACCCGTTGCGCCTTGCCTGGATCAAGGACGAGATCGCCGGCCACTTCGGCCGCGACGCCAAGGCCGCCGACGCCCTCGCCGATCTTTCCATTCTCGACATCGGCTGCGGCGCCGGCATCCTGACCGAACCGCTCGCCCGCATGGGCGCCGCCGTCACCGGCATCGACCCCTCGTCCGAGATCATCGCCGCCGCGCGGCTGCACGCCCGCGCCGGCAACCTCACCATCGACTACCGCGATACCACCGCCGAGGCGCTCGCCGAAGCCGGCGAGCGATTCGACGTGGTGACCATCCTCGAGGTGGTCGAGCACGTCACCGACGTGCCGCGGTTCGTGGCGACGGCGGCAAGCATGGTGAAGCCCGGCGGGCTCATGGTCGCCTCGACCATCAACCGGACCATGAAGGCGTTCGCGCTGGCGATCGTCGGGGCCGAGTACGTGCTGCGCTGGCTGCCGCGCGGCACCCACGCCTACGACAAGCTGGTGACGCCGGACGAGTTGCGCGCGGCGTTCTCCGGCGCGGGTCTTAGCCCCGCCGCCGCGACCGGCGTCGTGTACGTACCGCTGGTCGACGAATTCCGCCTGACCAGAAACCTCGACGTCAACTACATGATGACGGCGGAACGGGCGGCCTAGCTGTCACATTCGAGCACGACGTTATTCGAGCGACAGGACGATCCGCTCGTCCTTTTCGTGGTTCTCGACCTCGACGAGCTTGCCGTGCGCTTCGGGATTCTCCGAGAGCTTGACGATCTCCTCCAGATCGATGCCCTCATCCATGAGCGCCGCGGCGGCCTTGCGGGGAATGAGCCTGGACGCGATCCTGAGCACGCCGCCGGGAATCGTGACGGTCGTCGCCGGGTCCGTTGCTTCGTCCTTGAACACGCGAATCTTCAAGTCGGCCATTGTCGCCTCCCTTGCCTTGCGGGCTCGCGCCGGGCGCGGCCCTGCAAGGGATCAGTTGGTATCGTCGGGGAGCGACGGCAATGGGTGGAAGCCGATTCCCTCCTCGGCGAGGTCGGCGGCCTCCTCGCGGGTCGCCTCGCCGTAGATGCCGCGCGGCTCGACCTCGTCGTAGTGGATCTTGCGCGCTTCCTCGGCGAACTTGTCGCCGACATAGTCGGCGTTCTCGGTGACCTTCTTGCGGAACTCCTTGATGAATTCGCGCATCGCCTTGCTGCGCGGATCAGGAACCGCGAGACTGACCGTCTCGTCCTTCTTCCTGGCGCCAGCGACCGACGGCGCCATGATCGCCTTGTGCACGTCCTTCGAACCGCAGACCGGGCACACCAATTCACCGGCCTCGGCAGCCCGGTCGAAATCGTCGGCGGAACGGAACCACGCCTCGAAGGAATGATCGTTGTCGCAGGTGAGCGTGTAGCGGATCATCGGATCAGGACACCTTGAGACGCGGCGCCGGCGCGACCGGCGGGGAGAAGGTCCGCTCGTTGGCAAGCGCAGGGATGCGACTGCGCGCCGCTTCGCTGGCGGCCGGATCAATCTCCGCGACGAGGAAGGTCGGCTCGCTGTCGGCTTCCGCAAGCACCTTGCCCCACGGATCGACGATCATCGAATGGCCGTAGGTGTCGCGGCCGTCGTCATGGTGCCCGCCCTGTGCGGCAGCGACCACGAACGCGCCGACCTCGATGGCACGGGCGCGCAGCAGCACGTGCCAGTGCGCTTCGCCAGTGGTCTTCGTGAAGGCGGCGGGAACCGCGATCACCGACGCACCGGCCCTGGCGAGCGCGCGGTGAAGCAGCGGGAAGCGCACGTCGTAGCACACGGTGAGGCCGAGACGCGCCCACGGCATGTCGGCGACGACGGCGGCGTTGCCGGGCTTGTAGAGGCGCGACTCGCGGTAGCTCTCGCCGCCGGCGAGATCGACGTCGAACATGTGGATCTTGTCGTAGGTGGCGGCGATTTCGCCGGACGGATCGATCAGGAACGACCGGTTGGCGACCTGGTCGGCGCCGAGTTTGATCGCCATGGAGCCGATGTGCAGCCAGATGCCGAGATCGGTGGCGAGCGCCCGGAACCGCTTCAGGGACGGATCGCTGTCCTGCGGATCGATCGCCGCCATGAGGCGCGCCCGGTCCCGGTCGAGGATCGTGGTCATTTCGGGGGTGAGCACGTACTGGGCGCCGGCGCCCGCCGCCGCGCGGATCAGGCGCTCGGCTTCGGCCAAATTACGGCCGACATCGATGCCCGACCGCATCTGGACAACCGCAGCCTTGAAGGCGCTCATTCAGGTCCTTTCGCGAACCGACCGACGCCCAGAATATCGGTCAAACCTCGCCGCGGACAACCCGGGCGAAAACCAGCACGTCGACCCCGACAGCCCCGGCGCGCAGAAGCGCCCGGGTACACGCTTTGGCGGTCGCGCCGGTCGTATAGACATCGTCGACCAGCAGGACACGGCGGCCGGCGACCGCCGGCCTGTCCGCCTGGGCGACGCGAAAGGCGCCGCGGACGTTGCGGTCGCGGGCATCCGCCGACAGGCCGACCTGCTGCTCGGTGGCGCGGATGCGCTTCAGCACGATCGCGTCGAACGGCTTGCCGGCGGCCTCCGCCACCGCCCGGGCGAGCAACGCCGACTGATTGTAGCGCCGGCGCCAGAGGCGGCGGGTGTGGAGCGGCACCGGCACGATCATGTCGGCCGTGTCGGTCACCTCGGAGCCGGCCCGCACCATCCAGCTGGCCATCCACCGCGCCAGCTCGAGCCGGTCGCGGTATTTCAGGCCGTGGACGAGATCGCGGCCGACCCCATCGAAGGCGACCACCGCCCGGCAGCGGTCGAACGGCGGCGGATCGGCGATCGCCTCGGCCGAGAGCGCGCCGGCGCCGAGGTCGTAGGAAAAGGGGATGCCGAGGCGCGCGCAATAGGGCTTCTCGATCAGACGCAACTTCGACCAGCACGACGGGCAGAGGGCGCCATGGGCGCCGACCGGACGGCCGCAGGCAAGACACTGGGGCGGCAGGGCAAGATCGGCCGCGGCGCCAGCGGCGCGCCGGGCCCGCGCGACCCAGCGGTCGAGCAGCGAGGGGCGGGGCGCGATGTCTTCGCCGGTTTCCATGGGCGTCACCGTACCGCCGAAGCACGGCCGGCGTCACGCCGCCTGCTTTGACGGGGTGACGCGGCGGCCCCATAACCCGATGCGATGAACGGCCCCCCTCGCCTCTTCGACCGCGCCCTGCTCGACGCCCGTGCCCGCCGCGCGCTGAAGGCCGGGCCGGAAGACTTCCTGCTCAACGCCGTCGCCGACGATCTTCTCGAACGCCTCGCCGCGGTGAAGCGGACCTTCGCGCTCGCGGTCGACCTCAGCCCCCTGACGTTGGTCGCCGAACGCATCGCGGCAAGCGGACAGGTGACACGGATCGTTCGCATCGACCGGATCGCGGAAACGCGGCCCGACGTCGTCGGCGACCCGGAGGTCTTTCCGTTCGCGGACGAAAGCCTCGATCTCGTCGTCTCGGCGCTGGCGCTGCACTTCGTCGAGGACCTGCCGGGGACGCTCGCGCAATTCCGCCGCGCGTTGAAGCCGGACGGGCTGTTCCTGGCGGTGCTATTGGGCGGCGACACCCTCACCGAACTCCGCACGGCGCTGGCCGCGGCTGAAGCCGAGATCACCGGCGGCGCCAGTCCGCGGGTGGCGCCGTTCGCCGAACTGCGGGCGGCGGGCGCCCTGCTCCAGCGCGCCGGGTTCGCCCTGCCGGTGATCGACCGCGACCGGCGCACCGTGCGCTATGCCTCCGCGCTGCACCTGATGCGCGATCTCCGCGCCATGGGCGCCACCAACGCCCTCGTCGAGCGCAGCCGCACGCCGATGACCCGGCAGATGCTGGCGCGCGTCGTGGAGATCTACGCGGAACGCTTCTCCGATCCGGACGGGCGCGTCCGCGCCACCTTCGAGACGATCGCGCTGTCCGGCTGGGCCCCGCACGAAAGCCAGCAACAGCCGCTCCGCCCCGGCAGCGCCAAGGCGCGCCTGGCCGACGCACTCAGGACAACGGAGCGTTCGGCGGGAGAGAAGGCGGGCGGCTAATTCACCGCCGGCACGTCGCCGGCGAAGCCCGAGTACATCTGGTTGAGATCGGTGCCGAGCAGCAGCGCTCCGGCGATGATGCCGCAGGCGACGAGCGCGCCGATCACCGCGTATTCGATAGCGGTCGTGCCTTCGGCAGCCCGCAGGAAGCGGGCGACGAGGCTGAACGATTGACTGAGCGCGAGACGCATGGCCACACCCGGGAAGCCGGAACGACGCCCGACCTTCCGCCGACGATGCTGAAGGATCGGCTAACGGGTCGCCTGTCCGTCGGTGCTTTGCAGGAGATCGCCGATCGGATCCGGCTGGGCAATGGAGCCCGTCGTCACGGGATCGACGTCGGCTGAAGCCACCGCCGGCGCCTCAGTGCCGGTGCGGGCCGAGAGGCCCCCGAGAAGCACGATCCCGACGCCCACGAGGGCGACGATAATCGGCACAAACGCAAGGATTGCGGTGCGTTTCACGCCGGTGCGGGTCGCGCCCGTCTCCGGCAGGAAGATGTCATCGGATGTCATGGTTTTTCGATCTGCCTCGAACGCCCTCCCAATCCCGGGCGTTGCGGTGGCGATCTTCGGAGCCGGTTATAAAAGATCTGTTAACGCTGGAATCAAAGGACGGTCGGCAGGCGGCATTTCGACGTCCAGAAGCTCCGCCGGCCGCTTCCATCTGAGCGCCTGACCTTCCAGCGGCCGCGGCGTCCCCTCCCAGCGCCGGCAGACGTAAAGCGGCATCAGCAGGTGGAAGTCGTCGTAGCTATGGCTGGCGAAGGTCAGCGGCGCCAGGCAGGCGGCGGAAACGTCGATGCCGAGCTCTTCGCGCAGTTCCCGGATCAACGTTTCTTCCGGCAGCTCACCATCCTCGACCTTGCCGCCGGGAAATTCCCAGAGGCCCGCCATGGACTTGCCTTCGGGGCGCTGGGCGATGAGCACCCGCCCGTCCACATCGACAAGGGCGCACGCGGCAACCAGGACAAGCGGCTTCACGGCACCTTCTCCGACGGCGGGACCGCGTAGATGTAGCGGTAGGCTTCGGAGAAGCCGAGCTTGCCGTAGAGGGCGATCGCGGACGCGTTGCCGGCTTCCACCTGGAGGAAGGCGGTCGCGGCGCCTTCGCCGCTTCCCCACGCCAGCGCCGCCAACACGAGGACTTCAGCGTGGCCCCGGCGCCGGTGCGGCGGATCGACGCCGACGTCGAACAGGCCGACGAGGCCGTTGGCCGCGATGGCGAGCGCCGTGGCGATGGCAACTCCGGCGCCGTCGCGCCGCGTGAAGTAGGCGGCGGGCGGGGCGAGGTGCGCGAGCTTGCGGCCGATGGCGTCGCGGCGGGCGTCGGAGAAGCCCATGAAGGCGCCCATGTCCGCGAGCCATTCGGGGCTGGCGGAGACGGCGTGTTCGACCGGGGCCGACGGCGCCGGCACACTCGTCAGATCGCGGGTCATGACGATCACCTCGCCGGTGCGGGTCCATCCGCGCGCATCGAGTTCGGCGGCAAGGGCCGCTGGTGTCAACGGCGTCAGCCGGACGCGGGGCGTGAGACCCGCATCGCGGTAGAAAGCGACGACCGCATCAAGGCGCGCGCGGCGGTTGGCATCGTCGTCAGGATCGAGGACCGCCAGCGAATTCGCCCGGCCCGTGTGCCCCTCGGCGCGGCGCATCACCCAGGCGCCGTCGCGCACCGTGACAAGCGCCGGCCAGGTTGCCAGCGTCGCCTCTTCGAGCCGGATGACGACGGCGCGCTCGGCCGACACGTCTCAACTCCGGTAGTCGCCGTTGATGGCGACGTACTCCTTGGTGAGGTCGCAGGTCCACACCGTGTCGCTGCCCTCGCCCATCCCGAGATCGGCGGTGACCACGATGTGGTCGTTCTTCATGTAGGCCGAAGTGACCTCTTCCGAGTAGCGCGGGTCGCGCTCACCCCGGAAGGCCACACGCGTCTCCCCGAACCACACCGACAGACGGTCGCGGTCGGCGGGTTCGCCCGCCTTGCCGACCGCCATGACGATGCGGCCCCAGTTGGCGTCCTCGCCGGCGATCGCCGTCTTGACCAGCGGCGAATTGGCGATGGCGAAGGCGACCTTGCGCGCCGACTTTTTCGAGGTGGCGCCCGTGACGCGGACCTCGACGAACTTCCGCGCCCCCTCCCCGTCGCGCACCACCTGATGGGCGAGATCGCGCAGGAGGTCGAAGAGCGCCGCACGGAACGGCGCCAGGCGGCGGTCGCCGGCCGACATGATCTTCGGCGCACCTTGGGCGGCGCCGGTCGCGAACATCACAAGCGTGTCCGACGTGGAGGTGTCGCTGTCGACGGTGATCGCGTTGAATGAATCGCGCACGCCCTTCTTGAGAAGCGCCTGAACGACGGGCGCCGGCAGCGGCGCGTCGGTGAAGACGAACGACAGGAGCGTCGCCATGTCGGGCGCGATCATGCCGGCCCCCTTGGCGATGCCGTTTATGGTGACCGTGGCATCGCCGAGCTTGACGCTGCGCGTGGCGCCCTTCGGATAGGTGTCGGTCGTCATGATGGCCGCGGCCGCGTCCACCCACGGCTCGCCACGGGCCCGGCTGGCAGCGCCGCCGACGACGCCGGAGAACTTGCCCGCGTCGAGCGGCTCGCCGATGACGCCGGTCGAGGCGAGGAGGACGTCTTTCGCCTTGCAGCCGACCGCCTCGGCGACGATTTCCGCCGACATCCGCGCCGCCTCGCGGCCGCGCTTTCCGGTGAAGGCGTTTGCGTTGCCGGAATTGACCAGCAGGGCGCGCGCCTTGCCGGATTTCAGCGCCGTCTTGCACCAGTCGACCGCGGCCGAGGGGCATTTCGACGTGGTGAAGACACCGGCGGCGGTCGTGCCCTTGTCGAAGACGGCAAGCAGCACGTCGCGCCGGTTCTTGTACTTGATGCCGGCCTCGGCGACCGCGAAGCGGACGCCGGCGACCGGCGGAAGCGCTGGAAAGCTCGACGGCGCCAGCGGCGAGACGGCCACCATGGCCCGTCGCCGTTGGCTACTGCGCCGGCGGCGCGCTCGTGTCGCCAGCCGGCGGCGTCGCGTCCGAAGCGGGCGGCGTGGTGGCGTCGGGCGCTGGCGCCGGCGGCGGGATCACCTCGATCTTGGCGTCCTTGCGCAGACGCTCGACCTCGGCGAAGAACGCTTCGGAGCGCAGCGCATTGACGATCTGGTCGCGGACCTGATCGAGCGTCGGCGGCTTCTCCTTGCGCTTCTCCAGCACCTTGATGACGTGGAAGCCGAACTGGGTCTGCACCGGCTCCTTGGAATAGGTGTTGACGTCGAGCGCGAACGCGGCGTCCTCGAACGGCTTGACCATCATTCCCTTGCCGAAGAAGCCGAGATCGCCGCCGTTGACGGCCGAGCCGGTATCGATGGACTTTTCCTTGGCGATGGCCGCGAAATCGCCGCCAGAATCGAGCTGCGCTATGATCGCCTTGGCCTCGTCCTCGGTCTTCACCAGAATGTGCGCGGCGTGGACTTCGTCGCCGGGCACGAACTTGGCGATTTCTTCCTCGTAGCGCTTCTGGATCGCGGCATCGTCGATGCCGGCGAACAGTTTGACGCGCAGATACTCGGCGCGCAGCGCCCGGTCGCGGGCGAAATCCACCAGCCGCGCCGAATCCGGGTTGTCGAGAATGCCCGCCGCCTCGGCGGCCTGGGCCATCAGGCGCATGTCGATGATGCTGTCGACGAGCGCGGCGTTAAGCTTGTCGGGCGGCATCTGGCCAAGGCTCTGGCCGAAGGCCTGGGCGGCGAGCGCCATGTCCTTGGAGGTGATGTCGACCCCGTTGAGCCGCGCCACGACCTGGTCGGCGGGCGGCGGCTGGGCGGTGGCATCGTCGGCCGAAGCCCCGCCAATGCCGGCGAAACTGACCAGAGCCATGGCCCCGGCCGCGGCGAGCGCCAGGCGCAGGCCAGTCATGCGAACACACCTCGAAACGCTCATCGCGACATCCATTCCCTTCGTGTTGTGGGGGCCGGCTGAAGTTCCCCGCGACGCGCATCCCGGCCGGTTCGGGCTCTCCCCGCGCGCCGTTGACATGGGTTTGCCCCCCTCTTATCTGTCTCCAAGCTTGGCGTCAAAGAACGCTTTCGTTCCCGACGATGGCGGCTATTGCACGCGTCGGCGGTCGGCGCGCGGCGCCATCTGCTGCCCACCGGGAGCCCCATAGGATAGAAGATGGCAGGATTGTCCTCGCTCGCCCGTAAGGTCTTCGGCACCGCCAACGACCGGCGTCTCAAGGGGCTGCAACCGCGCGTCGCGGCCATCAACGCCGCCGAAAAGGACGTCGAGCCGCTCTCCGACGAGGCGCTGCGCGCCCGCACCATCGAATTCCGGGAGATGATCGCCCAGGGCACCTCCCTCGACGACCTTCTGGTTCCCGCCTTCGCCACCGTCCGCGAGGCCGCCCGGCGCACCCTCGGCCAGCGCCACTTCGACGTCCAGCTAATGGGCGGCATGGTGCTCCACGAGGGAACCATCGCCGAAATGAAGACCGGCGAAGGCAAGACGCTTGTTGCGACCCTCGCCGTCTACCTGAACGCTCTTTCCGGCAAGGGCGTCCACGTGGTCACCGTCAACGACTACCTGGCCAAGCGCGACTCCGAGTGGATGGGGCAGATCTACCGCTTCCTCGGCATGAGCGTCGGCGTCATCGTCCACGGCCTCGACGACACCCAGCGCCGCGAAGCCTACGCCGCCGACATCACCTACGGCACCAACAACGAGTTCGGCTTCGACTACCTGCGCGACAACATGAAGTACGAGCTGGAGACGATGGTCCAGCGCGGCCACAACTACGCCATCGTCGACGAGGTCGACTCGATCCTGATCGACGAGGCGCGCACGCCGCTGATCATTTCCGGCCCGCTCGACGACCGTTCCGAACTCTACAACACCATCGACACCTTCATCCCGCAGCTCGACGAGGACGATTACGAGGTCGACGAGAAGCAGCGCTCGGCGTCGTTCACCGAGGCGGGCAACGTCAAGCTCGAGGTGATCCTCAAGAACGCCGGGCTGCTCAAGGGCGACTCGCTCTACGACGTCGAAAACGTCACCGTCGTCCATCACATCCAGCAGGCGCTGCGCGCCCACCGGCTGTTCGCCCGCGACAAGGACTACATCGTCCGCAACGGCGAGGTCATCATCATCGACGAGTTCACCGGCCGCATGATGCCCGGCCGGCGCTATTCGGAAGGCCTGCACCAGGCGCTCGAGGCCAAGGAACACCAGCCGATCCAGCCCGAGAACCAGACGCTCGCCTCGATCACGTTCCAGAACTACTTCCGCATGTACGACAAGCTCGCCGGCATGACCGGCACGGCGGCGACCGAGGCGGACGAGTTCGGCGACATCTACGGCCTCGACGTGGTCGAGATCCCGACCAACATGCCGATGGTGCGCATCGACGACGACGACGAGGTCTATCGGACCGCCGACGAGAAGTACAAGTCGATCATCACGCTCATCAAGGACTGCCGCGAGCGCGGTCAGCCGATCCTGGTCGGCACCACCTCGATCGCCAAGTCGGAAGTCCTCTCCGAACTGCTCAACAAGCAGAAGGTTCCCCACCAGGTCCTCAACGCCCGCTACCACGAGCAGGAAGCCTTCATCATCGCCCAGGCCGGCGTGCCCGGCGCGGTGACCATCGCCACCAACATGGCCGGCCGCGGCACCGACATTCAGCTTGGCGGCAACCCCGACATGCGCATCGCCCAGGAGCTCGCCGAGCTGCCCGAGGAGGAGCGCGAGCAGCGCGCCGCCCAGATCCACGCCGAGATCGCAGACCTCAAGAAGCAGGCTCTCGCCGCCGGCGGCCTTTTCGTGCTGGGCACCGAACGCCACGAGAGCCGGCGCATCGACAACCAGCTGCGCGGCCGCTCGGGCCGCCAGGGCGACCCCGGTCACTCCAAGTTCTTCCTGTCGCTCCAGGACGACCTCATGCGCATCTTCGGTTCGGAGCGCATGGACGGCATGCTCCAGAAGCTCGGCCTCAAGGACGACGAGGCGATCACCCATCCGTGGATCAACCGCGCCCTCGAGAAGGCCCAGCAAAAGGTCGAGGGACGCAACTTCGACATCCGCAAGAACCTGCTCAAGTACGACGACGTCATGAACGACCAGCGCCGCGTCATCTTCGAGCAGCGCATCGAGCTGATGGGCCAGGAGACGGTCACCGACACCGTCTCCGGCATGCGCAGCGAAGTGGTCGAACTGCTCGTCGCCCGTCACATTCCCGAGAAGGCTTACGCCGAACAGTGGGACACCCAGGGCCTGCACGACGAGCTTCTGGCGATCCTCAACCTCGACCTGCCGGTCGCCGACTGGGCGCAGGAAGAAGGCATCGCCGAAGAAGAGGTGCTGGAGCGCGTCAGCCGCGCCGCCGACGAAGCCGCCGCCTCGCGCACCGCCCGCTTCTCGCCGGAAGTCATGCGCCAGGTCGAGAAGGCGGTCCTGCTCCAGACGCTCGACCATTTGTGGCGCGAACACCTCGTCACCCTCGATCACCTGCGCCAGGTGGTCGGCTTCCGCGGCTACGCCCAGCGCGACCCGCTGAACGAGTACAAGACCGAATCCTTCGAGCTGTTCCAGGGCATGCTGTCGCGGCTGCGCGAGGCGGTCACCTCGCAGATCATGCGCGTCGAGATCGTGCAGCGGCCGCCGCCGCTGGCGCCGGAAGGCGATCTGCAGGCGCTGGAGGCGACCCACGTCGACCCGACCACCGGCGAGAACGAGGCGACCCCGGCACCCCGGGCCACCAACGGCGCGGGCCGAGCCCGCCCGATGCGTCTGGTCGCCGGCGCCGCCACTGAACTCGACCCGAACAACCCGGCGACCTGGGGCAAGGTCCAGCGCAACGCCCCCTGCCCCTGCGGCTCCGGCAAGAAATACAAGCACTGCCATGGCCGCTTCGCCTGAGGCAGCCGGCGAGCGCTTCTCGCGCCGCGCTGCTATAAGGCTGCGATGTCGTTCGACCAGATCTTTCTGTTCGCGCTCTTCGTCGCCGTCTTCGTCTTCCTCATCTGGGGTCGCTTTCGCTACGACCTCGTCGCGTTCACGGCGCTGATCCTCGCCACGGTCGTCGGCGTCGTGCCGCGGGAGGCGGCGTTCGCCGGCTTCGGCCACCCGGCGACCATCGTCGTGGCGATCGTGCTGGTCATCTCGCGCGGGCTCGTCAATTCCGGCGCCGTCGCCTGGATCGTGCGCATCGTTGTCGACAGCGGCCGCAGCCTCGGCAGCCACATCGCCATCATGGCGACGATCGGCGCCGGCCTGTCGGCCTTCATGAACAACGTCGCCGCGTTGGCGCTCCTGATGCCGGTCGAGCTGTCCGCCTCGACCAAGGCCGGCCGCCGGCCGGGCCTGTCATTGATGCCGCTCGCCTTCGCCACGATCCTGGGCGGCCTCGTGACGCTGATCGGCACGCCGCCCAACATCATCATCGCCACCTTCCGCCAGCACGCCCTCGGCCAGGGCTTCGCGATGTTCGACTTCGCCCCGGTCGGGATCGCCTGCGCGGTGGTCGGCGTCGCCTATGTCGCCCTGATCGGCTGGCGGCTGATCCCGGTGCGCGAAACAGCGGCGCAGCCTTCGCAGGATCTGCGCAAGATTCACGGCTACGTCGCCGAACTCGACGTGCCGGAAGGCTCGCCGGCGATCGGCCGGGAGGTTCGCGACCTCGACAACGAGGCCGAGGAGGCCGGGGTCGTCATCATCGGACTGGTGCGTGGCGGCCGTCGGCTGGCCGGCGCCGGGCGTCGCGTCGACATCGCCGCCGGCGACGTCCTCATCGTCGACGGGACGGTGCAGGCCATCGACGCGCTCACGGGAACCCTCAAGCTCGGCTTTCCCGACCGCGCCCGCATCGAGGAGGAAAGCGGCGGCGAGATGGGCCTTGTCGAGGCGGTCGTCACGCAGGATTCGCGTCTCGACGGCCATTCCGTGGCGTCGGTCGGGTTGAGCCGCCTGCACAACGTCTCGCTGCTCGGCGTCTCGCGACAGGGCCAGAGCTTTCGCCAGCGCGTGTGCAGCCTCGCCATCCAGCCCGGCGACGTGCTCCTCCTCATCGGGCCGAGCGAGCGCCTTGCCGAAGCCGTGCAATGGCTGGGCGCCCTGCCCCTCGCCGATCGCGGCTTAGCGGTGACCCGGCACGGGCGCGCCGCCTTCGCCGCCGGCATCTTCGCCCTCGCCGTCGCGCTCGCGGCGACGAACCTGGTCTACCTGCCGGTCGCCCTCGCGGCGGTGGTGATCGCCTACGTGTCCTTCGACATCGTCCCGCTCCGTCAGCTCTATCAGGAGATCGAGTGGCCGGTGATCGTGCTGCTCGGTTCGATGATCCCGCTCGGCACGGCGTTGGAAAGCTCCGGCGGCACGACGCTGATCGCCAACGGCCTTCTTGACCTCGCCGCGGGCTGGCCGGCGTGGGCGGTGCTGACCCTGCTGATGCTGGTCGTGATGGCGCTGTCGGATGTCCTCAACAACACCGCCACCGCCGTGATCGGCGCGCCCATCGCCCTCGACATCGCCACTCGCCTTGGGGTCAGTCCCGACCCGTTCCTGATGGCCGTCGCCGTCGCCGCCTCGTGCGCGTTCCTGACGCCGATCGGCCACAAGAACAACACGCTGGTGCTCGGGCCGGGAGGCTACACCTTCGCGGACTACTGGCGGATGGGGCTGCCGCTGGAAGCGATCATCGTGGTGGTGGCGGTGCCGACGATCCTGGTCGTCTGGCCGTTCACGCCGGCCTAGCGCCTATCGATCGGCGAACGCGAGCTTGAGGCCCAACGCCACGAAGGCGCCGGCGAAGGTCCGCCGCATCCACGCCATGACCCGCGGCCGCGACACGATGTGATCGCGGACCAGCGCCGCCAGCAGCCCGTAGCCGACGAACACCGCGAAGGTCATCGCCATGAAGGCCGCGCTGAGCTCCAGCATGCGCGCCAGCGGATGCGCCTCGCCGGCGCTCACAAACTGCGGCAGGAAGGCCATGAAGAAGATCGACAGCTTCGGATTGAGCACGTTGATGAGGATCGCGGTGACGATCACCTGGATCCAGGAGCGGTCGTCAGCCTTCTCGATTTTGAGGGCACCGCGTTCACGCAGCGTGTTCCACGCGAGGTAAAGCAGATAGGCGACGCCGACGTACTTGAAGATCTGGAAGGCGACGGCGCTGGCGTGGAGAAGCGCCGCCAGCCCGAGGATGGCGGCGGCCATGTGCGGGACGATCCCCAACGTGCAGCCGAACGCGGCGACGACGCTGGCGCGCGAGCCGCGCGAGAGGCCGGCGGCCAGCGTGTAGAGCACGCCGGTGCCGGGCGCCAGGACGACGATCAGCGATGTGATCAGGAATTCGACGCTCACCGGTGTGGCGCTCCGCGCCTAGAGCGCCGGCTGGTCGGCGCTGGCGCCTGAACCGGCGGTATCGGAGCCGTCGCCGGTCTCCTCGTCCCACAGGAACTTCTTCTTCACGAAGCGCCCCACCTTTGGGATATCCGGGGTCATGTCCGGGCTGATCGCCGGCGCTGCATCGGGCGCTGCCGACGCAGAAGCGGAGGCGCTGTCAGGCGCGCCGTCTTCCGGGCGAACCCGCGGCTTGGGCACGACGCGAACGGTATCCGGCGCGACCACCGGTGGCGGGGCCTTCGCGACCTTGGTTGTCTTGGTTGTCTTGGCCGGCGGGGCGGCCGGCGCATCGGCCTTGTCGCCACCGCCGATGCCGACCTTGGCCAGCAGCTTGGAGACGAACGACGACCGCTCGGGCGGCGTCGAGGCGGTCACGTCCGTGGAGCCCGTCGTGGTCGCGTCCGGTGCATTCTGGTTGCCAGGAGCAACCGCGGACAGCACTCGCGACACCAGCGAAGGCTCCGTGGCGCGCTCGGCTTCACGGGCCTTGGCGGCGGCCGCCGCGGCATCGGCCCGCGCCTGCTCTTCGGCGGCGCGCTGCGCCTCGGCGTCGAGGGCCGCGGACGCCGACGCCATCGCCTGATCGTCGGCCGCTTCCCGCTTCTGGAGCGCCGCCATGAGGTCGGCCGGCACCGAATAGGCCGGGCACGGCGCCGAGGCATCGAACGACGCGCCGCCGGCGTCGGCGTTGAACACGTAGTGGCGGCCGCACACGTCGACCTTCGGCGGCACATGCGTGATCTCGAAGGTGTCGTAGCCGACCTTGAGCATCCTCCAGAACGGCATGTTGGGGTCGTTGCGGTGGCGCGCCATGTTTTCCGGCGTCATGCGGAAGGGCAGCGCCTGAATCTGGAAATCGCGCTGGCCGCCACGGAAAGCATCGCGGGCGAGCGCGAAGATCTCGCCGGCATTGTCGTCGGTCATCGAGTAGCAGCCGGCCGACGAGCAGGCGCCGTGCACCATGAGGTTCGAACCGGTGCGCCCCAGCGAGCGGTCGTAAGCGTTGGGATAGCCGATGTTAAAGGACAGGTAGTAGCTGGAGTTCGGGTTCATCTGCGCCGGGGTGACGGTGTAGAAACCCTCCGGCGCCTGGCGGTCGCCCTCCACCTTCTTGGGCCCGAGCGCCCCCGACCACTTGCAGATCGAATAGGTCGTCAACAGCGCGTAGGTGCCGGCGCGCGTCTGCTTCCACACCTCCAGCTCGGACAATTCCTTGAAGATGCGCACGAAGATCGGCGCGGTATCCTTCATGCCGAGTTCGCTCATCTTGCCGACGAGGATCGGCGGCACGGGCTTCTGCGCTTTGGGGATGCCGCCACCTGTCTCGGTGCACGCGGCGAGGGCCAAAAGGGCAAGGCCGAAAAGCGCCAGTCTGCCAAGACCGGCTGCTCTGATCGGCTGGAATCGCATCCGCGCCCCCTGGAGGAAAATCGCGCTGCCCGCCCAAGTCATGCCCGGCCCGCTTAGACCGGGAAATCCGGGATTCGTCAACCCTTACCGGACGTTAACGAATGTGGCAGACGCCACCCTGGACCCCACTGTGGCCGAGACTTCCGGTCGCCGCAAGGCGCTCCGCTAGCGCTCCGGCAGGACCCGGCCGATGGCCAGATACTTCTCGCGCCGCTGGCGGCGCACCTCGTCGGGCGGCAGGTTGTCCATGGAGGCCAGCGACGCCTCGATCGCGTCGCCGGTGGCATCGATCGCCACCTTGGGCTCGCGGTGCGCGCCGCCCACCGGCTCCGAGATGACCTTGTCGATGACGCCGAAACGCATGAGGTCGTCGGCAGTGATCTTCATCATCGTCGCGGCGTCCTGGGCGCGCGAGGAATCGTGCCACAGGATCGAGGCGGCGCCCTCCGGCGAGATGACCGTGTAGATCGAGTGCTCGAGCATCAGCACCTTGTTGGCGGCGGCGATGGCGAGCGCGCCCCCCGAACCGCCCTCGCCGATGACCACGGCGACGTTCGGCACGCCAAGCTGCATGCAGGCTTCCGTCGAGCGGGCGATCGCCTCGGCCTGGCCGCGCGCCTCCGCGTCGATGCCCGGGTAGGCACCGGCCGTATCGACCAGCGACACCACCGGCAGGCCGAAGTTCTCGGCCAGCCCCATGATGCGGATCGCCTTTCGGTAGCCCTCCGGGCGCGCCATGCCGAAGTTGTGGCGGATGCGGCTTTCGGTATCGTCGCCCTTTTCTGTGCCGATCAGCGCGACGCGGCGGCCGCGCAGGAAGCCGAGGCCGGTGACGATCGCCTGATCGTCGCCGTAGGCGCGGTCGCCGGAAAGCGGCGTGAAATCCGTGACCAGCCGGGCGATGTAGTCGCCGACGTGGGGGCGATCCGGGTGGCGGGCGACCTGGGTCTTCTGCCACGGGGTGAGCTTGGCGTAGATCTCGGAAAGCGCCTGGGCGGCTTTCGATTCGAGCCGCGCGACTTCCTCGCCGATGGCGACCGCGTCGCCGGCGTCACCGAGCGAGCGCAACTCCTGAACCTTGCCTTGCAGGTCCGCGACCGGCTTTTCGAAATCGAGGTAACTGCGCATCTCGTCCCGGATTCAGAACCCGCGTCGGCCAAGGGCGGATGGCGAGGGATTCCCCGCCCGCGGGCGGCGCCAAGTGACCTTACCGACCCAGACGAGTTCAAGCCGAACGCGGGGCGATCTTCAGGCTCGGTGGGCAAGCGGGTGGTGGTCGGTCACCAGCGCCCTCAGCCGCTCTTCCAGCACATGAGTGTAGATCTGCGTGGTCGAGATGTCGGCGTGGCCGAGAAGTTGCTGGACGACGCGAAGATCGGCACCGTTCTGCAAGAGATGACTGGCGAAGGCGTGGCGCAGCACATGCGGCGAGACCTTCGCCGAGGGAATTCCGGCGCGGGCGGCGAGGTCCTTCAACTCGCGGGCGAAGCCCTGCCGCGTCAGGTGGCCGCTCTCCGACGGCGCCGGAAAGAGCCACGCGCTTTCGCCGGCGCCGGTTTCGGCGCGCGCGGCGAGATAGGCGGCGGCGGCGGCGGTCGCCTTGTCGGTCAGCGGCACGACGCGCTCGTGCCCGCCCTTGCCGCGCACCGTCAGGAAGCGCGCGCCTTCGCGGGCAGCCCTTGCCGGCAGGGCCACCAGCTCCGAAACACGCAAGCCACTGGCGTAGAGAAGCTCCATCAACGCTTGCAGGCGCAACGCCCTGAGGCGCGCCCCGGCGGCAAGATCGGCGCGCGCTGTTTCGGCGGCGGCCAACCCGATCAGCCGCTCGACCTCGCGCTCGGAGAGAATCTTGGGCAGATGCGCACCCTTCCTGGGGCCGTCGACGATCCCGGTCGGTTCGTCGGCCCGCAGGTTCTCGCTGACCAGGAAGCGGTGGAACTGGCGGACCGCCGACAGGCGGCGGGCGGCCGAACTGGCGGCAAAGCCGCGCCCGTCGAGATCGGCGAGGTAGGCGCGCACGTCCTCGGTCGCGGCCGCGGCAAGCTCGCGCCCCGTACCCGACAGGAACGCCGCATAGTCCTCGAGGTCGCGCTGGTAGGAGGCGAGCGTGTTGGCAGCGGCGCCGCGCTCGGCGCTCATCATCTCGAGGAACGCCTCGATGTGGTAGCCGCCGCGAAGACTCGGTTGCGTCATGCCCAACACAAGGCGACGGGACGGTTAAGCCCCGGTTACCGGATCACTCGGCGAGGCCGGCGAGGGCAAAGCCTTCCCTGATCCTGTCGGTGTCTGCCGGGTTGGTGAACGGCAGGCGGGCGAGATGACCGGCAAACGAATACTTCGGGCTGACCTGCTTCAGTTCGGCGGCGACGCGCCGCGCCGCCTCGACCTCGCCGAGATGGCCGAGGGCGGAAATCAGCATCCCGCGTGACAGGTCGGTCTTCGGCGACAGCCTGATGCGCTCGCGAAAGGTCGCTGCCGCCGTCTCGTACTTGCCGGCGACGAGATAGGCCATCCCCAGGAAATGCAGCGTCTGGTGGGTGAACCCCGGATCGAGCCGCATGCAGCGCTCGATCAACGGAAACGCGAGCTCGGAATTGCCGCAATAGATTTCGACGAGGCCGAGCGAACCCAGTGCCTGTGCGTTGTTTGGATCGAGTTGCAGGGCGGCCGCCAATTGCCGTCGCCCTTCCGGCAGGTCCTTCGACCAGACCGCCATGATCGCTGCCACCACCCGCGCGTAGCCCACGTTGGGGCCCTTCTCGACCGCCAGCTTGGCAAAGTGCACCGATCGTTCGAACGCATCGGGTGCGCCCGTCCAGTGGTTCTGGGAGTCGAGATTGTGCGCCATGGCGATGCCCGCATAGGCCTCGGCATAGTCGGGATCGAGTTCGACGGCCCGGCCCAGCAACGAGATGATCTGATCGAACGTCTCGCGGCTGCTTCTCTGACCGAACAGGAACTCGCGCGCACGCAACATCAGATCGTGCGCCTCCAGACTCGTCGTGGGGACGTCCGCGATGCGCGCCGATTCACCGACGGTGAGCTTGACCCGCAGCGTTTCGACGATGTGGTGCGTGACCTCGTCCTGCACGGCGAAGATGTCGGTGAGGTCGCGGTCGAACCGGTCGGCCCAGACGTGGCCGCCGGTGGTCGCGTCGATGAGCTGCGCAGTGATGCGCACGCGATTGCCGGCGCGGCGAATCGAGCCCTCCAGCACCGACTTCACGCCGAGTTCGCGCCCGACGGCGCGGATGTCCGGGTTCTTGCCCTTGTAGGCAAAGCTCGAGTTCCGCGCGATGACCAGCAGGCCGGCGATCTTGGAAAGATCGGTGATGATGTCTTCGGTGATGCCGTCGGAGAAGTATTCCTGTTCGGGATCGCCCGACATGTTGTCGAACGGCAGCACGGCGATCGACGGCGGCTCGGGCTCCGCCAGGGTGGCTGACAGGGCCGGCGCCGCCGCGGCGGGTTGCGCCGACGCAGGGTCGTCCTCCGGGTGCCATTTCCACACCCGGATCGGGCGGACGATGTTCTTGACCTGCACCTCGCCACCGTCGCGAAATTGCACGTCAATGCGGTTGCCGACGCTCTCGTTGACGATCGACGAGACGCACACGCCGCCGGGCTCGGCCAGCGGTTCCAGCCGCGCGGCGATATTGACGCCGTCGCCATAGATATCGTCGCCCTCGATGATGATGTCGCCGAGGTTGACGCCGATCCTGAGCACGATGGCGTGCTCATCGGGGGCCGCCTTGACGGCGCGCTGGATGGCAAGCGCGCACTTGACCGCGTCGACGACGCTTCCGAACTCGACCAGCGTGCCGTCGCCGATCAGCTTGACCACCCGGCCCCTGTGCTGAGCCACGGCCGGGTCGAACACCGCCTCGCGGTGATGCCGGAGCGCCTTCAGCGTGCCGGCCTCGTCGGCCCCCATCAGGCGCGAATAGCCGACCACGTCGGCCGCCAGGACCGCCGCCAGCCGTCGGTTGGTCTCGTCGATTTCCGGCATCGCCAACAGGTATTCGATTGTCGCCTCTCGCGCCAGTTCCCCCAGGGTGGGCGCTGTGCGGCCTTGCCTTGACAGGACGGGCGGAAAGCGGCTCTACCGACGCCCTACGGAAAATCGGTCAGCGAGGGACGTGTGGCGCGGAATGGTTCGGTCAGGGGCGGCCAGGAAAGCCTGGAAGCCAGGGTTGCGCGCCTTCTCGACGGCCGCACGATCGTGATGGTGGGCATGATGGGGGCCGGCAAGTCCTCGATCGGCAGGCGGCTCGCCAACCGGCTCGGCATGGCCTTCGTCGACGCCGACAGCGAGATCGAGCAGGCCGCCAACGCGACCATTCCGGAGATTTTCGAGCAGCACGGGGAAGCCTACTTCCGCGACGGCGAACGGCGCGTCATCCAGCGCCTGCTCGACGGCGCCCCCAAGGTTCTGGCGACCGGCGGCGGCGCCTTCATCCACCCGGAGACCCGCGCCGCCATCCAGGCCAATTCCGTCTCGATCTGGCTGAAGGCCGATCGCGACCTGCTGCTCTCGCGCGTCAAGCGCCGCAACAACCGGCCGCTGCTCAAGAACGGCGACCCGGCCGAGACCATCGACCGGCTGATCGCCGAGCGCTACCCCATCTACGAGGAAGCCGCCATCCACATCCAGTCGCGCGACGTCGCCCACGACGCCGTGATCGACGATATTCTGGCGGAGCTCGCCCGGCACCTCGGCAGCGAGGCCACAGAAGAGGCATAGCGATGGCCGAAGAGGGAACGCCTCCTCGCGCCCCGAAGACAGTCGCTGTCGATCTCGGACCGCGATCGTACAACATCCGCATCGGACGCGGCATCGTCGCCACCGCCGGCCGTGAGATCGCGGCACGTGCGCCGGGCGCCCGCGTCGCCATCGTCGCCGACGAGACGGTCGCGCGGCTCCACCTCGCCCGGCTGAAGGAGTCGCTCGCCGAGGCCCGCATCGAGGGCACCGACATCGTGGTCGCCCCCGGCGAAGCCTCGAAGAGCTTCGCGACGCTGGAACGCGTCGTCGACGCGATCCTCGCCGCCCGGCTCGAGCGCGGCGACCTGATCGTCGCCTTCGGCGGCGGCGTGGTCGGCGACCTCGCCGGGTTTGCCGCTGCCATCACCCGCCGCGGCATGGGCGTCGTGCAGGTTCCCACGACCCTGCTGGCGCAGGTCGACTCCTCGGTCGGCGGCAAGACCGGCATCGACACCCCGCACGGCAAGAACCTCGTCGGCGCCTTCCATCAGCCGCAGCTGGTGATCGCCGACACGGCGCTTCTCAATTCGCTCACCCCGCGCCTCTTCAACGCCGGCTACGCCGAGCTGGTGAAGATCGGCCTCATCCGCGACGCGGCCTTCTTCGCGTGGCTGGAAGAGAACTGGCGCGCCATCGCCGCCGGCTGGCCCGAGCGCGACGAGGCGATCGCCACCGCCGTCAAGGCGAAGGCGGAGACCGTCGCCGCCGACGAGCACGACACGGGCGTGCGCGCGCTCCTCAACCTCGGCCACACCTTCGGCCATGCGCTCGAAGGCGCCACCGGCTACTCCGACCGGCTGCTGCACGGCGAAGGGGTCGCCATCGGCACGGTGCTCGCCCACAAATTCTCCGCCCGCGCCAACCTCGCGCCAGCCGCCGACACCGAGCGCGTCTTGCGCCATTTCAGCGATGTCGGCCTGCCGACGTCGATCGCCGACATTCCCGGCGAGAAGCTGGAGCCGGAGGCGCTCATGGAGCTGATCGCCCAGGACAAGAAGGTGGCGCGCGGCAAGCTGACGTTCATCCTGACGCGCGGCATCGGCAAGGCGTTCATCGCCCCGGACGTGGCGCCCGCCGACGTGCTCGCCTTTCTCAGGGAACAGGTCGGGTCATGAGCGGACCGTGGCCAAGCCTCATCCTCGCCGTCTTCCTGCTGGCGCTGAACGGCTTCTTCGTCGCCGCCGAGTTCGCCCTGGTGAAGTCGAAGGGCTATCGCATCGACTCGCTCGCCAACGACAACCGCTTCGGCGCCAAGCTGTCGCAGCAGATGCTGCGCAACGTCGAGGCCTACCTCGCCTGTTGCCAGCTCGGCATCACCATGGCCTCGCTCGGCCTCGGCTGGGTCGGCGAGCCAACGGTGGCGGCGATCCTCGAGCCGGTGCTCCGCCCGCTGGGCATGCCCGAGAGCGCCCTCCAGCTCACCGCCTTCATCGTCGGCTTCCTGGTCTTCTCCTCGCTCCACATCGTGCTCGGCGAACAGGTCCCCAAGACCTTCGCGATTCGTGAGCCCGAGCCCGTGCAGCTGTGGATCGCCTATCCGCTGCAGGCCGCCTACGTCCTGCTCTATCCGCTGAACTGGGCGCTCAACTCGACGGTCAAGGCGGTGCTTCGCGGCCTCGGTGTGAAGGAAGGCTCGCACCTCGAAGTCCTCACCCACGACGAGATCGAAGGTCTCGTCGACGTCTCGGCGGAAGCCGGCGCCATGGCGGTGAGCCAAGCGGAATATATCCACAACCTCTTCCGCTTCGGCGAACTGGAAGTCGCCGACGCCATGGTCCACCGCATCAACATGCTGTCGGTGAACGCCGACGATCCGGTCGACAAGGTGGTCGACGCGATCCTCGGTGGCGCCTACTCGCGCGTGCCGATGTGGGAGAACCAGCCGGAAAACATCGTTGGCGTCATCCACGTCAAGGATCTCCTGCGCGCGCTCAAGAAGGTCGACGGCGACGCCAGCAAGCTCGACATCCGCGCCATCGCCACCAAGCCGTGGTTCGTGCCCGACACCACCAGCCTCAGCGACCAGCTCAACGCCTTCCTGAAGCGCAAGCTGCACATGGCGCTGGTGGTCGACGAATACGGCGACGTGCAGGGACTGCTGACCCTTGAGGATATTCTCGAGGAGATCGTCGGCGACATCACCGACGAGCACGACACGGCAGTGGAAGGCGTCCGCCGCCAGCCCGACGGGTCGGTCAACGCCGACGGCTCGGTGCCGATCCGCGACCTGAACCGTGTCATGGGCTGGAGCTTGCCGGAGGAAGAGGCAACCACCGTAGCCGGCCTCGTCATCCACGAGGCGCGCATCATCCCCGAACCCGGCCAGGCGTTCACCTTCCACGGCTTCCGCTTCCAGGTCCTGCGCCGCGCCCGCAACCGCATCACGGCGCTGCGCATCACCCCGCTCGACCGCGTCAAGGCGGTGCCGCAGCCCGCCCAGCCGCCCGCGAGCCTCACCGAACGCCCCTGAACCGGCGGGCGTCGGCGCCCGGCCGAATTCGGCCGCATTCGTCGCCGACCCTTCTCCTCCCACACCACGCGGGAGGGCGTCCCCAATGGATTTCGATCTCGTCATCGTCGGCGCGAGCTTCGCCGGGCTCGCCGCGGCCCGAACCGCCGCTTCGCGCGGCCTCTCCGTCGCCGTCATCGACGCCAAGCGCGAACCGGGCGCGCGCGTCCACACCAGCGGCATTCTGGTGCGCGAGGCGATCGAGGAGATCGACATTCCCCACCAGTTGACGCGCCGCGTGCCGGGCGTGCGCCTCTACGCGCCGAACCTCGCGAGCATCGACCTGTTCTCGCCGGGCTACGCCTTCTACACGACCGAGACCGCGGCACTTCTGCGCTGGATGGCCGCCGAGGCGCGCGAGGCCGGCGCCGTCATCATCTGCGCGACGCGCTTCGAAGGCGCCACGCGCGAGAACGGACGCCTGCGCCTCACCGGCATCGACCTTACCGCGCGCATGCTGATCGGCGCCGACGGCGCCCGCTCACGCGTCGCCGAAGCGTTTGGCCTGTCGCGCAACCGCCGCTTCCTGACCGGCCTCGAAGTGGAGCTGGAACCGGACGACGCGGTCGACCAGCGCTTCCTGCATTGCTTCGTCGATTCGAAGCTGGCGCCCGGCTACATGGCGTGGGCGGCGCCGGGGCCGGACGCGATCCAGCTCGGCCTCGCGGTTCGCGATGGCGGCAAGCCCGACCTCGCCGCGTTCATGGCGCGCACCGAGAAAGCGTTCAACTGGAGCCGGCTGAAAGTGGTGGGGCGGCGCAGCGGGCTCATCCCCTGCGGCGGCCCGCTCAAGCGGACGTCGGCACCGGGAGTGCTGCTCATCGGGGACGCCGCCGGCTGGGTCTCACCGATGACCGGCGGCGGCATCCGCCTCGCCTTCAAATACGGCCGCCGGGCGGCATCGCTGGTCGCCGATCAGCTGATGTGCGGCGGGCCGGAGCCGGGGCCGCTGCTCGCCCGCGAAATTCCGCGCTTCCGCGCCAAGCGCGCCCTCAGGGCCGCCCTCGACCTCGCCCCGCCCAACGTGCTGGTCAACATGGCGCTCGCCACCCGGTCCATGCGCCGCTTCGCCGAGAAACTCTATTTCCACACCCGCAACGACGCCGGCATCGACCGCGAGGCATATCTCAGGTGGCTGGAGTCGGAACGCGTGACGGCGGCTGCGGCGCCTTCGCCTCAATAGCCAGGGCATGCAGCCCCTCGGCGAACTCGGCGGCCAGCGCCTCGTTGATCATGCGATGGGCGGCAACCCGGGTCTTGTCGCGGAAGGCCTCCGCGGTGATCCGGACGCGGAAATGGCTGCCGCCGGGTCTGTGGCCGGCGTGCCCCTTGTGCAGATCGGACTCGTTCACCACTTCAAGCGCCACCGGGTGAAAGGCCTCGGTTAACTTCACCGTGATTCTATCAGCGACCTTCATCGCGCCTCCGAGCTCCGACGTGTCTTGTCGGGCACGCCTGCGCCGACCATAATCCGACGATGAACCTGAACTCCAAGTATTTCGACCGCATCCGGATCGCGCCGGACGAAGCGGCGGCCAAGACGGCCGACGTGGCACCGTGCGAGTGGCACGGGTGCGGCCGGCCGGGCGGCTATCGGGCACCGAAGGGCCGCCATCAGGAGGGCCAGTACTACAACCTCTGCCTCGACCACGTGCGCGAATACAACAAGTCGTACAACTATTTCGCAGGGATGAAGGACGACGACGTCGTCGCCTACCAGCGCTCCGCGTCGACCGGCCATCGCCCCACCTGGACCATGGGGGTCGACCACAAGGACGCCGCCTTCGGGGCCCACCGGGCCTGGACGGCCGCCTTCACCGACCCGTTCGGGATTTTCGGCGGCGGCCGGGCGCGCCGGGCGCCGGGCACCGGCGAGAGCGAGGTCGAACGGCGGCCGCTCCGGAACGTCGAGCGGCGCTCGTTCGCGGTTCTCGACCTCGACGGGGCCGAGACCGGCAGCGAGATCAAGGCCCGCTACAAGGCCCTCGTGAAGCAGCTCCACCCGGACGCCAACGGCGGCGACCGCTCGTCCGAGGACCGCCTGCGACAGATCATTCAGGCCTACCACTACCTCAAGGCGGCCGGGTTCTGCTAAAGACGACGATGCGTCGCCGATACCCGGCCACGGCATTTCCACCACACGAAGCAGGCATCGCCCCAAAAGCGATGAAAAACCATGACTGAAGCCGCTCCGGCGCTGCTGCCCGACATGAAGATTTCGGTTCGCCAGGTCTTCGGAATCGACTCCGACCTCGAGGTCCCGGCCTATTCCGAGGCCGACGAGCACGTCCCCGACGTCGATCCCGACTACCTGTTCGACCGCGAGACGACGCTGGCGATCCTGGCGGGCTTTGCCCGCAACCGCCGCGTGCTGGTGACCGGCTATCACGGCACCGGCAAATCGACCCACATCGAGCAGGTCGCCGCCCGCCTCAACTGGCCGATGGTGCGCGTCAACCTCGACAGCCACATCAGCCGTATCGATCTGGTCGGCAAGGACGCCATCGTCATCCGCGACGGCCAGCAGGTCACCGAGTTTCGCGACGGCATGCTGCCGTGGGCGCTCCAGCACAACATCGCCATCTGCTTCGACGAGTACGACGCCGGTCGCCCGGACGTCATGTTCGTCATCCAGCGCGTGCTCGAGGTCTCGGGGCGCCTGACGCTCCTCGACCAGAACAAGGTCATCCGCCCACACCCGGCCTTCCGCCTGTTCGCCACCGCCAACACGGTCGGCCTCGGCGACACCTCCGGCCTCTATCACGGCACCCAGCAGATCAATCAGGGCCAGATGGATCGCTGGTCGATCGTCACCACGCTCAACTACCTGCCGCACGACAACGAGGTGAACATCGTCGCGGCGAAGGTGCCGCGCTGGCGCGACGAGAAGGGCCGGGCGATCATCTCCAAGATGGTGCGGGTTGCCGACATGACCCGCAACGCCTTCATCAACGGCGACCTGTCGACGGTGATGAGCCCGCGCACCGTGATCACCTGGGCGGAGAACGCAGAGATCTTCGGCGACATCGGCTTCTCGTTCCGCGTCACCTTCGTCAACAAGTGCGACGAGCTGGAGCGGGCGCTGGTCGCGGAATTCTACCAGCGCGCCTTCAACGAGGAGCTGCCCGAGTCGACCGCCAACGTGGTGATGAGCTAGGTGGAGCTAGTCGGTCTCTTCCAGAGCCTTGAGCCGCTTTTCGATCGCGTTCAGCCGTTCGTCCACCTCGGCAACGGCGTAGCGACCCAAGATGCTCTCGCCGTTAAGCGCCTGGAAGATGTTGTCCAGCCGACCCTCGATCTTCCCGAATCGGCCATCAGCCGATTCGAAGCCGGACGTAACCTTGTGCTCCAAGGTCCGCATCGCGGCGCGGATTTCGCGTAGGATGTGCAAGGTATGATCTTCAGGTTCGGCCATCTGGGATCTCCGCGAGAGATGCCAATATAGGGTCCGAATTCAAACGGATAAAGCGCCGAGACACATGGCGATCCCCAACGACACCACGACCAAGGCACGGCCCGCCGAAGGACCGACCGAACCGTTCAAGCGGGCGGTGGTCGGCTGCATGCGCGCCATCGCCGGCGAGCCCGACCTCGAGGTGACCTTCGCCGCCGACCGGCCGGCGCTTTCCGGCCACAAGGCGCGCCTGCCCGAGCCGCCCCGCAAGATGCACGCGGTCGACGTCGCCATTGCTCGCGGCATCGGCGACTCGCTCTCGTTGCGCCTCGCCTGTCACGACCCCGCCGTTCACCGCCAGAACGCGCCCAAGGGCAAGAACGCCCGCGCCGTCTTCGACGCCGTCGAGCAGGCGCGCGTCGAGGCGATCGGCGCGCGGCGCATGCCGGGCGTCGCCGACAACCTCGCCGCCATGCTCGAGGACCGCTACCACCGCGGCAACTATCACGAGATCACCGACCGCGCCGACGCCCCGCTCGAGGACGCGGTGGCGCTGATGGCGCGCGAGCGGCTGACCGGCGAGCCGCCGCCGGCCTCCAGCCGCAAGATCGTCGACCTGTGGCGATCGTGGATCGAGGAGCGCGCCGGCGACGACTTCAAGAAGCTGACCGCTGCCATCGAGGACCAGGCGCTGTTCGCCGACGGCATTCGCGACATCCTCTCGGCGCTCGAAATGGGCGACGAGCTCGGTTCGGAGAGCGGCGAGGACAGCGAGGACGGCGACAGCGACGACGCCCGGGACGACGCCGAGGGTGGCGCCGAGGCGGCCGAGGGCGAGGAATCGTCGTCCGCCGAGGACGCCGAGGCCTCCGCCGACGAGAACGAGGCCGGCGACGGCGAGACCGCCGAGGGCGAGGCGCAGGAGACCTCCGACGACAGCGAGATGGCCGATGCCCGCGATTCGGGCGAGGCCCGCCGCGCCGAAGCGCCGTGGTCAAACATGCCGCCGATGACCGATTATCGCGCCTACACGATCAAGTTCGACGAGACGGTGAACGCGGAAGAACTTTGCGACGTCGCCGAGCTCGACCGGCTGCGTTCCTACCTCGACAAACAGCTCGCCCACCTGCAGAGCGCCGTCGGCCGGCTCGCCAACCGGCTGCAGCGCCGCCTGATGGCGCAGCAGAACCGCGCCTGGGACTTCGACCTCGAGGAAGGCATGCTCGATGCGGCCCGCCTGTCGCGCGTCGTCGTCGACCCGATGCACGCGCTCTCCTTCAAGGCCGAGCGCGACACCGAGTTCCGCGACACCATCGTCACGCTGCTCCTCGACAATTCCGGCTCGATGCGCGGCCGCCCGATCACGGTGGCGGCAACCTGCGCCGACATCCTCGCCCGCACCCTGGAGCGCTGCGGCGTCAAGGTCGAGATCCTGGGCTTCACCACCCGCGCCTGGAAGGGCGGCCAGTCGCGCGAGGCGTGGCTTCAGGCCGGCAAGCCCGCGAGCCCGGGCCGTCTCAACGATCTCCGCCACATCATCTACAAGGGCGCCGACGCGCCCTGGCGGCGCTCGCGCCGCAACCTCGGCCTGATGATGCGCGAAGGCCTGCTCAAGGAGAACATCGACGGCGAGGCGCTCGCCTGGGCTCACGGCCGCATCGTCGGGCGCCCCGAGCAGCGCAAGATCCTGATGATGATCTCGGACGGCGCGCCGGTCGACGACTCGACCCTGTCGGTGAACGCCGGCAACTATCTCGAGCGGCACCTGCGCCGCGTCATCGAGGAAATCGAGACGCGTTCGCCGGTCGAACTGATCGCCATCGGCATCGGCCACGACGTGACCCGCTACTATCGCCGTGCGGTCACCATCGTCGACGCGGAAGAGCTTGCCGGCGCCATGACCGAGAAGCTCGCCGAGCTGTTCGAAGAGCGGCCGGTGGCCGAGCCACGACGGGGCGCGAGGCCCCGGCGCGTCGCCCTGCAATGAAGCGCGGCCTCGCCGCGTTGGTCCTTGTCGCGATTGCAGGCGGAGCGGCGGCGGCCCCGACCGGCTTCGCTCCGCTCAAGGTTCGCACCGACCCGATTCCCGCGTTTCTCAAAGGAAAAGATCAGACCCGCTTCCGCGCATTGGAATTTCGCGGCGGCCTCGCCCTCTATTCGGAAGATCCCCGCTTCGGGTCGCTCTCCGGGCTGGCCTTCGGCGCCGATGGGACGCTGACCGCCGTCGCCGACACCGGCTACTGGTTTTCAGCGCGTCCGGTCGACGACAACGGCAGGCTCGTCGCAATTGCCGATCCGCAATTGGGACGGCTGCTCCTGGACGGCGGCGTCGATCCGCGGCGCAAGCGCGACGCCGACGCCGAGGGCCTGAGGATCGTCACGCGCGACGGCGTTGCGACGGCGCTGGTCTCGTTCGAGGGCAGAGCGGCGCTCAGGACCTACGCGGGCCCCGACTTCGCTGCGGCCGCCCCGACGCGCATGAAGCTGCCGTCGTTCGTGAAAAACATCGTCCCCAACAAGGGCCTCGAAGGCATCGCCGTCGCGCCCGACGACGGACCGCTCAAGGGCGCCATCGTCCTCGTCACCGAGCGCTCGCTCGACGGCGCCGGCAACCACCGCGCCTTCATTCTGTCGGGACCGCGGAAGGGAAGCTTCTCGATCCGCCGCAGCGACAGTTTCGACGTCAGCGACGCGATCTTTCTGCCCGGCGGCGACCTGCTGATCCTCGAGCGCAAGTTCTCGTTCTCGGACGGCTTCGCGGTCCGCATCCGCCGCATCGCGGGGTCGAGCCTCAGCCCCGGCGCCACCATCGACGGCACCGTGCTGTTCGAGGCCGACCAGAGCTATCAGATCGACAACCTGGAGGGCATCGCCACCCGCCAGGCCGACAGCGGCGAGACGCTGATATACCTCGTCTCCGACGACAACCAGAACATCTTCCAGCGCACGCTGCTGCTCGAGTTCGCCCTCGTCGATTCCGGACCGCCGCTGCCCCACGAGCGGCCCAAACAGTAGAAGCTGGAGGCTCCGTCTTGACCACGCCCCAAGTCGCGCCCTTCGGCTCGTGGAAGTCGCCGCTAACTGCCGACCTGATCGTGACGGGCAGCATTCGCCTCGGCATGATCGCGCTCGACGGCGGGGACATCTACTGGAACGAGGGACGCCCGCACGAACGCGGACGCCAGGTCATCGTGCGCCAGCGGCCAGACGGCACGCGCGCCGACGTCAACCCGGCACCGCTGAACGCCCGCACGCGCGTCCACGAATACGGCGGCGGCGATTACGCCGTGCATCAGGGCACCGTGTACTTTTCCAACTACGCCGACCAGCGGCTCTACGAGGCCAGGCCGGGTGAGGAACCGCGCCCGCTGACCCACGCCGAGGGCCATCGCTACGCCGATGCGGTGATCGATGCGCCGCGCAACCGCCTGATCTGCGTTCTCGAGGACCACAGCGGCGCCGGCGAGGCGAAGAACGGCATCGTCGCGGTGGACCTCGATTCGGGCGACGAGACGCCGCTCGTGGGCGGCGACGATTTCTATGCCAACCCGCGCCTGAGCCCCGACGGCGCCACCCTGGCCTGGCTCGCGTGGAACCATCCGAACATGCCCTGGGACGGCTGCGAGCTGCACGTCGCGGTGCTCGATGCGGCAGGCCTGCCGGAGGACCCGCAGGTCGTCGCCGGCGGACCGGCGGAAGCTATCTTCCAGCCGCAGTGGTCGCCGGCCGGCGTGCTCCATTTCGTGTCCGACCGCACGGGCTGGTGGAACCTCTACCGCTGGCGCGACGGCGCGATCGAGGCCATCGCGCCGATGGAAGCCGAGTTCGGCATGCCCCTGTGGAACTTCGGACGATCCACCTACGGCTTTGCCTCGGAGGGGCGCATCGTCTGTGCCTACAGCCAGCGGGGCACATGGAGCCTGGCCTCGATCGAGACCAGTAGCGGCCGGCTGACGCCGATCGACACGCCTTTCACCGATATCGTCAGCCTGCATGTGACACCCACACGCGCCGTGTTCATCGCCGGTTCGCCGTCGCGCGGCAGTGCCGTCGTCTCGCTCGACCTCGCCAGCAGCGCGATCGAAACCGTCCGCCGCGCCAGCGACCTCGAAATCGGCGCTGGCTATGTCTCGGCGCCGGAGACGATCGAATTCCCCACCGGGAATGGCTTGACCGCCTTCGGCTTCTTCTATCCGCCGCGCAATGACGACTTCGTGGCGCCCGCCGGCGAGCTGCCGCCGCTGCTCGTCATGAGCCACGGTGGCCCGACCAGCGCCACCAGCGCCACGCTCTCGGCGCGCGTGCAGTACTGGACCAGTCGCGGGATCGCGGTGCTGGACGTGAACTATGGCGGCAGTACCGGCTATGGCCGCCCCTACCGCGAACGCCTCAACGGCGCCTGGGGCATCGTCGACGCCGACGACTGCGCCAACGGTGCGCGCTACCTGGTCGGTGAGGGCCGCGTCGACGGCAACCGGCTGTGCATCACCGGCGGCAGCGCCGGCGGTTACACCACGCTCTGTGCCCTCGCCTTCGGCGACACCTTCAAGGCCGGCGCCAGCCACTATGGCATCGGCGACCTCGAGAGCATGACGCGCGACACCCACAAATTCGAGTCGCGCTATCTGGACGGGCTGATCGGCCCGTACCCCGAGCGCCGCGATCTCTACGTCGAGCGCTCCCCGATCCACCACCTCGACGGGTTCGATTGTCCCGTCGTGTTCTTCCAGGGTCTGGAGGACGAAGTCGTGCCGCCTAACCAGGCGGAGATGATGGTCAAGGCGCTGCGGGCCAAGGGCGTGCCGGTGGCCTACCTGCCCTTCCCCGGCGAGCAGCATGGCTTCCGCCAAGCGGAGAACATCAAGCGCGCGCTCGACGGCGAACTCTACTTCTATAGCCGCGTCTTCGGCTTCGCCCTCGCCGATCCGGTCGAGCCGCTGAAGATCGACAATCTCTGATCTTCGGGGTCACTGCCCGCTGGCGCGCGGCCGCTGAACACGAAAACGGCGCCCGCTGGCGCCGTCGCAAATTCCGTTCCGGTCGTGAGGCTCAGGCGGTCTCGGTCTCGGCCGCCGCCGCAACCCGCTTGGCGACCTGACGCTTCAGCTTCAGCGCCCGCGGCGACAGCTCGCTGTCGCGCGCCTTCATCAGGTAGGCGTCGAGCCCGCCACGCACCTCGACCGTGCGCAGCGCGTGGGACGAAACGCGCAGGCGGACGTTCTGCTTCAGCGCGTCGCTGATCAGCGACACCTGATTGAGGTTCGGCAGGAACCGGCGGCGGTTCTTGTTGTTGGCGTGGCTGACCGTATTGCCGGTCAACACTGCCTTGCCGGAAAGTTCGCAACGCCGCGACATCGAGGGTCTTCCTTGCGTCTGAAACTCGGATTTCTGGAGGCCACCCGGGCGCCTCATGGCGCCAAGCGGCGCATCCGTATAGGTGCCGGGCCGGCGCCCGTCAAGGCGACGAATGCCGCCAATCGGCCGTTTCCGAACCCTAATTTAGCCAAAGTACCCCTTGTTAACTATCGCCCGCTCAAGATGCAGACCGGGAAGCCGGCTCTGCCCCACGGGAACCAAGATAATCGGGCCATGACATCACGCTTTTCAGCCTGCGCCGGCCAAAGGCGCACCCTGAAGGGGGGCGTGTTTCTTGCCACGATGCTCGCCATGGGCGGGACCGCGCTCGCCGACGTCACCGTCAAGGCCACCTACGCGATCAGCGTCGGCGGCATCACCATCGGCCATGCCAACGCCACGGCCAGGTTCAAGAACGACGGCACCTACGCCGCCGCCATCAACGGCTCCACCAACGGACTGAGTCGGCTGGTCTCCGACTCCCGCGCGGTGTTGGCCGGGGCCGGCCATATCGTCGGCCCGTCGGTCATCCCGACCAGCTACAACCTGTCCACCAACGAGGACGGGTTCGCCACCCACGTTCGCATCGGCATGAGCGACCGCTCGGTCGTGAACGTCGACGCTGAGCCACCGGTCCATCCCGACCCAGACCGCATCCCGGTCACCGCCGCCAACAAGAAGAACGTGCTCGACCCAGTCGGTGCGTTCATGATCGCGCTCGACAGGCCCGACAACGTCAAGTCGGCGTGCGATCGCACGCTGTCCATCTTCGACGGCTGGCAGCGCTTCGACGTCGCTCTCACCTACAAGGAAACCAAGAACTTCACCGGCGGCTTCCGGGGCTACAAGGGCACGGTCATCGCGTGCAAGGCGCGCTTCGTTCCGATCGCCGGCCACCGCAAGAACGGCGAGGACGTGTCGTTCCTGGCGAAGAACTCGAAGCTGGAAGTGTGGCTGGCGCCGATCAAGGGGACGAACCTGATGGTTCCGGTAACCTTCGTGATCGGCACCGAGTACGGCGATCTGATCGTGCGCGAACGCTCGTTCCAGATCAGCGGCTAGGTTCAAGCGGTCGTCCACAGCTTTTCCACAGGTTATCCACAGACCTGTGACGCTCACGTTACAGGCCGGCGACCGCGCGCCGACCTTCCCCGCGGCGGCCCGGAAGACCGCGGAATGCCAAACAAAACGCAAAGCCGCGCGGTGAGGAAATCGTTGCCGGCGCGCGCCCTTGCCGGAGCCTACCGCGAACGGATCGTGACAGCATCGGGAGGGCGCCGATTCAGGCGCGTTTTGTTCGGGCGCCGTTCGCCGGCTTAACCACGACGCCGTCTGACAGATTTCGTCCCGGTCGCCGTCCTGCTGTGATACAGGGGGCGGTCAGCGCCACGGCCACGGCGCGGCGCGCAGGAGTTTTGCTACCGGCGAGATGCGCATTTCGATCGCAGGTGTGCCAGTTCAAGCATGAGCCTCCCCCAGCGAAATGAGCGCGGTGCGGCCGGCGGCCGCAATGTGGTCGCCGTGCTCGGTCCGACCAACACCGGCAAGACCCACCTCGCCATCGAACGCATGCTCGGCCACGCCTCCGGCGTGATTGGCCTGCCGCTTCGCCTGCTCGCCCGCGAGGTCTACACCCGCGTAGCCGACCACATCGGCGCCGACCAGGTGGCGCTGATCACCGGCGAAGAGAAGATCATGCCGCCGGCCCCGCGCTACCGCGTGTGCACGGTCGAGGCGATGCCGATCGAGACCGACGCTTCGTTCCTGGCGATCGACGAGATCCAGCTGGCCGGCGACCTCGAACGCGGACACGTCTTCACCGATCGCATCCTGAATCTGCGCGGCCGCGACGAGACGCTGCTGCTCGGCGCCGCCACCATGCACGGCATCGTCGAAAAGCTGGTGCCCGGCGTCAACGTCGTCACCCGGCCGCGCATGTCAGTGCTCGCCTACACCGGCATGAAGAAGATCACGCGCCTGCCGCGCCGCGCCGCCGTGGTCGCCTTCTCCGCCGACGACGTCTACGCCATCGCCGAGCTGATCCGTCGCCAGCGCGGCGGCGCCGCCGTCGTGCTCGGCTCGCTCAGCCCGCGCACCCGCAACGCCCAGGTCGAGATCTTCCAGTCCGGCGACGTCGACTTCCTCGTCGCCACCGACGCCATCGGCATGGGCCTCAACCTCGACGTCGACCACGTCGCCTTCGCCTCGGACCGCAAGTTCGACGGCTATCAGTTCCGTCGCCTGTCGGCAGCCGAACTCGGACAGATCGCCGGGCGCGCCGGACGGCACGTGCGCGACGGCACCTTCGGCGTGACGGCGCGCGTCGATCCGTTCGAGGACGCGCTGGTCGAGGCGCTCGAGACTCATCGCTTCGACGCGGTGAAAACGGTGCAGTGGCGCAACCGCGATCTCGACTTCGCCTCCATCGACGCGCTCAAGGCGAGCCTCGACGTGGCGCCCACCGCCGCCGGCCTGACCAAGGCGCTGCCCTCCGTCGACATGGACGTGCTCGGCATCGTTTCGCGCGACGACGACGTGGCGGCGCTGGCCACCGGCCGCGAGCGCGTCGCGCAGCTATGGGCGGTCTGCCAGGTACCCGACTACCGCAAGATCGCGCCCACCAACCACGCCGAGCTGGTCACCACGCTTTTCACCCAACTGGCGCGCCGCGGCACCATTTCGGACGACTGGTTCGGCGAACAGGTCGCCTTCGCCGACCGCACCGAGGGCGACATCGACACCCTCGCCAACCGCATCGCCCACATCCGCACCTGGACGTTCGTGGCCAACCGGCCAAACTGGCTCGCCGATCCTTTTCATTGGCAGGAGCGGACGCGCGCGATAGAGGATCGTCTGTCGGACGCGCTTCACGAGCGGCTGACCGCCCGTTTCGTCGACCGGCGCACCAGCGTACTGATGCGACGGCTGAAAGAGAACGCGATGTTGGAAGTCGAGATCAACACGGCGGGGGACGTGCTGGTCGAGGGTCAGCACGTCGGCACGCTGAGCGGTTTCCGCTTCGCGCCCGACCCTGGCGCCGACGGACCGGAAGCGAAGGCCCTGTCGACCGCGGCGGCGAAGGCGCTCGCCGGCGAGATCGTCAACCGTGCCGACAAGGTGGCGGCGGCGGCCGATGCTGCCTTCGTGCTCGGCATCGACGGCACGCTGCGCTGGCAAGGCGACGCGATCGGCAAGGTCGTCGAGGCCGACGACGCGCTGAAGCCGCGCGTCATCCTGCTCGCCGACGACATGCTGACCGGCCCGGCACGCGACAAAGTCCAGGCGCGCGCCGACCTTTGGCTCTCCCATCACATCGAGACGCTGCTGAAGCCGCTCTTCGACCTGCGCGCCGCCGAACAGCTGCAGCCGCAGGCGCGCGGCCTCGCCTTCCGCCTGTCGGAAAGCTTCGGCGTCATCGACCGCACCGAAATCGCCGACGAAGTGAAGGCCCTGGAACAGGACGCGCGCTCCGGCCTGCGTGCCCTCGGCATTCGCTTCGGCGCCTATCACATCTTCGCGCCGATGCTGCTGAAGCCGGCGCCGGCCTCGCTCGCCGCGATGCTGTGGGCGCTGAAGAACGGCGGCCTCGACATGGACGGGCTGCCGGAGCTCGCGCGGCTGGCCGCCTCGGGACGCACCAGCGTGCCCGCCGACGCGACCATTCCGGCGCCGCTTTACCGGGTCGCCGGCTATCGCATCGCCGGCACGCGCGCCGTGCGCGTCGACATTCTGGAGCGGCTCGCCGACATCATCCGTCCGCTGATCGCCTGGCGCCCGTCGACCGAGACACCCGAGCCGCCCGACGGCGCTATTCACGGCTATGGCTTCACCCAGACCGTGGCGATGACCTCGCTGCTCGGCTGCTCCGGCGAGGATTTCGCCTCGGTGCTGCGCGCGCTTGGCTATCACATGGACCGCCAGCCGGCGCCGAAGAAGCCCGCCGCCGAGCCCGCGCCGGCCGAGACGCCGGAACCCGCCGCCGAAGGCGCGCCAACCGAGGAACCGCCGAGCGAGGGGGCCGCGACCCCGCCCACGGCGGCACCGGACGAAACATCCACGCCGGTCGAGGTTGAGGCGAGTGCGCCTGTGGAGGCCGAGGTCGAGGCACCAGCGCCCGTCGAGGCCGCGGCAGAGATCGGCGCGCCCGCAACCGAGACGCCGGCGGAAGAGCCCGTCGCCGCCGAAATGGCGCCGGACCTCGCCACGCCGGCCGAAGCCCTCTTCCCCGACGCCGAGGCTGAGGCAGAGACGGCGCCCGAAGTCGTGGCCCCGGCCGAACCGGCCACGCCCGCGGAGCCGGAAACAGCCGCGGAACCGGAGGCACCGGCCGAACCCGCCATGATCGAGATCTGGCGCCCCAACGGACGCCGGCACCACCACGAAGGACCGCGCAAGCGCCACCACGCGCGGCCCGCCCGCGGCAACGCCCCCGCGCCTCAAGGGGCCGAACCCGCCGCCGCGGCGCCCGGCGACGAAGTGCCCGATCGCCCGGCGCGCCCGCCGCGCGCCGACGACGAGGCCCACGGGCGCGGCCGGCGCGGACGGCCGCGGCGCGGCAAACCCGGTGGCCCCGGCAAGCCGCGTCCGGAACGCCGGCCCGAACCGACGCGGTTCTCGACCGAAACGGCGAAGCCGTCGCGCGAGCGCGTTGCCGACCCCAATTCGCCGTTCGCCGCGCTCGCCGCCCTCAAGGCCGAGCTGGAGGCCAAGGAGCGGGGCAACTGAGCACCGACGCCGCGCGCCAGCGCATCGACAAGTGGCTGTGGTTCGCCCGCGTGGTGAAAACGCGGACACTGGCGCAGAAGCTGGTCGCGTCCGGGCGCGTCAGGCTCAACCGGGAACGGCAGACAAGCGCCAGCCAGGCCATCAAGATCGGCGATACACTCACCGTCACACTCGACGCCGCCGTCCGCGTACTGCGTGTCGAGGCGCTCGGCGAACGGCGTGGTCCGGCGAGCGAAGCCCGCACGCTTTACGCCGACCTGTCGCCGCCACCGCCACCACGCGGCGAGGCGCCGCCGCCCCTTTCCGCCGGTCGCGACCCCGGCGCCGGCCGCCCCACCAAGCGCGACCGCCGGTCGATCGATGCCTTCCGCCGGCAGGATTTTCCCGAGCCGGACAAATAGCCGCCAAATCCGCCGCGATTTGCCGCCCATTGCGAGCAAGCGCGATCCTTGCGCGAGGCGCGCAAAACAGGTACCGAAACCGCAGTTTTTCGCCGCCTCCGGACACACCTCTTGACCTACATCGTCAACGACAACTGCATCCGCTGCAAGCTCATGGACTGCGTGGAAGTCTGTCCCGTGGACTGCTTCTACGAAGGCGAGAACATGCTCGTCATCCACCCCGACGAATGCATCGACTGCGGCGTGTGCGAGCCCGAGTGCCCGGTCGACGCCATCAAGCCCGACACCGAGCCGGGGCTGGAAAAGTGGCTCGAGATCAACAAGACCTATGCCTCGCAATGGCCGAACATCACGGCCAAACGCGAGCCGCCCCCCGACCACAAGGAATTCGAGGGGGTGGAGGGCAAGTTCGAGAAGTATTTCTCGCCGGAACCCGGCGAAGGCGACTGAGGGAACCCTCTGAAGCCCCAAGGAAATCGCGGCCCGGCGTTAATGGTGCGGCGCACCATTTCCGCAGGTTGTTTACGGTGGCCGCCATAACCCATTGAAATTTCCGTATTTTGTGCTATCTTGGGCACACTGTCGGAACAAAACGAGCTTCTGCTCGCCTCCCACGACTTTGCGGAGCGTGAAGCGGCCGGAGGTGCATTTTTGCGCCCGGCCGGGCTCGAAGGGCTCACCGGTTGGCGAGACCCGAGGTGCGCGCCTCAACGGCTCCACCGAAGATCCGGCACGAACTCGAGGTTCGGACCTTTCCAGGGTCCGGCGATGTGGTGCCAAACGGAGTTGAAGGAATCCCATGGCTGCAGCCAAGAAGTCCGCCCAGCGTTCCGGCTTCAAGACCGGCGAATCGATCGTTTATCCGGCGCACGGCGTCGGCAAGATCGTCGGCATCGAGACGCAAGAGGTGGCCGGCATCAAGCTTGACCTGTTCGTCATCTCGTTCGTGAAGGACAAGATGACCCTCCGCGTGCCCACTACCAAGGCGACCGCGGTCGGCATGCGCAAGCTCGCCGAAGGCGTGACCGTGAAGCAGGCGCTCGAGACCGTCCGCGGCCGGGCCCGCATCAAGCGCACCATGTGGAGCCGCCGCGCCCAGGAATACGAGGCCAAGATCAACTCCGGCGATCTCATTTCGATCGCCGAGGTGGTCCGCGACCTCTACCGCTCGGACACCCAGCCCGAGCAGTCCTACTCCGAGCGTCAGCTCTACGAGGCCGCCCTCGACCGCATGTCGCGCGAGATTTCCTCGGTCAACAAGATTTCCGAGACCGAGGCGATCCGCCAGATCGAGCAGAACCTCGCCAAGAGCCCGCGCCGCGGCGCCAAGCCCGAGGCCGAGACCAAGGCCGACGCCAAAGCCGCCTGACGCCGGCACCCCACGTCCCGTTTCGAAGGCGCCCTGCCGAAAGAATGGGCGCCTTCTTCCGTTTTGAGGATGAATAGACCGCAAACCGGAACCATCACATTCGGTATCACTTAGATGTGTGAGCGCCCGCCACATTCGGGCGGTAGTGTTCAACGTCGGGCGATTCCTCGGGCGGCCCTTGAAGCCGCAAGGAGGTCCAGCCAATGGCTAATGCATCTGCGTCAAATCGTGACTTCGTTCGCGCCGCCATGCGCGCGCCCTACCTCGAACGCGAGGAAGAGCACGAGCTGGCGGTTCTGTGGCATGACAAGAAAGACCAGGCGGCCCTCGACCGCCTCGCCTCCGCGCACATGCGGCTGGTCATCGCCATCGCCGCGCGCTTCCGCAATTTCGGCCTGAACATGGCCGACCTCATCCAGGAGGGCCACGTCGGCCTTCTGGAAGCGGCGGCCCGCTTCGAGCCGGCCCGCGAGGTGCGCTTCTCCACCTACGCCACCTGGTGGATCCGCGCCTCGATCCAGGACTACATCCTGCGCAACTGGTCGATCGTGCGCGGCGGCACCTCGTCGTCGCAGAAGGCGCTGTTCTTCAACCTTCGCCGGCTGCGCGCCCGCCTCGCCCAGTCGACCGACCAGCGCCCGCGCCGGATGATCTTCGCCGAGATCGCCGACGCCCTCGGCGTTTCGGTCGCCGACGTCGAGACGATGGACTCACGGCTGTCGGCACCCGACACATCGCTGAACGCGCCGCTGCACGAATCCGACGGCGACAACACCTCGAACCGCCAGGACTTCCTCGTCGACACCACGCCGACGCCCGACGTACGGGTTGGCGAGACCATCGACACGGAACGCCGCACCACGTGGCTGCGCTCGGCGCTCAACGTCCTCAACGAACGCGAGCTCAGGATCGTGCGCGAGCGGCGGCTGCGGGAAGACGGCGCGACGCTGGAAGCGCTCGGCGCCAGCCTCGGCATCTCGAAGGAGCGTGTTCGCCAGATCGAGAACCGGGCGCTGGAGAAGCTCCGCGAGGCGCTCATCCACGACCACCCGGACGGCAGCACCTTCGCCTGAGGCGAACCTTCAGCGGTCGTCGACGATCTTGTATTTGGTGCCGGGCTCGATGCGGTCGCCGGGCTTGAGCGCGTTCAGCGCCAGGAACAGATCGCGCGGCCGGTCGACGCCGCGCATGCGGCGCGCCAGGCTGGTCGTGGTGTCGCCGGCCACCGCCGTGACGACATGAACGTGGAGCGCCTTCAGCCCGGCGATCTCGCGCTGGCTGAGCGTGCGGAAGCTCGCCACCGTGTCCTGGGCCTCCTTGGTGAACGCGTCGTTCACCTGCTCGTTGGCGAAGATGAAGCGATAGGTCGCCGGTCCCGACGCATGCACCACCGCGATCTGGAAGTTCCAGCCCTTGGTCCGCGCCGACGCATAGGCGGCATCCATGCCGGCGATCGACAGGCGCTTGACGCTCGTCTCGTCGAGCCCGTTGATCCAGCCTGAGCGCAGGTAGTCGGTCAGGTCCGTGCCGTCGGCAAGGCCGACCGCATCGAACCTGAGCGCGGTACCGTCCGCCCCGGTCGCCAGAACGGCGTCGCTCGTGTTGTCGATGACGAACCCTTCCGGCACCGTGAAGGCAACGCCGATCTTCGGGTGAATGAAGGTGCGGTCGCGCACGAAACCCTGGGTGGGATCGTCGCCGTAGACCATGCCGTCGATACCGTCGAGATAGCGATCCCGGTCGGCGTTGCCGATTCCGGGCGCGCCGAAGGCGCGCGCCGCCTTCTCGGCAAAGGCGATCCGCTCCGGCGTCGAGGGGTGGGTGGCCAGAAAATCGGGCTGGTTGCGCATCACCGAGTTGGCGCGGAAGTCGGCGTACTCGGCCATCGCGGTCAGGAAGCGCGCCGCCGCGAACGGATCGTAGCCGGCCTTGCCGATGGTGCGGATGCCGATGGCGTCGGCCTCCAGTTCCTGCTGGCGCGAGAAGGCGGCGAGCGTGCGCTTGGTCGCGGCGAGCGCCATCTGCCCGTTGGGGTCGTTGTCGAGGACCTCCCCGACGGTGCGGCTGACCAGCATCGCCTCGCGCGCCTTGTCCTGGCGCTTGGCGGCGTGGTTTGCGGTGATGTGACCCATTTCGTGGGCAAGCACCGCCGCCACTTCCGAGGAATCGTTGGCCAGCGCCAACAGCCCACGGGTGACGTAGAGGTAGCCGCCCGGCAGCGCGAACGCGTTGACGGCGGGCGCGTTGAGGATGGTGATCTTGTAGTTAATGTCGGGCCGGTCCGAGGCCGCCACGATGCTGCTGACGATCGGCACCAGGGTCTGCTCGACCTTGGGATCGTGATAGACGCCGCCGTACGCGGCGACGATCCGCGAGTTCTCTTCGCTGTTGGTGCCCTGGCCACCACCGGCCGGCGGTGCGTTGCCGCCATTGAGGACCGCCGCCGTCGGGCCGCCGTTGCCGCTGATCGCGCTGCATCCGGCGAGCAGGGCCGCTGCGGCGACCGCGACCAGCGTGGCGCGCAGGCGCTTCAGCCTCGCCCCCGGCAGATCAGCGGTCTGCACTCGCACCTGCATCGCCATTCCCCGCCCCGACGAACTCAATCTGAAGAGGGTCCCACAGGCGGATGGCCGGGCCGCCCGCCGCCTCGATCACGCCACGCACCCGAATGCGGCGCCCTACCATGTCACGGACAGGGGTGCCCGCGTCAACCAGGGCCTTGGCCACCGAATCGGGCACCATGATGGTGAAATCGCGCCAATAGATGTGCCCGAAGTCTATGAAAGTCATGCGAATTCCCTGCCCGACCGAGGTCGGGCGGCCCTCGACAAGCTCGTACAGGCCGATTTCGCCCGCAAGCGAAGAATCGCCGGCTGCGCGCACCGCATAGTCCGGAAGCGCCCAAAGGCCTCGTTTGGCGGCCCGCGCCGGCCCTTCGGTGGCGAGCAGCTTCGGGGCACAGCCGGCCTCTCCGGGGCCCCAGCGCACCCGCGCCAGGCCCGCCCCGACCAGCGCCATGGCGACGTCCCGCCCGTCCGCGAGGCGAAGGGAGGCGTGCGGGCGGCCGTAACGGTCGACTTCCGCGCCGGGCGGTGCGAGCACGGTGACGGTCGCCCCGGCCAGGAGGCTTTCGAGGACTGATTTCGCCGCGTCGGCCAGCGGCCAGGGGGTTCCCGGCGGCGCACCGAGGGGCAGCCGGGGGGCCTCGATGCCAGCCAGACGGACAATCCGGCCGTCGCCAAGCCGCACGGTGTCGCCGGCCACAACCTCCGCGACGGTGACAGGCGCCGCCGCGGCCACCGCCCCGTCCGGACAGCCGGAACCGGCTGCCGCCGTCCCGCTCGCCATCAGCAGCAGCGCAAGAGCCCGCAAAGCCAACTGTGCAGCGGTTTTCATGGCGTTTCCGAGGGCTTCGCCCTCCCAGATCGCTGTGCTAAGGCTTCGCTCCGGGTCCCCGTAGCTCAGCCGGATAGAGCATCGGTTTCCTAAACCGAGGGTCGCGTGTTCGAGTCACGCCGGGGACGCCACCATATGTCAAATCGTTGGCGGCCTTACCGCCCTCGATTCGCTCGATCGGCAAATGCACCCTCAGTCGCGCTTTGGCGGCTGGATCGATCACGTGCAGGCGCCAGGTGGCAGGGGCTTTCGCTCGGTGCACAAGGGAATCGCCGGATGCCGGCCCCGGAGTCACCTGAGAAGGCGGCGGCCGGGTCGGTCGAGTCCGCCGGAGCGGGGTCATCGTTGCTCTGATGGGTTCCCAGCCTCGGCAGCCCGATCTGCCGATGAAACGGACTGCAAACAAAGCTAGCTTGCCCAGCCGACGCGCGTAGCCAGATCGCTATTGAAAGGCGGGGGTGGTTGCGCGGTCAGCGGTGGCGGTGCGACGCGACGATACGCCGGCCGCCGCGACCGGCGGCTGCCACAATGCCGAGCCGGTGGATCAGCCACGTGCGGCGTTGACGCTTCCTCTCGGTAGCGGTCAGTTCCGTACGCCACAGCGGCGAGTCGAGATCAAGCGGCGCTCCGTGCCTCTTTATCCTGTCCGCCATCGGAGCCGGATGGGTGCCGGAATAATGCTCCACGAAGGCGCGTGGCTCGCGGACGTAGTACGAGAGCGGTTCCGTCTCGCGAGCGCCAGCGGCGGCCGTCCCTGGCGTCCAAAGACCGGTCTTCTGGCCACGGAACTGCGCCGATGCGCCCAATGAGCGAACGTCCAGGTAGTGGAAGAATGGCAGGCCAGTGTCGACCACCCTGATCCGGTGACCCCGCTCCTTGTATTTCGGATGCACCGTGAAACCGGCGGCGTCGCCGCGAGAGAGGACGAACTTGTGCGGCTTGACCACACGGACATTCACATCGAGATGCCAAGGGTACGTATTCAACACTGTCTGGTAGTCGCCGTAGAAACTGACCCGCTGCATCGCCAGGCCCTCCACGCGGTCGTCGGCCTGGTATTGCTCCATGAGCGCGACCAGGCGCGGATGGTCACGTTCGTGAATTGCCTCGTCAGCTTGGAGATAGATCGCCCACTCGCCAGTGCAGTTGAACAGCGCGATGTTTGTCTGCTGCGCGAGCACGTACCCGCCTGACCGGACGTTCGGATTCCAGAAGCTCTCGACGATTCGAATCTTTGGGCTGCCAATTGAGGCGATCAGCGCCCGGGTATCGTCGTCCGACTGACCCACGTTGACGACAAACTCATCGACGATCGGAAGGATGGATCTGATGCTCTCGACAACCGGATAGTCGAGCCGCACCGCGTTGCGCACGAACGTGAACCCGGAGACCCGCATACTCTGGCCACCCTCCCCAAGCCGCCGGACTTATCCGGGGGGGCGCAATCTGGCACGCCGAGGGGGCGATGAAAACCGAAAGCCGCCGGCAGAGGCGCGCGTGGCATTCAATCAACGGCCGCTGAAAAGCCGCGAAAGAAATCATCTTTCCAACGAGCCCATCAGGCGTCCGTCTGTTTCCCGCCGGGGACACCACCGGCTTCACGCCACCGCCGCGTCGCCGGACTCCTTGGCAACCGCCACCTCGCGCGGGCTCTCGGCGAACTGGTTGGCGTAAAGCTCGCGATAGAGGCCGCCGCGCGCCAGAAGCTCGCGGTGCGTCCCGTGCTCCACCAGTTCGCCCCGGTCAAGCACCAGAACCAGGTCGGCATCGAGGATGGTCGACAGCCGATGGGCGATCACGAAGGTGGTGCGATCCTGCATCAGCCGGTCGAGCGCGAGCTGCACGATGCGCTCCGACTGGGTGTCGAGCGACGAGGTCGCCTCGTCGAGCAACAGGATCGGCGCCTGCTTGAGAATGGCACGCGCGATGGCGATGCGCTGCCGCTGGCCGCCGGACAGCTGCACCCCGTTCTCGCCGACGTCGGTATCGTACCCGTCGGGAAGCTGCACGATGAAGTCGTGGGCGTAGGCATCCCTTGCGGCCTGTATCATCTCGGCCTCGGTCGCATCGATCCGGCCGATCAGAAGGTTTTCGCGGATGGTTCCAGAGAACATGTAGGCGGCCTGCGTGACCACGGCGAAATGCTTGCGCAGCGAACTGGGGGTGACGCCCCGCACGTCCTGCCCGTCGACCAGAACGGCGCCCTCCTGCACGTCGAAGAACCGCGGGATCAGCGACACCAGCGTCGTCTTGCCGGCGCCCGACGGCCCGACCAGCGCGATCTTCTTCTTGTCGGCGATGCGGATGTCGAGGTCCTTGATGACCGGCGCATCCTTGCGGTAGCCGAACGAGACATGGCGGAACTCGACCGCGCCGGACTTGAGCTCGAAGGGCACGCCGGCGTCGACTTCGGTCGCGCTCTGCGGCAGGTCGAGGACTCCGTAGAGCAGCTTGAGGCCAACCACCCCGGCCTCCAGCTCCACCCGCAGCCGCGCCAGCCGCTTGGCCGGCTCGTAGGCGAGCAGCAAGGCGGCGCTGAAGGAGACGAACTCGCCCGGCGTCCCGGTTCCGGCCGCGGTCCGGTACCCGCAGTAGAGCGTGACCAGACCGATCGACAGGCCGGCGATAACCTCCATCGCCGGGCCGGTGGAGGCCCTGATGCGCGTCGCCTTGTTGGCGTAGCGCTCGATCTCGGAGACCGCATGGTTCATCCGCTGGTTCATGTGGTCGTTGAGGTCGAAGGCCTTGATCAGGCGCGCCCCCAGAACCGTTTCCTGAAGAAGCTGGATGAGCCGCCCGCTGAGATCCCACTGGACGCGCCACACCGAACGGACCCTTTTCACCACCTTCGCCAGCCCGTACATCACCACCGGCGTGACGACCAGCGACAGGAACAGCAGGAACGGTGACTGGATCGCCATGACGACCACCAGCCCGACCAGCGTCAGCGCATCGCGGCCGAAGCCGAGGACCAGCGCGTTCAGGACCGAGCGGGCGGAATCCGCGCCGGCATTGATGTTCTGGATGATCCGGCTGGAGGGAACCGTTTCGAAATAGTCGAGCCCGAAACCCATGATGCGCGTGTAGGCGCGCCGCTGGATGTCGGCGATGATGCGGTTGCCGACGCGGCCGAGGGTGACTTCCTGTCCGTAGTTGGCGGCGCCGCGGGTCAGCGGCAGCAGGACCGCCGCAGCCGCGAGCGGCAGCAGATACTGCAGGTTCTTCTCGAAGAAGATCGAGTTGACGAGGTCCTTCTGCAGGAAGACCCAGGCCGCCGTCGCTCCCGCCGCGATCCCCATGAGAACGAAGGCAAACACCCACCGCCGCCACTGCTGGGGGATGTTCTCCCTGGCCAGCCGGACGATGAGCTCGAAGGACCCTTCGCTGAACGCCCCCGCCAGCGTCTGCCTCAGCTTCCGGGTAAGGGAAAAAGCCATAAGACGCGCGGTTTCCGGGCCGAAAAAGATATGAGCAACCGAGACTTAGGGGAACGGGGTCCACCCGTCAAATTGCCCCGGCCGGTGGCTGCGATCGAACACGACGCGCCGGCTCATGGCAAGGCAATACCCCGGTTGCGATGGCCGCTTGCACAGCCCATTGTCGGCGCGCGTCGGCCCTCCAGTTCGGCTGCCGCAACCCGACCCGCCACGGAGCCAACCCGCCCATGTCCCGCATTCTCGTCGTCGCGCCCGCCTGGCTCGGCGACATGGCGATGACCCAGAGCCTGGTCGCGGTGCTCAAGCGGAACGAGCCGGACGCCGAGATCGACCTTCTTGCGCCGCCGTGGACGGCGGGCCTGGGGGCCCGCATGCCGGGGGTCCGGCGCACGATCGCGATCGACCTTGCACACGGCCGCTTCGACTTCGCCAAGCGGAGGGCGGTCGGCCGAAGCCTTCGCGCCGAACGCTACGACCGCGCCATCGTGCTTCCCAATTCGTGGAAGTCCGCTCTGGTGCCGTGGGCGGCGCGCATCCCGAAGCGCACCGGCTATCTCGGCGAGATGCGCTACGGGCTCGTCAACGACCCGCGCCATCTCGACAAGGCGAAGCTCGTCCGCTTTGTCGATCGTTTCGTGGCGCTCGCCGATGTCGCGGGCGCGCCCCTCCCCGAAGTCCCCTTCCCTGTCCTCAACCACGATGCGGCCAACGGGCGCGCCACCGCGGAGCGGCTGAACCTCGTTTCCGACCGCCCGGTCATCGCGCTTTGCCCGGGCGCCGAATACGGCCCGGCCAAGCGCTGGCCGGCAGCGCACTTTGCCGAGCTTGCCGAAAAGCTTGCGAAAGCGGGCTACCGAACGTGGATCTTCGGCTCCGGCAAGGATGTCGCGATCGGCGAATCGATCCGCGCGCTCGCCCGCGCCGAGGACGCCGCGCCAATCAACCTCGCCGGCAAGACGGATCTCGCCGCCGCGATCGACCTGATGGCGCTGACCGTCGGTGTCGTCACCAACGACACCGGGCTCATGCACCTCGCCGCGGCCATCGGGCGCCCGCTGGTCGCGATTTTCGGCTCATCGACCGCCACTCGCTCGCCACCCCTCAGCACTCGCGCCACGGTCGTCGACCGCGACCTTGACTGTCGGCCGTGCATGAAGCGGGAGTGTCCGCTCGGCCATCTCAACTGCCTGAAGCTGATCCCGGCGAGCGAGGTGGCGGAACGTATTCTCGCCGTGGCGGAGACGCTCGTAGAGAGCTAGTCGCGTCCGGGTCGGTTTCGCCCTGCGAGCCTCCGCGAGAAGCCGCGCAGTAGACGCCCGACAGGTCTCTTTTTTTCGCTTCCTGTCGCGCGCCGCTCCAGAATCGGGATGCCCCGCGCGTATATGCCCAAGCCCCATGGCGGCCGTTTGCCGCGGGCACGGGGTGAGAGCGGTCTGGTGCGGCCCGGCGTGGCTCCAGCGCCAAAACGATGACCGTGCCGGGGTCACCATGTGGTGGAGCCCCGGCCATCCACGCGCTCACCGGGTAACGCCGGCAACGTGGGTAGTTGCAAAGCGAAAGCCACGCTCTGCCACGACAAACGGAAGCAATCGTTCGATCACATGCAATATCGTGCCGTCATCCGGAGCAGGCTCCGGCGGATACTCGCTCCAGTCGAGGCCGAGCGCGAACAGCGGTTCCAGCGCAGCGGTCCGGGCCCAGAACATGACGCCCGCCGGAAAGTCGAAGTTGTTCGGCAGGGGAGAGCGGATGCCGAGACGATCCGCAATGCCCGCCGCGAGGCCGTGATTCCTGCCCCATGTCAACAGATTCGGGTCCTCGGGAAAGACCAAGCCCAACTTTGGATCGGACGCAAAGGCCGAAACGATGCGATCCGCCATGCGCAGATCGGTGTCGCCCAATACGTTCTGCCAGAGGAATTCGCGCCAGCGGGAGCCGACCTCCGGAGCAGCCTTCGTCACCGAGACGCTGCGCTTTCCGTGGACGTGACCGAGGAGGTCGTAGCTACCCAACCGATCCCCGATACCCGTTATTAGCGGCGCGAGATTCCTACCGGTGTTCGGCACATGCACGATCTCGACGCTGCCTCTCCGGTAGTTGGATAGAAGCGTCGCGGCCTGGCGCGCGCCCTCACGGCTGGTCACCGAGATGAAAAGGTCGCACAGCATATCGTTCGCGAGCAGGCGATGGAGAAACTGCGAAAGGAGCTCGGGGTAGTGGAAGTGACCGTGCACCGCTACACGAAGGGGCTTCCCGGCTGGCTCCGCCACGAGATCATCTACGCGGATGACATCGTGCTTCCACGGTCCGTCGGGCTTGCCTGCCTGTAGGTATTTGACCAGGGGGTCGCGGGGCGTCTCGCCGTCACGATCTGGATGGCTCTCAGCGTAGACGATAGGATGGAACCCTGGCATCGGTCGGCGCAGCGCGTTGGTAAGGTACCATGGCGGTTGAGCCTTCATGACAGCCGACTGAACCAGATAGTGCCGTACGGCATCCTCGCGCGACCCGAAAGGTCGACCGGGGGGTGAGTAGAATGTCTCGTCGAAATCCGCCGTCTTCAGCAGTATCTCGGTATCTTCACGAACGGTCGCGAGCCGCGAAGTGTGCCGCTGTGCGAAGGCAGTGATCTTGTCGGCATAAGCCGTCATATCGAAGGTCGCGGCAGCGAGGGCGCGGATACGCGACGACAGGTTTCCATACCAATCGGAATCCTGGGCCATGCGGACGATGACCAGCGCAGCTGCCCAGCCGTCCGCATAGGGCACCACAAGCTCTCTCAGCGTTTCATCCGGCTCGAGGATCTCGGGCATTCCGCTAGCCCCGTCGAAACACACAACTGGGACGCCAGCAACCGCGGCGTCGAGGGCGACGTTCGGCAGCGGATCGAGCCGCGAGCTCAGAAATAGGACGTCCGCCGCATCGTAGACGGGGTCAGTATCGTCGACAGCACCAACGAAATCGATCACGCCGCCGAGGCCCGACCGCTGCACATGCTCCGCCAGGAAGCCGCTGTAGTTGTCTCGAGCCGGATCATAGCCTTGGCCGACCCAGCAGAAGTGAACGTCGAGCTCAGGAGCGATGCGCCGAATCTGGTTCGCTGCAGCGAGAAACACCTCAACACCCTTGCGAATATCGACGGCGCCCATTCCAACGACCACGAAACTGCTTTCGTGACCGGACGGCCGCACCAGCGCCCTGATCCGGCGCCGATGATTCTCGTCGGGCATGCTCTTCTCGACGCCCGGTATGGCGCAGTGCCCCTGCGGCAGGATCATCGTGTCGCGCGCCGTGCAGACGAAGTACAACTCCTTGACCGCGTCAGCAACGATTTGGGCCGAGAAGACTATCCCGGAGGCCCATTCATAGATGTCGTCCATCCGCTGGCCGTCGGCACACCCGCGAGGAAATTCGTGGACGACGGCAACAACGGGGATCAGCAGCCGCGCAAGCTCAGGAGCGGGAAAGCGAGCAGCAACGCTGTTCACGATGGCAAACGAGGGCCGGTACCGTTGCACCAGTGCCCGCGCCATGTAGCGGCCCGAGGCATAGTCCCAGCGCTTGGGCGGGCCATCGGCAACGACCACCGTCACGCCCGGAAGCGTCACAAACGCCTGGGCGAGTTCGCCGCCATTTAGCAGGACAAGGACGACGTTGAACCGGTCGCTGAGCGTTTTGGCGAGGTTCCAGCCGACTATCGGAGCTCCGGTCCGCGTCGCGTCGTGGACGAGAAGGAGTATCGTCTCCTTTGCAGAATCAATCGAGCCCGCCGGGAAGGTGAAATTCTCGGAGATCGGCAGTGGCGAGCGCCCCTCGTTGATACCGTGGAGCACATAGTGCAGGAGAGCCGACATCGAGGCCCTAACGTCCGGATTTGCTTCGAAATAGAAGACCGGATCGAACCTCGACGACGGTCGGTATCCTTTGCGCTCTCCTACCGCCAGATAGTGCCGCACCAAGTCGATGCCGGGTGCCAAGAATTCCTTGCCAACCGCTGACGCGCTAATTCGATAGAACCCATCGTCGAACAGACCGCTCTTTCTGATGGTCTGACTGTGCTGATTTAGCTCCTGAGAGGAAAACCGGACAATCATCTTCTTCGCGCGCCCATGCGCTTGAACGCTTGGACATTGTCATCGGGGCGGTGAACCGCGTTCAGTCCCTGCCGCTCGATCGCCGAAACGACGGCCGCGCACGCCGCTTCATCGATCAGCTGGGGGTGAAGCTCGACAACAAGCGTCTGCACACACGAGAGATCGACCTGCTCAAACAGGTCGACTTCGGCTCCTTCGACGTCGACGATAAGGGTGTTGGGCGTCAGTTCACCGAGAAGCGAACCCAGCATCATGACCGGAACCTCGATATCCCGATTGCCTTGCCCCACCAACAGTGCACTATTGGCGAGAAAGTTCTCGGTGATCGCGAGCGTTCCAGTTTCACCGGCGCGATGGCCCGCACCGCCTCTGATCAGCCCCCAACGAACGTCAACACCTTCGACGCTGTTGCGAGCGAGCGTCCGCTCGATAAGCGGCACGAGATCAGGATCTGCCTCGACCATCGTGTAGCGGTCGACTTCTCGCGTCTTGCATACTGAGCTTGCGACAAACCCAAGACCACCGCCGAGTTCCAGCACTCTGGCGCGCGGTTGGACGAGATCTATCAGCAACTCGACTTCGGCACGCTCGTAGTCGCCGTTCACGATGGCGTCGGCAACATTGTCGGGCATTCCAGAAAAGCTCGGTAGGGCAATGTTCGTGATCGGATGGATAACCCATTCACTCACCCGAGGCGGGTCAATTGCGGCGGTTCCTTCATTCACCTGCATTGCTCCCAACGATCAACTGCCAGTAGTGTCAACATAGCAGCGCGCCACGCCGGGTGCGAGATGGCGAATCCCAAGCGGGCGCACGATAGTCGTCGGACCGTCGGCCATTTGGTATCCTCTCGACCGGTGTTGGCAAGGAGTTGCCCATTGAAAGGCCCGCGGCACAATGGAACCCAGGAAACGAACCTGCACGGCCGTTTCGTGGAGGACTACAGACGCCTGGTCGACGATCTGGTCGCCGCAAAGCCGCTCGCCGAAGCGATGACCTTGGCCATCGGCGGGGACGACTGGGTCGGCGATATCGAGCTCGCCGTTCTCGACCGATACGGACTCGCGGAAGAAAGTTACGTGATCGACGTCGGCTGCGGTTCAGGCCGCCTGACGCGGCGTCTCGCGAAGTTGCCAAGGCTCCGCTACCTCGGCACCGATGTCAACCAGGAACTCCTGTTCTACGCGGAGATCACCTCGGGTCGGAGCGACTTCAGATATGCGACCGTCCAGTCGACGGGAATTCCCGAAGTCGATGATTGCGCCGACCTCGTCGCCTTCTTCTCGGTCGGGACGCACATGATGAACGAGGAATTCTACCTCTACCTTCGAGAGGCGCGGCGAGTGTTGAAGAAGAAAGGTCGGATTGTCTTCTCGTTCCTCGATTTGAGAACGCCGCATGGGCGGACAGTGTTCGAGCAGACGTCTAGGATGGTTGAGGCCGGGCACCGGCTCGGTCACCTCAACGTATTCATGGCACGCGACGACATGCCAGCCTGGGCTGAATTGCTTGAAATGCACCTTGTCGACGTAGTGGCCGGCGACGCACCTGCATTCAGCACCAGCGAGGCGGTAGCAAAGTCGCTTGGGCGGAGCTTCACAAAGCAGGTGCTCGGCCAGTCGGTGGCGGTGCTCGAGAAGACGGGCTAAGCAACCAGCGCGGTCACCGTGCCACAGAGGTGATGTTTGGGAGTACAGCGGATGACGGCGAATGCCATCTCGGTCTCAAGAGGAAGGTTGACATCGTTCCCGCGGCTTTGCGCGATCATCTTCGAAGGAAGGGCCGGCAGCTCCGAGCTCATTTCCAGGCTGAACAGTCACCCAGACGCCCATTTCTACCCGGAAGTCCTCGCCACGCTCGCGCGCCCAGAACGCACTTCTGCTGACCGCTGGCGCGAAATTGAGGCAAAGATTCACAACATCGCGAGGGGAAAGCCGATCGGCCCCGTCGGCATCGATCACCGTGACAGGCCACACTTCAATTTCTACAGCCTTCGCGTGGTCGGATTCAAGACGCGCCTCAATGAGGCTTCGGATGAGTCGTTCTTTCGGCGCCACGGACGCCTGATCAATTTCTATGTGGTCGAGGGCGAGCAGCTGACCGGCCTCCTCGAGAGATACAATGCCAAACTGATCCGACTGCGGCGCGGCGATCTCTTGCGCTCCGCGGTCTCGTGGCTTCGGGCACTGGAGCTCAACGCGCGATCGCGTGCGTGGAACCGGCTCCCATCCGAGCCGCAGCTTGGCCAGACAAAGATCGATGTGAACGAGCTGACGCGAACGATGGATTGGGTCGAAGCCTGCCGCGCCAAGCACGATGATACCTATGCCCAGTACCGGGGTGAGAAAATCGTCGTCGAGTATGAGGACATGTTCGCCCGGTGGCCGGAAACCGAGGCGCGCCTGCTTGCTTTCCTAGGGCTCAGAACTCTTCCGCTCGCTCCATATTTTGACACGCCCAACGATCTCGATGGGGCAGTGTCCAATCTCGATGAAGTCCTGGCGGCAGTTGCTGCGCGAGAAGCCAAGTGAGTCCGTTTCGTTCCTGAAGCATCAGCTGGATTTTGGAGCTTAAAAGCACCGCGACGCTCTCCAGATTGCACCCTGTCGCGAGCCGCGCGAGCACATGAACCTGCAGGTAATTCAAAAGCGTACCGAGCAACCTCGCACTGTCCGCGCTGGTCGCGGCCCCTCTGCCCGATTGAGAGTGCCGGCGAGTAGCCGTCCGTGGTTGGGGTTCACCGTTTCCGGGGCTACCGGCTGGCAGCAACCCGGTCGCGCCAATCCTGAAGGACGTCGGCAAGTGTCTCACCGATCGTTCGCCTTGGCGCCCAGTCGAGCAGACGGCCAGCCCGCGTACCATCGCCGACAATGCGTGACCGATCGATCGAACGCAGCCGCCCTTCGTCCCGCTCGACCGTGATGGTCTTGTCGGTAAGGCTGAGCAAGAGATCGAGAAGATCGCCCACTCGGAGGGCCTTGCCGGAGGCGATGTTGACGATGGTTCCCGGCGCAATCTCTCCTGCCTTGCCGGCAGCTCGGGCGTACGCCTCGGCGAGGTCGCGAACGTCGAGCAGATCGCGCTCGGCATCGAGATTGCCGACACGGATGGCCGGCGGCTGCAGTCCCGCCTCGATACGCGCGATCTGCGCGGCAAATGCCGGCACGACGAACGCCTGGGCCTGGCCGGGCCCGGTGTGGTTGAAGGGGCGGAGCCGGATACACCTCAGACCGCGCCGCGCGAAACCACCGAGCGCAAGGTCCGCCGCGGCCTTGGTCACCGAATACTCGTCTTCCGGATCGAGGAGGGTGTCTTCGTCCATCGGAAGCCCCGCATTCGCGGTCCCGCCGTAGATCAGACCCGACCCGACCGAGAGAAGGGCGCACTCCGGCAAGTTCTCGAGGATCGACCTGGCGACGTTGAGCGTTCCTTCGACGTGAATCCGCCACGCCGCCTCAGGATCAGCGTTCGCGACAGCCGGGGCGGCAATGCCGGCCAGGTGGAAGACCACGGTTGGGACAAAACTGGTGATCGCGGCATCGACCGCCTTCCGATCGGTTACGTCGAGCTTGGCAATGCCACCGACGACCGGGTGCTCCAGGGTTTCCTTGCCGGTTGCCAGGATCTCGACACCCTGCCCGGTCCGCCGCAGGCTCTCTACGAGATGAGGACCGACAAAGCCGCTGGCACCCGTGATCAAGATCCGCATGACCATCAGAAGCGTTCAGGAGCTTTGAGACGCTGAAGATCCGCCTCGATCATCTCAGCGACCATATCCTCCAGAGACGTCTCCGGCTCCCACCCGAGCTCCTGCCGCGCCTTGCTGGCGTCGCCGCACAAAGCGTCGACCTCAGCCGGGCGGATGAACCGCTCGTCGATCTCGATGTGATCGGCCGCGCTGAGGCCGAGATAGGAAAACGCGATCTCGGCGAACTCGCGCACCGACACGGAGCGTCCGGTAGCCACCACGAAATCGCCGGGCTCGTCGCCCTGCATCATCAGCCACATCGCCCTGACGTAGTCGCGCGCGTGACCCCAGTCGCGCCTGGCATCGAGGTTGCCCAGGGCGAGCTTGTCGGCAAGCCCGAGTTTGATCCGGGCCGCACCGTCGGTGATCTTGCGGGTCACGAATTCGATCCCGCGCACAGGCAACTCGTGATTGAACAGGATACCGCTCGAGGCGTGCAGGCCGAAGCTTTCGCGATAGTTGACCGTCATCCAATGCGCGTACAGCTTGGCTACGGCATAGGGTGAGCGCGGATGGAAGCCGGTCGTCTCGCTCTGCACCGGCTCACGGGTGGTCCCGAACATCTCGGAAGACGACGCTTGATAGAAGCGCGCCTGTGAACGGACGAGCCGCACGGCATCCAGAACGTTGGTCGCACCGAGGCCCGTTACGATCCCGGTGAGATAAGGCTGTTGCCAGGACGATTTGACGAAGGACTGAGCGGCGAGATTGTAGACCTCGTCGGGCTCGACCTCCTCGACCACCCGGATGAGCCCCGACAGATCGGTCAGGTTGCCGTCGTGGAGAGTGATCCTGTTCTGGATCCCGAGCCATTGCAGTCGCATCCCGGCCACGTCTGACGAGGCGCTGCGACGCAGGAGGCCGTGGACTTCGTAGCCTTTGTCGAGGAGAAATTCGGAGAGGTACGCCCCATCCTGTCCCGTCACGCCGGTGATCAATGCGCGCTTCGCGCTCATGGTCCAGCCCTGCCTTCATTCTGGAGCGCAGCAGAATCGCGACGCAGACCCCGGGGGCCGGCTCCGCGGCCGGACACCTACCGCATTACCCAGTATCAGTTGGGGCCGGAAGAGCCCAAGCACATTCCGGCAGGGGAAATTGCCTAGCTTGGCCATGGCCTGCCGTCGGGCGATTGCTGGTCGAAATCTCCGCGTCTTTGGCAGCCACCCACGCTTAGCACCTCGTGCCATCGCCATATGCGCCCCCCTGGGGCCCGACCCGCGGCGCAGAGCCCCGACAAGCAGCCGTCCTTAGTCGGTGTTTGTCAGCCCCTTGACAAGCGCGCCGAACTGCCGCTCGCCGATCCAGCGAGCCGCGTAAGCGATCTCCTCGGGCGCGGCGATCAACTGGCGCTGGCGCTGGACGACGTGCACGAAATCGGACGCCTCAAGCAGCGAGGAGTGGGTGCCTGCGTCAAACCAGGCGGTGCCGCGGCCGAGCTGCGCAACGTTCAGAGCGCCGTCATCGGTCCACCTGCCGTTTGGCTAACGGCCGGCCAACGATATCCCGCCGGAAGGCAGCAAATCCTTCTGTCACCACTTCGCAAGCTTGTGGGAATCGACAGATAACGCGACTCGGTGCGATAAGCGTCAACGCACGCCACTACGATAGCAATGGCCCAAGATGGTTAGCAAACCGCCCGCCGAACGGGACTCCGGTGCCCCTTCGGTCGCCACAGAGCCGCGTTTCGAGGGAAATTACGATCCATTCGAACAAGTACCCGCCGACGGCATAGCGGCGGCATTACTTCAATTCGAGCGCCGCGCCCGATTGACCGCGGATTACCTCGCTGCCGCCGACACACAGCTCAACGCTGCACGCCTGAGCTCGAGAAGGACGCGCCTCGGCTATCGATTAGCGTCACCGATCCGTGTAGTTCTGCGGTTGTGGAGGTCAGTGCAGAAGCGGAGTCTCGCGGACAATCTGGCCAACTTGGCCCGCAAGCACAAACCTCGCAATCCAACATCGCGTTGGTTCAGCGTAGCCGACAACCCAGCGTACCGCGATTGGATCCGGCAGTTCGATACCTTGGCCACCTCCCACCGCGAATCGGTCCTGCGCGACATCGAGACTTGGCCCAATGCTCCCTTGATTACCGCCATTGTGGCGCCGTCCAGCCAGTCAGATGACCGATGCCGTGCGATGCTGGAGGGCATTGCGACTCAACTTTATCGAAACATCCAGGTCCTGGTGGTCGGTCCCGAGATCTTGGGCCGGCAGGCAATTCAGGTACTGGAGAGCGCTGGCTGGACCAGCGCGACGCTAATACCGTGCGACCATCGCCTCGACCAAGGCGGCAGATACGCCCTTGGGTTGAACGCCGCGCGAGGCATTTTGACCATGCCACTCGACGCCGGCGATGTGCTGCCAGAGACAGCGGCCTACTTGATTGCAAGAGCTCTCATGAACGCCTCGCGACCCCCAGCATTCGTGTACGGAGACGAGGACGAAGTCGATGCGAATCGATCCCGTGCTTCTCCCTTCTTCAAGCCGAGACTCCTCGGCGAGCTAGTGTTGTCGATCGACATCGCCGGGCCGGGAACATCTTACCTGACCGCAGCGCTTCGAAACGTCTGCCAGACGACAAATGTGTCGAAGCGGGCATGGCGCTGGCACATGGTCCTTCGGCTGATCGAGGAGCATGGAATTGGATGTGGTCTCCACCTGCCATACGTGATCGGCCATCGTCACGAAAAGCCAGTCGAGTTTCTAGAACGGATCGCTTGCGCGCGAGCCGCGGTCGAAGATCATATCAGCCGGTCAAACGTGCGAGCTGATGTGAAGGTCGACCGAACTGGGTGCCACTTGGCACTCAGCCCTAGACCACCGGAGTTGCGACCCTCTGTCACTGCCATAGTAGCTACGCGAGACCGGTGTCACCTGCTCAAGAGATGCCTGACCGGTCTTCTCAATGAGACGACGTACCCACATTTGCAGGTGCTGCTCATCGACAATGACAGCAGTGAACCAGAGACACTGGAGTACCTGGCCAGTTTGTCGCAAGTCCCTCGAATTCGTGTCCTCCCGTACCACGGTCCATTCAACTTCGCTGACATAAACAATCACGCGGCTGAAGAGGCGGACGGAGAGATAATCGCCCTCATTAACAACGACGTCGAGGTGATGAATCCGGATTGGCTGGATGCAATGGTAGCTTACGCGGTTCGTTCGGAAGTCGGCGCCGTTGGCGCCAAACTCCTATACCCGGACCATCGAATCCAGCACGCGGGCGTTGTGATTGGACTCGGCGGTGTCACCGATCACATCTTTCGTGGTCTCCGGGTCGACGATCCCGGCCCGCACGGTTTGTTGTCGGTTCCCCAAAATGTCTCTGCAGTGACAGGCGCGTGTATGGTGTTGAGGCGCGACGTTTACCGCGAAGTCGGTGGCATGGACTCCGTCTTTGCTGTAGCTTTCAACGACATCGACCTGTGCATGAGGTTGCGCGCTCGCGGCTATGAGATCATTTGGACGCCGCGCGCGGAGCTGATCCACCATGAATCGGCCACCCGCTCTCTCTCTGTCTCGAACAGATCGCGACGCCGCGCAGCCCATGAGGAGTCGATGTTTCGCGAGCGATGGCTCACGGCTGGCTATGAGGACCCCTACTACAATCCCAACCTGACGCTGACAGCACCCTGGCGCGGTGTATCTTTGGAGCCGACGGTGAGCCCGCCATGGGATGCCGAGCCGCATTAAGTGCCCGACGGACCACCCGTAAGCGTCCTCGGGCTGATTGCGCTCCCCCCGCCCGGGCCCGCTCCGCGATCGAGCGCCCCGGCGAGCAGCCGTCCATAGTCTGTGTTCGCCAATCGCTTGACGAGCGCGCCGAACTGATCCGCATCGATCCATCCGGCCGCGTAGGCGATCTCGTCCGGCGCGGCGATCAGCTGGCGCTGGCGGCGCTGGACGACATGCACGAATTCAGACGCCTCGAGCAGCGAAGCATGGGTACCGGCGTCGAACCAGGCGGTGCCGCGCCCGAGCGGCGCGACGCGGAGCGCGCCGTCGCGAAGGTAGGTGTTGTTGAGGTCGGTGATCTCGTACTCGCCCCGCGGCGATGGCTTCAGCGCGCGGGCGCGCGCCGGCGCGGTGCCGTCGTAGAAGTAGAGGCCGATCACCGCCCACGACGACTTCGGCACGCGCGGCTTTTCCTCGATCGACCGGGCCTTGCCGGTCGCGTCGAAGGAGACGACGCCGTACCGCTGCGGATCCTCCACATGATAGGCGAACACCGTCGCGCCGCTTTCCTGCGCAGCGCTGGCGAGAAGCTGTTCGGAAATGCCGTGGCCGTAGAGCACGTTGTCGCCGAGCACCAGGCAGCTCGGCGCGCCGGCCAGAAATTCCTCGCCGATCATCAGCGCCTGCGCCAGGCCCTCGGGCTTCGGCTGGGCGGCGTATTCGAAATGCATGCCCCACTGGCTGCCGTCGCCGAGCAGGCGCTCGAAGCCGGGAAGATCGCTCGGCGTGCTGATCACCAGCACGTCGCGGATGCGCGCCAGCATCAGCAGCGACAGGGGGTAGTAGATCATCGGCTTGTCGAAGACGGGCAGGAGCTGCTTCGACACTGCCAGCGTCAGCGGATGGAGCCGCGTTCCGGTGCCACCGGCGAGAATGATGCCCTTGCGGTTCATGCGACCTCGTTCCTGCTGGCCATGATTTCGTTGACGGCGCGGACCACCGCCTCCCGCCACGGCCCCGGACGGAAGCCAAATGCCGCCGCGAACCTCGAGGAGTCCAGCGCGCTGTTGACCGGGCGCCGGGCGGCGGGCGCGAAAAAGGACGATGGCACCGGGTTGACCGTGGGCCGCCGACCGGTGAACGGCGCCTGCGCCTCGACCACGGCGACCGCCTGTTCGTAGCGGGAAGCAGCCCCCTCCCCGGCCACGTGATAGGTGCCCCAAGGCGCACTGCCACCCCGCACCGCGGCTTCCGCGAGCAGGATCGCGTGGGCAAGGTCCGCGGTCGACGTGGGCGAACTCGTGGCATCGGCGACCATGTCGAGGCGATCGCGCTCGCCGGCCATCTTCATGACCGTCTTGACGAAGTTCGCGCCGTAGGCGCCGAACACCCACGCGGTGCGCAGGATCAGGTGGCGATCGGTCGCCGTGCGAACCCCGGCCTCGCCCTCGGCCTTGGTGCGCCCGTAGACGCTGAGCGGACGGACCGGGTCGTCCTCCGTCCACGCGCCGGCCTTGTCGCCATCGAAGACATAGTCGGTCGAGATGTGGACGACCGGCACCCCCGCCGCCTCGGCGGCCGTGGCGATGACCGCCGGGCCGGTGGCGTTGGTGCGAGTCGCGGCCGCGACGTCGCTCTCGGCGCGGTCGACCTGATTGTACGCTGCGCAATTGACGATGAAGGTCGGCTTGACCCGCGCGACCGCGGCAGCGACAGCACCCGCGTCCGCGATATCGGCATCCCGATGGCTCAGCCCTGCGACCGGCAGACCACGCGCCGTCGCCATGGCGACGAGCTCCTGCCCCAACTGGCCATGGCTGCCGAACACCAGGATCATGGCGTGCTCAGGCCGAGGCGTTCGCCGCTGTAGACCCCACCGCGGATCGGACCCCACCACGCCCGGTTGGCGGCGTACCAGTCGACGGTTTTCGCCAGTCCGCTCTCGAACGATTCCCTGGGACGCCAGCCGAGTTCGCGCCGGATGGTTCCGGAATCGATGGCGTAGCGGAGGTCGTGTCCGGGCCGGTCCGAGACGAACTTGATGAGGCTTTCGCGGGGCGGCTGACCGGCATGGTCGGCGCGGCGATCGACCAGCGCGCAGATCGCCTTCACCACGTCGAGGTTGCTCCACTCGTTGTCGCCGCCGATGAGGTAGGTCCGGCCGGCCACGCCACGCTCGGCGACCAGCCTGAGCGCCGCCGCATGATCGTCGACGTAGAGCCAGTCGCGCACGTTGGCGCCATTGCCGTAGACCGGCAGCGGCTTGCCCTCTATGGCGTTCAGGATCATCAGCGGGATCAGCTTTTCGGGGAACTGATAGGGACCGAAATTGTTGCTGCAATTGGAGACGACCGCCGGCAGGCCGTAGGTGTGGTGCCATGCGCGCACCAGATGATCCGAGGACGCCTTGGAGGCGGAATACGGCGAGTTGGGGCCGTAGGGCGTCGTTTCGCTGAACGCCGGATCGTCGGGGCCGAGGGAGCCGAACACCTCATCGGTCGAGATGTGATGGAAGCGGAAGGTGTCGCGGCGCGGCGTGGCGAGCTTCCGCCAGTAGTCGAGCGCCGCTTGAAGCAACACGAACGTGCCGACGACGTTGGTCTGGATGAAGGCGGCGGCGCCGTCGATGGACCGGTCGACGTGGCTTTCCGCCGCCAGATGCATGATGACGTCCGGCGCGATCTCTTCGAGGATCGTGGCCATGCGCGCCGCGTCCGCGATGTCGTCGCGGTAGAAGCGATAGCGCGGGCTATTGGCCGCCGAACCCAGCGAATCGAGGTTCCCCGCATAGGTGAGCTTGTCGACGACGGCGACTTCGTGGGGCGTTTCGGCGATGAGCTGGCGCACCACGGCCGAGCCGATGAAGCCGGCTCCACCGGTGATCAGGTAGCGTTTTGCGGTCGTGGTCATCCGAGATCCGTTCGCGGGAAGGCCGCGTCCTTGCCGAACGGCGGCAGCGCACGATCCTTGTCCGAGACGATCGCCATGTCGGGAGCGACGGGCCAACTGATCGCCAGGGTCGGATCAGCGAAGTGGATACCGCCCTCGGCCGCCGGCGCATAGGCGTTGTCACACTTGTAGGCAACGACCGTATCGTCCTCCAGCGTGCAGTAGCCGTGAGCGAAGCCGCGGGGCACGAAGATCTGCTTCCCACCTTCAGCGGTCAGCGTCGCGCCGACCCATTCGCCGAACGTCGGCGAACCTTCGCGGAGATCGACCGCGACGTCAAAGACAGACCCGCTGATCACCCTAACCAGCTTCGCCTGCATATGCGGTGTTTTCTGGTAGTGGAGACCGCGCAGCGTGCCCTTCTGGGCCGAGCCCGCCTGATTGTCCTGGACAAAGTCAGCGGTGATCCCGAGTCGGCGAAAATCGTCCGCGACGTAGGTCTCCACGAAATAGCCACGGCCGTCGCCGAACCACTTCGGCGTCACGATCTTCACGTCGGGAAGGCGCAGTGCAGTCGCCGAAAAAGGCATAGGGCCCACGTACCTGGGTCAGATTCACAATAGTCGCCCGCCCGAAAAGCGAACGCGCCGCACGAAAGGGCGCCATCGACCGCATGTCAAGGCCGCTTCAACGCTCGACCGCGCACTCGGCGCACAGACTATCGCCAGCAATGCCCGTTGACGTAGCCGACCGGCTCCAGTCTGGTGAATGACATTTGCTGTCATGGTTGCCGCCCGCGTGCCGACGCCAGGGAAGCGGGCAATGCCAGAACAGGATGGCGGCCTAGGGTCCGGACGCGGAAACAAAATGGGCGCGCTCAGCCAGCAACACTGTCAGCGCGCGCAAGAAATCCTGCGATAGCACGCGGCCGTCGATGGCCGCAGCGAGCAACTCGATCAGAGCCTTCTCAGGTAGGTCCATGGGGCGGCGCGCCATCCTGCCGTTCGGCCAAGAGGCGAACCTGATCTCCACCCGATCTAGCTTTCTCACGTAGATTCGCTCAATGCGATTGCCGTCGATCTCAACGCTGGCGAGTTGCGCTGCGTAGCGTGGTTTGCGAGCCGCGGGCATTCTTGATGCTTTCATGTCAGGAAGACATCTTCGCTGGTGAGAATTGGAACATACGCTTCAAAGTTGGGCTGATCCAACCCGACAGGGCCGCTGTCTAGAAGCCGCGGTGTCGCTGTTTGTCGCTGAGCCAGAGAAGGAACACGCCGGGGCGCTACGGCGACCGCGACTGAGACCCAATTCAAGGGATTGACCGGATCCAGCACTTCGGCCAGCGCACCGAATCCACGAAACCACCAGGTGCTGGCGAAGCCGACGAGAATGAGGATGGTCGCGGCAGAAAGCCAAATTCGCCCCACCAATTGTGATGCGCGAGCCATGGCTTTGCATTTTGTCAGGAAGCCACCAGATTTCAAACTCCGCGGTACCTCCTTTCTTGGCCGGCGCTGGTACCGTATCCGGGGGCGCGCTACCATTGCAGCGTCAGGCGGCGAGGGTGCGCCGTGAGGATTAGCGAAGTCGATCGGACAGATGGCGGATAACCAAGGCCCGGAGGACGAGATCGGCGCGCTCCGGACCCGCCTCGCGAAGGCCGAGGCCGACGCGAAATTCTTCGAGCAGGCCTACGTCGAGACCAAGACGGCGCTTGCCGCCTTCCAGCGCATCTTCTTCGACTACTACGCCGCCCATGAGGGCCTGATGACGGCGAAGGAGATCGAGGGGATCGCGCGCCTCTTTCCCATGCGCCGCGCGATCCGCAACTATCTCCGCAAACGCAAGCTGGCGCGGCGGAAGGCTCAGCCTTGACACTTCCCGCCGGCGTTCTGCACATCACCCATCGCCTTGGCGGCGGCGTCGCGCGCCACATCGGCGACCTCGCGCGCCTGCTCGAAGCGGACGGCGTCCAGAGCTTCTCCGCCCGGCCCGACACCGCAGACTCCGATGCGGTCGTGATCGCACGTCTGGTCGACGGCCACGACGCCGACCCGGTTTGCCGGATCGAGCTGAGGTCGCCCAAGGACGCCGCCACGGCGCTGCGCACGGCCGGCATCGACCATCTGCACGTCCACTCGCTCGTCGGCTATGCCGACAAGTGGCTCGACGCCTGGCCGACAATCGCCCGCCACGCTGAGCTCGCCTACGATTTCACCGTCCACGACTACGTGCCGATCTGCCCGCGTGTCACCATGGTGGACGCCGGGCTGACCTTCTGCGATTCTCGCTCGGTCAGGTATTGCCAGCGCTGCGTCGACCTGAGCGGCAGCCCGGCTGGACGGGTCGACGTGGCAGCGTGGCGCGACTGCTACGCCGGCTTCCTCGCCGGTGCGCGCCGGAGGTTCGTGCCCGACGAAGATGTGGCCGAGCGCCTCGCGCCGTACTTCGCCCCGGACACCGCCTTCGTCGTGCGGCCCCACCCGGAACCTCCCGCAACCGCGGTTGCGCCGGCGCCGAGCCGGTCGGCCTCTGGCGCCGTCCGCAAGATCCTGATCCTCGGTGATCTGGCGCCTTACAAGGGCTCTCGCGTGGTTCGCGCCCTGGCCATGGACGCCTTCCTGCGCGATCTGCCGCTGCATTTCACGGTCCGCGGATCGATCGACCAGCCCCAAGTGGGGCGATTGCCGACGATCACGCTCGCCGGCGCCTATCGCGACGACGACATCGACCGCATCCTCGCCGCCGACCGGCCGGATCTCCTCCTGTTTCCGTCCGTATGGCCGGAAACCTACAGCTACACCCTGTCGATCGCGCTTCGGAACCGGATCTTCCCGGTCTGCTTCGACATCGGCGCGCCGGCGCGCCGCGTTCGCCACGCCGGATTCGGGCGCGTGCTGCCCTACGAGCTCGTCTTCGACCCGCGGAAACTCAACGACCTGCTGACGACCATGGAAATCGCAGCGGCGCCGGCCACCTTCAGCGGCGGGGACGGCCGGGCGTGGCCGGGCACTGCTGCGTATTACGGCTTCGTCTGAGCCCGCATCGCGGACGCTTTGCGGAGCGCGATCTCGGCACCGATGCAGAGCCCGATCGGCAGCCAGAGGGTCGCCCAGAACCAGTTCGGATAGCTGGTCACGAACTTGAAATCCGTCATGCCCGCGACCACCAGAGCGACCATCATGATCAACACGGCCGCGCCACCGCCGGCGCGATAGAAGCGCCCCGCCCAATAGATCCCGCCGGCCAACATCGCCAGCATGGCGATGGTGGCCGGGGCCCCGCCAAGGATTTGCGCGGTCAGCACGAGATTGTGTGGGTGGTTGAACACGATACCGTTGATCGTGATCATCGTGTTGGCGATCTGGCCGTAGCCAAACCACAGGTGCTGGGCTGCCATCGGGAGATAGACGGGCCAGATCTCGAGCCGGTAGCTGTCACCTCTGGCAAGGATCGAATTGGCCGACCCGGCATCGATCAGCATCAGCACCACAAGTGCCGTGATCACCGTCGCGCCAATCGCCAGGAGCCGGCGGCGGCTCGGCCGCAAGGCCGCCAGCACCAGAAAGCCGGCGAGCATCGCCACGTAGGCACCGCGCGACTTGGTCCACAGCAAGGCCGCGAAGAGCACGGCGGCCGACAGAAGCAGGATGGCCCGCTGCCAGTGAGCCCGGTCGGGTTCGACGGCGACCGTCACGGTCGCCAACAGCGTCAGGCTGTAGGTCAGCCCCGCGGTGGTCGCGACGCGGTTTCCCGCCAGGCCAAAAACGGGTACGAAACGATCCGCGAACGCGGGCCAGCCGGCTTGAGCGGCGAACGCGATCATGTTGATGAGCGTGCTGAGTGCGATCAGGACACCGAGAACCAGCACAAGCCGGCCAACGAAGTCCCTGTGGTGGGCCACGAGCAACGCCGTGATGGCGAGAAAGATGATCGTCTCGACTCCCAAGCGCCAGTTCACCCACGCGCCGTTCGCCTCGTGCATGCCCGCGTAGGTGAAAAGGTCGGGTACCGAGATCGCCGTCAGGTAGACGAAGGCCGCCCACAGCAGCACCGATCGCCCGGCCTCGGTCAGCAGCCACGTCCGCTCCGGCACCGACGACCGTTTGAGCACACCATCATCGCCGCGCGCGACCTGCCACGGCAGGCTGGAAAGCAGGGCCAGCGGGATGACCACCGGAAGAAACAGGAACTGGCCACCGCGACCGTCGTTGGTGTAGTACACGGCGGCGAGGCTCGCGACATAGGCCACGAACAGGAAGTCGTAGTTCTTATACCAGCCAACCGCGCGTTCGGCCCAACTCGTACGGACCGCGCCGGTCGGAACGGCCAGGCGATCAGGCGTCGCCGAGACCACCTGCGACCCGGTCAGAGAGGTCGTTCTCATCTGCGTGCTGCGGTCCTGTTTGTGGTGCATTGCGGCCGAGACTACGGCGCCGTCGCCCGGTAGGGCAAACGCCGGCCAGCGTCATCCACACGTGCAAAGAGACCTACCGGCCATCGGCAAGCTGTGTCGGGGCGCCCGGGAAGCCCGCCGCGCCGGCCAGCGCGGCAGCACCTATCAATGGCTGTGGCTTGACCCGTGGCGATGTGCCGGGCTGCTCCCGGCTGTACTCCGGCACGATCGCCTTCAACACCCGCAGGGTTTCCACGACGTCGCCAGACAGGGCGGCGTCCTCAGCTTTCGCGATCAGTGTGTGGAGCGTCGTCACGTCGATGAAGCGCGGCTTGGCCATCGCCAGCCCGTCCATGGCCAGCTTCTCGCTGAGCTCGTTCGGGTCGAAGAGCTCCTCGAACAGCTTCTCGCCGCGCCGCAAGCCGGTGAACACAATCGGAACGTCGATTTCGGGGCGCTTGCCGGCCATGGCGATCATGGTGCGCGCAAGATCGACGATCTTCACCGGCTTGCCCATGTCGAGAATGAGAATTCCACCCCTGCGTTCCGGCTCGGCGAGCCCGAACACCGACGCCTGGAGGACGAGTTCAGTCGCCTCGCGGATCGTCATGAAGTAGCGCTGCATTTCGGGATGCGTGACGGTCACCGGCCCGCCGTTCCGGATTTGCTGTTCGAACAACGGCACCACCGAGCCGTTCGAGCCGAGAACGTTGCCGAAGCGCACGGTGATGAACCGGGTCTGGCTGTCGGACAGGTCGAGCGCCTGGCAGTAGGCCTCTGCCGCCCGCTTGCTGGCTCCCATGACGCTCGCCGGCCGGACCGCCTTGTCCGTCGAGATCATCACGAACGCCTTGACGCCGTGCGCGGCGGCCGCGTCCGCCATGTTGCGCGTGCCGATGAGGTTGGTCCGCACACCCTCGCAGACGTTGTGCTCGACGAGCGGCACGTGCTTCAGCGCGGCCGCATGGAAGATGAGATCGGGCGCCGTGCCCGCCACGGCGCGCTCCACCGCCTCACGGTCGCAGACCGAGGCAAGAATACTGACCCGGTCGAGATCGGGATGCGCCGCGGCAATCTCGGCGTCGATCTGGTAAAGGGCAAACTCGCTGTTATCGAGTATCACCAGCTTGCGCGGCCCGTAGGCGGCGACCTGACGGACAACCTCCGAACCGATGCTGCCGCCACCGCCAGTGACCAGCAGGGTGCGGTCGCGGATCAACGCGCGGATGCGTTCGACTTCCAGCCGGACCGGAGGCCGACCGAGAAGATCTTCCAGGTTGACCGGTTCGAGGTTCTCCTCGAAGGCTCCACGGCCCAGCACGTCGGCGCGGCGCGCCACCCGTACGACCGAAGCGCCGACCTGCACCGCAGAGGCGATCACTGACTTCATTAGGTCGCCGTCTTGCCCGGGCGTCGCGATCAAGAACACATCCGGCTTGAGCTGGCGGCGCGTCAGCCGCTCCAGAGCGTCAGGTAGACCAGCAACCTCCCCGAGAACCTCAGCGCCGCGCACCTGGAGTCCGACCGAATGCCGCGAGAAAGCCAGGATGCCGACGACCCGATGCCCTTCGTTTGCCTCAAGACCGAAGCGACGAATGAGTGACTCCGCGTCGCCGACCGTACCGAGGATCAGCAGCTTCTTCTGCGCAGGCGTCCGGCCGGTCGCCGCTGCACGTGACTTGACGCCACGGAAGATCGCGCGCGAGCCCGACAAAAACAGGATCATCGTCACACCGGCGATCGCCGGGACCGAACGCGGCAGGTCGTTTAGCCGGCTGAAGAAGAAGCTGCCGAGTACGAACAGGAGGACCGTGGCAACCGATCCGGCGACGATGCGCTGGAAGTCCTGCAGCGAGGCAAACCGCCAATGGCCCTTGTCGACGCCGAAAACAAAGAAGACCGCAACCGACGTGGCGGCGAACGCGACGGAATAGACGGCGGCAACATCGGGCTGGGGCAGCGTGTCGAAGTTATAGCGCGCGTAATACGCCAGCCAAAGACTGACGCCGCTAACGATGGCGTCATAGCCAATGACCAACGTCCTCCTGGCGATCGGGTTCATCCGGTACTCAGTCTCGCACGACCGATCAACGATTGGCGCCCAGCACGGGAAACCCACTCGATTGAGCCGAAGCCGGCCAATCCTCAACGCCTCACTCAAGGCCCCAGCGGCTGGCAAAGAGCTCCCACAACAGCCTAGACGGCACGCCACTGAACTTCAACGGTTTGTTGACGCTCCTATCGCACGCGATTGCGACGACCCACCGGAGGCGGAGCCGTAGCGCCCCCCCAAAATGTCCTACGACTACGCCAAGTCGACATCCTTCGCATCCAGACTACTAGGGGGGCACACAGTGCCGCACCGGGCAGAAGGCGTTCGACTTCGGCCCTTCATGCAGAAGACCAGCTCGACGACCTAGAAAATCGCGGAACCTCCAGTTGAGCGGCATCAACCTCGTCGGTCCCCGATGCCGTGCCAGTTCGCACGCAGCCGGTCGAACGCTTGCGACGGGCAGGCAAGCGCCATCATCGCCCGAACCGCACTCAGCCGCGCTTAACGAATCCTATCCCCATTCGCCTGGTACCACGCGTAGGTAGCCGCGAGGCCTTCAGATAGATCGACTTGGGGGGCCCAGCCCATGCGCCTGAGTTTCTCACTGTTCATCAACTTGCGCGGCGTCCCCTCCGGCATCTCTCCAACACAGTCGATGGGACCGGAATAGCCTACAACTTTGGCAATGAGGCGGGCGAGGTCGAGAATGCTGATCTCCTCGCCTGACCCGACGTTGACGTGTTCGGCATCGGAATAGCTCTTGAGCAGAAACACCAGCGCGTCCGCGCAGTCGTCGACGTGAAGGAACTCACGCAGGGCCCCGCCGCTTCCCCAGATTTCGAAGGGGCCGCCCGAGCGTTTCGCCGCGTCGGCCTTGCGCATCAGCGCCGGAATGACGTGACTGGTCTGAAGATCGAAGTTGTCGCCCGGCCCATAGAGGTTGGTCGGCATCGCCGAGATCATGTCGCAGCCGTACTGCTTGCGATACGCCTGGGTGAGCTTTATGCCGGCGATCTTGGCGATCGCGTACCACTCGTTGGTCGGCTCGAGCGGGCCGGTGAGCAGGCTGTCCTCGGACATCGGCTGCGGCGCGAGCCGCGGGTAGATGCAGCTCGAACCGAGAAGCAGCAACTTGCCGACGCCGTTGCGGTACGCGGCGTCGACGATGTTCGCCTCTATCATCAGGTTCCGGTAGATGAACTCGGCCGGCTGCGTGTCGTTGGCAAGAATGCCGCCGACCTTCGCTGCGGCCACGATGATCGCGTCGGGCCGATGACCTGCGATCCATGCCTCGGCATCAGCTTGGCGCGTCAGGTCGAGCGCGGTGCGGTCGGCGGTCAGGACCATGCAGTCCTCGCCCGCCAGCCGGCGCACGATCGCCGAGCCGACCATGCCGCGGTGGCCGGCGACCCAGATGCGCTTGCCGCGCAGATCGAAGCGCTCACTCATCAAACCGACGATCTCCATCGGTGGCGCGAAGATCCTGCTGCACCATCTCGCGCACAAGGTCGCGGATCTCTGTTTTGTGATGCCAGCCCAGCACTCTGCGGGCCTTGCTGGCATCGCCGATCAGCGCTTCCACTTCCGTCGGCCGGAAATAGCGCGGATCGACCTCGACCAGGCAGCGGCCGCTCTGGCTGTCGTAGCCTTTCTCGCTGACGCCCTCGCCCTTCCACGCGATGGCAATGTCGATCTCGGCGAACGCCCATTCCACGAACTGACGAACGGTCGTCGCAACGCCGGTCGCCAGAACGTAATCGTCGGGCTGCGCTTGCTGCAGCATCAGCCACATGCCCTCGGCGTACTCGCGGGCGTGACCCCAGTCGCGCAGGGCGTCGAGGTTTCCGAGAAACAGCGGACGCCGGCGCCCCTTCGGGATTTCGGCGACTGCGCGGGTGATCTTGCGCGTGACGAAGGTTTCACCGCGCAGCGGGCTCTCGTGGTTGAACAGAATGCCGTTGCTGGCGTGGAGGCCGTACGCCTCGCGGTAGTTGACGGTGATCCAGTAGGCGTAGGCCTTGGCGGCGGCATAGGGAGAGCGCGGGTAGAACGGCGTGGTCTCGCTCTGCGGCACTTCCTGCACCAGCCCGTACAGCTCGGACGTCGAGGCCTGATAGAAGCGCGTCCGCTCGGTCAATCCCAAGAGCCGGATCGCCTCAAGCAGTCGCAGCGTCCCCAACGCATCCGCGTTGGCTGTGTATTCGGGCGTCTCGAAGCTGACCTGCACGTGACTCTGGGCGGCAAGATTATAGATTTCGTCCGGCTGGGTCTGTTGCACGATCCGGATCAGATTGGTTCCGTCAGTCATGTCCCCGAAATGCAGGAAGAACCGCTGATTCTTTTCGTGCGGGTCCTGATAGAGATTCTCGACGCGGCCCGTGTTGAACGAGGAAGAGCGGCGCTTGACGCCGTGGACAAGATAACCCTTGGCGAGCAGAAGTTCCGCGAGGTACGCCCCGTCCTGCCCGGTGACGCCGGTAATCAATGCGACTTTCGTCATCCGGCACTCATCCCCCGATCCGATTGATCGCCTCACACCTGCCGCCGCCGCCGCGGACATGCGCTTCTGCCACGGCGCCGCCGGACGGGCAAGCCGCACAGCGGGCAGCTTGGTTGTAGGTCCCCCGATCGGTTCGTTGCCAGCGACGCAACCCGCGTGGTGTGCGCCCGCCGGGGCAGGCTTCGGTATGGAGAAGATTCGGTATGGAGAAGAAATGGTCAGCAACTCTCGACCGCGGCCTGGGCTGGCGACGTTCGGCGCGACCGTCTTCCTGACGGCGCCGCCAGCACCGCCGGGCAGCCGCCTCACGCTGCAGGGCAATGGCCTGCTGCTGCTTGTCGTATCCGGGCTCGCCGGGCTCTACTTGGCGCAGTCATTTCCGCCTTCAGCGCGTTCAGCGTCGGAGCCGAAGACGGGACGGAAATATCGGTCGTCTACGGCGCGGCCCTGACCGTCGCGGGCCTGTTTGGCGGTGTCTCGCTGGCGCTCTCGCTTCGCGCACACCCGGCCGCCGCGGCTACGGGTCCCGCCCCCAGATCGGGTCCTCAGCTCCACTGTACGCCATTAGCCTGCGTCGATAACATTCGGCCCTCGGATGCCGGAGTGCGGTGCGAGTTGTGCGCACAAAGCTGGCGAGCTACGAGATGTCGCCACGATTCCCCGGGGAGTGGAATAGTTAACCAAATGCGCATCGTCGTCACCGGAGCGAGCGGCTTCGTCGGTCGGAGCCTCGTTCCGCGGCTGGCCGAATCCGGCGCCGAGCTTCTTCTCGTCGGCCGCGATCCGGCGGGCCTCCGGGACATCTTCGCCGCCCTTCCCTGCTGCACCTACGAGGAACTGGCAGCCATGGGTGCCGGTTTCGATTCTGTCGTCCACCTTGCCGTCCTCAACAACGACGCCAAGGCGAGCGACGCCGTGTACGACGCCGTCAACGTCGCTTTCCTTCTGAAGACTGTGGCAAGCGCCAGGGAAGCGGGCATCCGCCATTTCATTAACGTTTCGACCGTGCACGCGCTCGACCCCGGCAATGCCAGTGGATACGCGCGGAGCAAGCGGGAGGCGGTGCGGCGGCTGGCCGAGATCGACGGCATCGATATCGAGACGATCTACCTGCCTGCCGTGATCGGTCGCAGCCTCGCGGGGAAACTGGCGATCCTGAGCGACTGGCCCTCGTGGTTGTCACGGCCGGCGCTGGCCGCACTCGCCGCGCTCAGGCCGACGGTCAGCGTCGATCGGTTGGCGGCCTTCGTGCTCGACGGTAGCGGCCGCAATCCGGACGGCGACACGATCCTCGTCGACGACCAGTCGGCGAATCCGGTTTTCCGATGCTGCAAGCGTCTGACGGACGTTGGGATCGCCACTGTCGTCATCGTCCTCCTGTGGTGGGCGCTGCTGCTGATCTGGCTGATCGTGAAAGTGACGTCGCCGGGCCCCGGCGTCTTCGCTCAGCAGCGCGTCGGGCAGAGCGGCCGACCCTTCACCTGCTACAAGTTCCGCACCATGAAGATCGGAACGCCGCAAGCCGGCACCCACGAGGTTTCGGCGAGCACTGTGACCGGTTTCGGGCGATTCCTGCGCAAGACCAAGCTCGACGAGCTGCCGCAGGCTTGGAATCTCCTGCTGAACGAGGTGAGCCTCGTCGGACCGCGGCCCTGTCTCCCGGTTCAGGCCGAGCTGGTGGAGCGGCGCCGGCGCGCCGGCGTTCTCTCGATCAAGCCGGGCATCACTGGCCTGGCCCAAATAGAAAACATCGACATGAGCGACCCAGCGCGATTGGTGAAGTGGGACGCGCGCTATCTTGCACTGCGCTCGCTGCTGCTGGATCTCAAAATCATTCTCCGCACCGCGACCGGCGGCGGCCAAGGTGACAGAATCGTCGAGTGATCCCGATTCGCGGCGCTGGGAATGCAGACAGCGCGCAAACTCCAGTGTCCCGCCCCCCCCAAGGGGCACTGGCGCGCTGCGAAGGTTCGTCGCGACAGACCGGCGTCACCTTCCGAGCGGGCAAAAGGCGCCCATAGCTGGGCGACAGACACTCGATCAAAGCATTCCGCAAAGGCCGTCCGAAGATCCCCCAAGCAGGTGCCAGCTTGATGTAGGCGTTCGATTGCGCGGCCGATAATATGCAAGCGGGAGCTGCGCTTCTGGTTCGAACGTCGGCCCCGGGGACCAGTAAGCGCCCGAGCAAGGCAACGGTGCGAACCGGTGCGAAATCGCCGAGAATCGAAGCGATTGCCGAGTCGTCGTCATCTCGGCGCGCGGAACAGTCCTCGGCGGTGACCAAGGATCACGTCGGAATGCCGCCAGAGGCGACGGAGAAAGAAACGCACGGTGATCACGCTGGAAATGCAGCGGTGCTGGCGGGGCGACGAAACCGAGCCCGCTTTGTGCCCGCCGGTGTCATCGGATCAGCCCCGGTGAACCTTTTGCCTAGCCGAGCGGATCAACTCGGCCCACTCGTTCTTCTGGCCCGACGACACTGCGCCCGTCTTTCGTCTTGCGTGCGCCCACGCCGGCGACGAACCCATCAGGGAAATGTCGAGAGCGATGCGCATTAGAAGCACGAGGCCTGCGCGGAACCTGTTGCCGAGCTCACCGTTATCAGCGAAGTAGCGGTTCTGGACGCCGAACAGGGCGAGGCGGGCATTCAAGAGCTTGCTAAACGGCACCCGGTCGGGAATCCGATAGGCCAGCAACGTCTCCGGTAGGGTGTGGAAGCGGCTGTCGGCATGGGCCCTCAGCAACAGCTGCTGGTCCTCGATCCTGTAGCCCTTCGGCTGGACATAGCGATAGCGCCGAAACCACTCGATCCGACCCATCCACGTGGGGTGAGCTAAATAGAATCCACGCCACGGCTGGAGGCAGATTTCCTCGTGGGTGATCGCGTATGGCATCTCGCCGAAGACTGTATCGCCTTCGCCAAGGTATACGCACTTTGTGCCAAGAAGATCGACCTCAGGATGACTCTCCAAGAAGTCGACTTGGCGTTTCAATCTTTCGGGATGTGCGAAGTCGTCGTGATCCATTCGCGCGAATAGGGGACCGCGGGCAAGGTCAATCGCCTCGTTCAGGCACGCCACCAAGCCGCGGTTCGCCGAATGCCGTACGACGTGGATCCGTTGGTCAAGGGGTTGCGGCAGGGTGGACAACGAATTATCGGTCGACCCATCGTCGATGAGAAGTAGCTCCCAGTTCGTGAAGGTCTGGTCGAGGATGGACTGAACCGCTAGGGGGAGATGGTCAGCGCCATTGAGGACCGGCAGTGCCACACTGACCAACGGGGAAGCTAAAGGCATGCGCGGCATCGCTCGCTATATACCTCAGGATCCGGCTGTGTCTTGCTTGTCACCCGCCGCTTCTTCGGCTCGATCAACGCCAAGTAACCCCGCCAATGCATTGCCCACGAACCGAGGATGAAATTGTGTCCGTGCCGCATCCAGGCCGAAGGCGCTCAGTTCTTGCCAGGCCGTTTCATCGGTGACAAGCCGATCAATCTCGCGTGCAGCTTCGGATTCATTCGCGACCGCGACACCGCCCGGAAGACCAGGGATGCAGCCGCTTGCTCTCGCCACGAACGGCGTCGCGGTCGCCATTGCATCGAGCAGCACCAGCGGCTGGCATTCTGTATGCGAGCCCAACAAAAGCAGGATCGCATGCTCATACGCGGCGAACAAGGCGTCCCCGCTGACCCCCTCATGAAAGCGGACCGACCCAGCCACGCCAAGTTCCCTGGCGATATCGCGCAGGCGCTGAGTAAAGGGCGTGAAAGCTTGGCCGAAAAACCGCAGCGGGATCTCGTTGCGGGCGGCAGAGCGTGCGTAGGCGCGCAGAACAAAATCGTGTCCCTTGAGACGATCGTATGCTCCCACCGCCGCTAGATAGTGGCGCTCGGCACGCGGCGCCGTTGCTGTCGTGGAACGATTGGCTGCCGGGGCGGCATTGGGTATAACCCACGATCGCACACCGAGCGTTCGCGCCAAGCGAGCGTCGGCGAACCGACAATCGCAACCATCCTCGGCCAGGAAGATCATGCCGTCGAGGCGTCGCATTCGCGCCGGCAGCCGCCAGCGATAGGGCCGCCAGGCCAGCCAGCGGAGTGCCGAACGAAGCCGCTGGAATTCGATCACCAGTTCGGTCGCGAGCCCATGGCTGTATACGTATTTGCGGCCCTTGATGGAATCGAGCATCCGCAGCGGAATGTCTGTGCTCCAGATCTGCCAGCCGTTCATCACCACCGCGTCGAAAGCGCTGGCCGTCAGGAAGTCGGCATAGCTCCGCACATCTCCCGACAGCCCGTGCAGCAGCGATTCGTCGCCGCGCACCCGGAATCTCTCGATAAAGGCCCCTGACCCGGGGTCGATGCACCTGCTGCGTGCGTCGCCGCCGGTTGCGACGGTCACGTCGACCCCCCGTGCCGTGAGTCCGGCCGCCTGCCGCTGAACCGCGTTGCCGAGGCCGCTGTTCAGCGGCGGGAAAGTGGGGGACGTGATAAGTACATGCATGAGAGATCAGCCACGCTTGCGCATCTTGCGGTACGCCCCCTTTGCGATGCGCGCCGCCCAGGACCGGATGCTGTAATACGGAGTGGGTGACCGGATTGGATCCGGCCCGACGAGTTCGGCCACGTCCTTGGCCCGCCTGACCGGGAACTGGCTCGTCCACTCGAAGCCTTCGATCATAAACGGCATGAGGTTCAGGACCATTGTGTCGTGACCGACGTCCAGCGCGTCCCGAAACTTCCGCTGGATCGGAGCGAACGCGTCGAGACTCTGCTCCTTTTTCGGGAGGTAAATCAGCGTATTGCCGACACGTTTCACATAGCTCAGATGATGGCCGAAATTGTAGAGGTACTCATAGAGGATCGTCGGGTATTCTAGGTATCCTTTGGGGGCAACGCGAAACAGCTCGGAAACGAAGCCCTCGACGTCGGGTACGTGCTCAATAACGTGGGAGCATACAACATAGTCGAAAGAATTGTCGTCGAAGGGAAAGCGACTTCCGCTGTAGTAGATCACCTGCTTGTCGGTTTTGAGAGCCTCGGTGTAACCGCGCTGGGCGCGCACTTCTTCGGGATCGCGAAAATCGTATTCCAGCAGGACGTTCCGACCTGGGATATGGCCGGCCACCCGGACCCACCTCGAGGACGCGATCTTCAGGGGAAATGGAGGCGATCAGGTTCGGATAGAACATTCGGGTCAGTCTCCGTGATGCGCGGTCATGTTGCCCTGAGGCACGCCTTCACAGCCGCTGCCATGCCGCCGGAATCAGGTCTTTGGTGTCGTTTGCGGCACCTTTGAACCATCGTTTCGGGGCGATTACGCGTTTGTCCGGGCGCGGGTTGAGCCAGGCTCCCCACCAGCTGAACGAACTGTTGGCAATGATGTGATGGCGGCAAAGGGCCATCAGGTGGAGGTCCTGGCAGTCGCAACCATCTTCCGACCGCTCGACGAAGGTCGCCGACACGAATTCCGGCAGGTTGGATTTGGCCCACGCGACCTCATCGCCGAACACGAAGTAATGGGGGTCGACTACGACCTTTTCGATCTCGAACTTGGCGCGCGCATACCATGACGGTTCGCAAGTTCCATGATAAGCGTACGCTGCTGGGTTGCTAACGTAATCGCCCCGACGGACGTGCACTGACACGGAATTCATGTTGCAAATTTCATCGGCGACTGCCTGCCGGTCGGCGGTCAACGGTCCGGCCAGCTGAAAATCCGCGCGAATTATATCGCGATGAGTGGCGAAATACCTTTCGCTTTGCCAGTTGCCATAAAGGAGGGCCGGCGGCTCCGCCTCAAGAACAGTTTGGTCGTATGAAAAGCTTCTCTCTACTACATATGTTCGCGGCGCAAGCCAGCGTGGCAGTCGGCGCAAAACGCGTGCGACGAGTTCTAGCCTGGCAGGTAGCTCCGTCGGAGCAGCGATTCCAGCATCGATGCGAAGACCCGACAACGCATAAGGCCGCTCGACCTCCCGACCGACCGAGCGCGCGTCCAGGAACAATGGGACACCGCGGCTAATCGCGAGACTTCTCCCCACCGCATATTGGAACATCTGATTGCCAAGTCCCCCCGACAGGGCCGTGACAAAAGCCCTTGGCGTCGGCAGCTTCAAATCTCCCCCCGGAGCAGCCGTTTGCTCTGGCGCGTCAGCTCCAGCACCCGATCCGGCAGCGCACGCCGCACCAGCCGCGACCAAAGCCGTCGCCGTATGCGAGCGTAGCTGGCACGGAATTCACTAGACCATCCGACAGGTGGGCCGCCAACCGCGGCTGCAGCATCACGCCAAAGCGTAACCGCTTCTATGCCGCCCTGCCCAGTTCGGTCTGCAGAAAGACCATGATATAGGCACGCCAAGCCCAAGCATTCTTCCTCGCCGACTTTGGGCCCTAGCGCACTTCTCAGATTTCTTGCTGAAATCGTGACGACGTTTGCGGCGATTTCGGAGCTAGAAGCCCTGCTGATGCTCCCGGGATGTTCGTGGTACGCTAACAGGACCTCAGGAAGGTTAGCCACTTCGTGCCGAGCTGCAATGCGCGACCAGAATTCGTAGTCCTCTGGAGATACGGTCGAGCGCTCCACTTTGTAGCCCCCCAGACTCTTCGCAATATCGGCGCGCATCATGATTGAGGAGTGGACGAAAGGATTGTCGACGAGCAGTTCCAACTTTAGCGCGGCACTGCTCGCAGGGTGGCGATGAAATCGATGAGTCCGCTGGTCGCCCACGTAGATCTGCGCCCAAGTGCCGAGCAGCGCCACGTCAGGATGCGCTTCCATGTAGCCGACCTGCCGCGCCAGCCGATCGGGGAACGAACAATCATCCTGATCGAGCCGCGCCACATATCGCCCTCTCGCCAGCGCAATTCCGCGGTTCAAAGTCGCCGCAAGCCCCTGATTGGACTGTCTGAAGCGGCGGATGCGGGGGTCGCTGAAGCTCGCGATCAGAGCAGCCGAACCATCCTTTGAGCCATCGTCAATCACGATGAACTCAGCGTTGCCCAAGCTCTGCACCACCAGGGATTCGACGGCCGCGCAAAGAGTCTCCTCGCCATTGTACACCGGGACAATAACGCTCACATCCGGGAACATCGCCACACCGCCACCACCCTGTTCCACAACTCACTTCTTCCTAGCGGTGACGTGCAACCCAAACGCCACGACCTCATCACTACCACTGTCTCGTTTTGACATGCGATTTATCGCGAACAAAAGCACCGCAGTTGCGGCTTTCAACATCACGCCCGATCGCCGTCCCCCATACTGTCGACCCATCGAACTCAGCCGACGAAGCTCCTGCCCTAAAAACTCAAAGTAATTCCCGTTACTAGTAATTTCAATATCGCCAAACCCGTGTTGAGCCAAATGATAAAGATAGTAATAACGGTTGAAGCCCGTTGCGAAATGATATGGAGCGAAATGCGTGAAGCTCAAAAACGGAGCCGTGATGATGACAATCCCATCGGCCTTCAGCAACCGGCTAAACTCTTTTACGGCCAAGCCCGGGTCTGGAATGTGTTCAAACACCTCCGTGCAAAGGATGGCGTCAAACTCGCCATCCCCTACCGGAATCGAGGTTATGTCAGAAACGATATCAATCTGACTCACATCCCAGCTCTTCGTCTGCAGCCCCGATCCATCGCCCACCCCCTCATATTGAGAGAAATCCTGAGAAACATATTCCAAATGCGAGCAAAACACCTTATATTGGCACTCTCCAGCCCCCGCATCCAGAATCTTCGCCCCGGCGGGAATCGCTTCGAGCTTAGACTGCACCCACCGATGGCGAGACACTTCGTTCTTAAGTCCAACGTCGACGACCTCACGAAAATATCGCCGGATTATCCCAATCACCGCGCCACCCCTCCCTTGCCGCGCATCCAACGATCCGCATCAACAAATATTGAATTTATGTAAGTATCCGCATACGCGATATAATTCTTCGACTTAATTAGATCGATCAGTGTCGAATTCTTCCTTCCCTCGCCAATTGCGTTGTAGTCAATCGTTTCGACACATATCACCGCCGGTCGCATGCGCTCGAAATCTATGGCGCCAACAATCTCCGCGTCGAGCCCCTCTACGTCAATGGAGAGGAAGTCGGGAGGCGCAACATCAAAATATCGGCCGATTATCTCGCCAATCGGCACGATTGGAACGGTCCGGACCTCATCGATCCTATGTGTGCCAAGCCGCTCGTGCCTACTCGCTTCGTCTTCGGAAAAGGTGTTGAGCGTCCTCTCCGACATCAAGAAGAATTTGGCGTCGGGCCTCCGAGTAGCGCCGACGCCCGCATTGATATGTATGTCTCTCGGTCGCTTCCGCGACAACAGGCGATGAAGCGCCGGGTCGGGCTCAACGGTCACGCCTGAGTTTCCCCGCCTATAAAACGCGAAGGTATTGCTGAAACGAAAGGGATGGTTTGCACCAACATCTAGATAAGTCGGATGCTCGATGCCCATGGCCCTCAATGCGAAGTCGACGATCAGATCTTCGCCGCACTGCGAATAGCTCTCGGATCGTGAAAGGCTGGGCAGCACGTCTGTTGCAATCCGACGCAATTGGTTTCGGGTGCGGCGCGCGAATGAAAATGCGCGAGCTAGCATCCGATGGTGCACCTTCGATTGCTCTGGATATTCGGTTGCAAGATGCGCAACCAGCTTGCCGCTTTTGGCCAGAACACCGAAAACGAGCGCTGCCTTTTCACGCAACGTGAGAGTGTTGCATCGCAGAGTTGAATGCAACATTCGAAACACGAACTGACGGTACGAAAGGTTGGTCGTGTCGCCGGCGCTCGCTTTCGGGATGTACCTCTCTGATGTGACACCGGCTCGGTATGTGGCACCGGGCCTCGTGATCACGCCGTCCGCAAGTATTGTCGAATAGACGAGGAAGCAGTCTGCCAAGTCAAATGTGGCTTCATCGAAACGCCTCAGAAGTGCCTCTCGCCTGTGCAGCCCATAGATGAGCCCAGGCTGCATGTCCGAGAGGTACCTCGACGCATTCTGGACCGTAGTGAATTGGGGGCCCAACTCGGGAACTTGCGTGACTGATCGAGCGCCAGATGTGAGAAGTTCGACTTCCATATCCGATGCCAGCAGATCGGCATCACCGATGTTGCCAACGCAAAACTCGACGAAGTGTTCGGCCCACCAATCATCGTCTGCAGCCCACAAAAAGAATTCACCGTTGGCCTGTTGAAGAACAAGATGGAAATTCGCGAGCCGACCAACGTTTTCCTTCTGCCGACTCGCCCGTACACGGCTGTCGGCAGCTGAGACACGGGTTATTATTTCGCCGACCGCCGGGTCAGTCGAAGCGTTGTCTGATACAATGACTTCTAGGTTCGGGTAGCTCTGGCCGAGCACGTTTTCCAATCTCTTTTGGAGCAGGTCAGGTCGATTGAAGGTCGGGATCCCGACGCTGACTAAAGGCATTGTTGGGCGGGAAATCGCAACGTCAGGCGGCGCCGATTTCATTGCAGCCGCCAACCTAAGCCCACCGCCCGGGCCGCCACGCCTTCGGGCAGCTGCGCCCCGGTAAGCGTCCGACCCAGTCCGTCCGCCCGATGAAGCAAACGCTCTGCCGTCAACTCGACATCGCGGGTGGCATCGTCATCGTGAGCCGGAAAATAGATGTGCCCAGGGCCCGAGCAATCCGGAGCACGCCGCTGCCGCGTCCTGATCACGTCGCATCCACCCATGCCCACCAACGCCCGGCGCCCCGCCCCTTCGCCACCATCAAAATCCGAGTCGAAGACGACCGTAAACTACGGCGCGAACAACCCTCACCGCCTTCCATGATCTAGCGACCTTACAGCAGAAGCACGCAGTGAAGTTTCTAATGCCACGGCTATTGCAGCCAATTGACAACGTACCACGCATCGACCCGCCACGCACTCGGCGACAGCCTTTAGCGCGGCACCCACTTCCCCGAGGATAGTGGTACCAAGTCCCCCTCCCATCAGCAACACCCTCACCGCACTCCCGGCATCGACACGCCGAACTCACCGTCGGAAGCGGTGTAGCCCCTTTGCGCAACTCTCCGAGGAGCCCGAACTGAACGCCGCTCAAACGGACACGAACAGGTCAAGGTGGCTCGCGGTCGTGGTTGGCTGCGCCCCCAGCCAAGGCGCTATAGCCTTCTACGCGCCTCACGCGACAATCGGCCACCTCGAACAGGAGATCACAACTGCGCAACGTCGTTAACCTATGCGCAACCATTACAATAGTCAGTTCGGGCCCAAGAGATTCGATGGCGCTTATCAACGCCTCCTCGGTCGTGTTATCCAGTGCGCTGGTGGCTTCGTCCAGGATGATCACGTCCGCTTCCTTATATAATGCGCGCGCGACGCCAATTCTCTGACGCTGTCCTGCCGAAAGCCGCACTCCCCGTTCTCCCACCGTGGTCTGGTACCCCTGCGGCCAGCTCAATATTGTTTTGTCGATCTGAGCTGCTGCCGCCGCGGCCCGCATACGATCGATATCACGTTCCTCAGAAGGAACACCAAGAGCAATATTTTCGGCGACGGTTCCGTCGGAGAGAAATATACTCTGGGGTACATGAGCGATGTGGCGCCTCCAACTTGACTGAAGCGCCTCGTCAACCGTCATTCCGTCGACAAGCAGACTGCCACTGGAAGGAGACAACAGACCCATAATGACATCAAGCATCGTGCTCTTGCCGCCGCCCGTCGTTCCGAACACACCAACTCGCGCGCCTTTCGGAATTCGAAGCGACACGTCTCGAAGGACAACGGGACCGGTAGGCGAATATGCGAATCCGACATCCTTGAGTTCGATGAAACGGTTGAATTGCACCGGCCTAGCACCTTCGGCAGCCGCTGACGGCATACGCTGATCCAACAACTCGCTTACATCATGAAGGGAAGCCTCGCTGCCGCGAATTGTGGCGACGGCCGAGTATATCTGCTGCAGCAAAGGCAATAGTCGCTGGGCTCCAACGGCAAGAACCCCCAATATTGGAATTGCCGAGGATACAGCGCCCCCTCGAGTAATTACGAATGCAATTGCGGCAATAAGCACCATACCGACCGTCTCGACGACAAAGCGGGGGCTTCCTGCTATGACCACATTGTTGCCCATGGCGAGTTTGTAGGGTCGATCCGCAGATCGATATATTCTGGTGAATGTCTCCTGGGTTCCGTCGATCAAGACATCTCGGATGCCGCCAAGCCCTTCCTGGAGAGCCTGGAGGGCTCGCGCATATTCGCCTACTATAATGTCACTGTTACGCTTCAACCGTCCCCGCACTGCCGCAAGGATCACCAGATAGGTGCCGGCAAACGTCACGCCGGTGGCAATCGCTATTACCGGAGCGGTCCAGAGAAGCACGACGACGACGCTTAATCCAACCAGGAACGATGTCAACAGGGTCAGAAGTTGGGCGATGATGTTCGAAGCAACGGCCATGGTCTTGTTCGTGATGCCGCTGATTAGAGTGCTGCTATTTTGCATCAAGTGTGTTCGGTAAGGCTGATACAATGTTCGCCGATAAGCCTCCGCGCTTAGCTCCGCGCCGATGCCGAACGAATATCGAGTATTTGCATAAAGGACAGCGAGGCGAATGGTTCCCGCGAACAGCGAGGCAGCGCAGAAACCAATCGTGATTGCGAGTGTAATAGTCGATCGGTCTGATGTCGCGATCAACCAGGCGAGGCCCTTGATCGCCGGGTGGTCGAAGACCGTGTCGGGCGCGCTCAGCAGTGCCAGAAGTGGGAAGACCAGCGCCAAGCTGAACACCTCCGCTGCAGATGCGACAATGGTGAGCCCGAACAGAAGGTAGAATTGCCCTCTTCGTCGCGAAGGGAGTCGCGCCCAGAGTGATCCGATTGCTTTGAGGAGGGGGCGGTCGTGGCTCATTTCTTCAGGCGCCGATGTAGGATTGCGGTTGGTGCGACGTTCGGTGGGTGACATTGGTAAAGATTTCGCGCGGGTGTTCGACCGAGTTTTAGACACCTGTACTGATCCAGAGGCCGCCTAGTTAGGCAGTTTGAACTGTCGTGAGACAATGTATCATGGCGCCGGCTACGCCGGCCGTTGCTACGTTGGGTTGTTCAGTTTGAGCCGGCGGCCGCCGATTTGCCACCTGGCGCCCACGCGCCCGCTGTCCTTGCGTCGCCTCGCAATCGCGCTATTCCTGAACACCGGATCGAGTTCGTCAATCGGTCGGCGCCTGAAGCCCCAACTTTGGGAAGCGGGTCCACGTCTTCGCTCACTTGAATCGCCTAGCTGCGGGGCCCAGCTTCCGGAAGCGATGCATCAACCTCCGAGTTGGTCAACTACCCAAGACCAAGTTTCCGAAAGGCCCAGTTCAATTTTGGTTGACGGAACCCAGCCAAATCCGTCTTTTGCGGCACTCGCATCCAGCACGACCCTCGGCACATCAATCGCCCGACCTGGCCGATAAACGACTTCCAGATCGCTGCCCACCGTTGCACAAACTAGGTCTATTATCTCATTTACACTGCGGCCGATTCCCGACCCAGCGTTGAAGCATCCGTCCTTGCCACTTTCCAGTGCAAGTCGGCACAAATGGGCCAAGTCCTTCACGTAAATGTAGTCGCGCTCAACGTGGCCGTCGCCCCATATCTCGACCCTTTCGTTGCGTGCCGCCCGCCAAAGCAACGTTCCAATCAGCCCCTGAACTCCGATGTTTCCTTGGCGCGGTCCGTACGGATTTGAAGGTCGCACGACTACGCAACTGAGGCCATGCAACCGCACCTCACGACGCAGGAAGTTCTCAATTGCTACCTTCACAATCCCGTAGGAGGTGAACGGCCGGAGCGGATGATCTTCCCTGATTGGATCCGTCTCGGGTACTCCATAGACTGTCCCGCCAGACGACACGTAAAGAATCCGTCGCACATTCGCAGTTCGCATTTGCTCCAACAACCTGACGGTTCCAACCAGGTTGCCGATGATATCGCCCACCGGATCAACGTCCGATGTTGCGGGGACTGTTGTGCTGGCGAGGTGTATTACGGCAGATACGCTTTGAAGCGCCTTTGCAAGCGTCGGAACGTCTTCGAGGCTTCCACATATGTACCGAAGCCCGGGGGTGGGGGGGCGAAATCCTTCAGGCGAGCGGTCATAAACGACCACCGAATGGCCCGCCGCCAACAACTCTTCGACAACATGGGAGCCGATGAAGCCATTCCCACCGATGGCAAGTATAGGTGCCTCTCTGTTCATATTTCCTTACGCCGAAAACAATATTGGCGCGATCAATAAGCCCTCGCGCCGCGCGAGCGTCGTCGGAAACAAAAAAGCGAACGCCGCTGACCAATGTGTACTGCGATTCGTCGACGCATCAGTCTGGCCAACGGATACAACCACTTAAGCGTCTTTCGACTTCGCTTCCAACTCTACTGGAGCTTCGCCGCCGCCGCAAGCGTATCGAGTTTGGCCCCGCGGTGGCAGGTTGCAACGTCAAAACGACACACTGACAGGGGATCGAATTTCTCTTTGCCACTCGTGGGCGTGCCCACCGGGGTACCGGGCTAGTCGCCGGCCAACGGAGGCAGCCCCCCGAGTTCGAGAAATACCAGTGGGCCGATCATACAAGTCACGAGCGAAATCCACCGCGACGCTCGGCTTTCAAGTGCGCCAAAGCTAAGCCAAAACATGAGCGGCATCATGTACCTTGGCTGTACGAAGGATCCGTAGGAGATTGAAAATATAGACACGACCAGGATTAGCGCCACCTTCGTTCCCGACGCGTCTCGACTGAAAACCCTGGATCCCGCCCACAGAAGCCCGGCCAGAAGCACGACGCCAAACTGCCAGTACCCAATGGTTAGGAGATGAATATCCCCGAAGACATTCGCCAACTGCGGTCGCAGGCCGAAGTTCAGAACGTTCCCTGCGAGCCGGATCGGATACGAAAAGAGGAAGCCAAAGGACTCAAACTTGTCTCCGGCGATATACTCACCTATCTCGACGTTTCTAGCCACCGCGGGATCTACGCCTGCCAGCGCTCTTATCTCCACGAGTGTCATGAGTACAGGAAGCGCGAATAGTGCAATACGTGCTGGTGTCCGCCCGATCGATTCCCAGCAGAACACGAGCGCCAATGCTAGCAACAGGATAATAGCAAATCCGTCGCGAAAAGGGTAACCAAGCAGAGCAAACAGGATCGCCAGTGGCATTCCGCCACGGACCAATGCAAAATAGACGACCAAATTCGACAAAAGGAGCAAGGGAATCTCCTTGTTCGGGAATTGCAGTATTTCGATTATATACACGTTTGAGGAAACGAGGGCGGTCGCCACAAGTGCGACGTGGCGGGCCTTTTGTGTTTCGAAGAGAAGGGACACCGAGCCGACGAAAACCTGAGACGCGCACCAAAGCAGCAACACGTTGACAGCTGTGACCGCCCAGCCCCCAAAAACCCTGACGGGGCCGTACAAGAGAACAACGCCTATCAAGGTCGTGAGGTTCGGCAAGGCATGCCAGTCGCTCGTCCATGCCAAATCGACAGTCAACTCGAGCCCAACGGCATCGGGCACAAAGAGACCCGAAAAACCCAAGCTCTTGACCGCTTCCCAATTCGACTGGAACAGGAACGCGCAATACGCAGCTAAGATAATAACGAGAAAAGAAAAGAACCGATATGCCCCCAAACTTAGCTGTTTGTCGTGCATCGCTGCCCGCCGCCCGTCCGCAAGAGTTTCCGAATCACGCATTTGCCGAGTGAGCGCCGTTGAAGCTGATAGCCCTTCGCCTTCTCCTCACCCCGTCCAACGCAAAAGCCAGTATGACTACGATGAAGGCGGTGCCAACTACCGCGGCGATTGGCAACCTGATCCAGGACGACGCTTTGGCAATCGGCGCGACTACCGCCGGGCCTGGCGGGACCTCGATGCGCAGGTTAGCCTCGCTGGCGCCAGATTCCTGACGACTTAGCGCGCGCTCAACCTCGACGAGAGCGTTCGCGACTGAGGCCGACGCTAGAGCGTGGATTGGCAACGCCAACGCCGCTGTTGCGTCGCCGCCAGGAACGCTTCCGCTATTCTTTAGAGCATCCCAGAGTTTCGTAAGCGTCTCCGCGCGATCCTTTAGCGCATCAATCTCGGTGCGCCTCTCGGATCCAGAGTCTCGTGCGTCGACGGTGCGCGCCAGCCGCTCAAGGAATGCCCTCATCGAACTTGCAGCCTCCTCCTCGGATGGCGCCTGCACGACCAACTTCATTACGCTGCGAGCGCCCTGATTTGTCGCGCCCAAGTTGTATGTCACGAGCGTGGGCGCTTGGCCGGGATTCGCGGCAACGTCTCGTCCGAAGAGTTCTGGCAGATCTATTATCAAGGCATCAAGGCTGGGCATGCTGACGACACTGGCAACCTGGAGATGGACCTCCTTTTGTGCCTTAGGATATGCCCAATAGCCAACGCCGAGCCCTGCGATCAACGGCAATGTTAGAAGTGGTATCCACATCCTTGATAGAACGGTCACTACATCCAGCATGCTATATTCAGAACTCAATTCAGAGCTCATACGAGTCTCCCGGGTATTGCATCGAAAATGGCTGCGGTTTTCGACTAGCGTCGAGCTTGATCACCCGGCCCTTCGGCCAGACTTTCGTCAGCCCCAATTTCAGTGCGACAACCGGTACCGGCGCCGCTGGCATCACTCTAGCATCGCTCATCTTTCACCGAGCCGCCCCAACACCGAAGACATGTCACTTTGGACGCTGCCCGCAATACGCTGCGCACAGGCAGTGGGACCACGTGGCGATGACTGTGCCAGTCGCCGGAGTTGCTGGTCGGACGGCGCGTCGGTCGTCGGGGCACCTGCTCGAGAATTGCCATGTCGTTTTCCGCACAAGAATGTTAAGCGTCCCGCCTAAGCAACCGATCGAAGGTGTTGCAACGTCTTCGCGACTGAAGGTCACGCTGCTTCTGCGCATCGAGGATGTGACCGGTTCTGCCAATCCAGTCTAGAGTATGCACCAACCCCGCCTGACGAAATGTCAATTCCTGCTGACCCAGTTTTGCCCTGTGGCACCGGTCGACATGCCATAGCGTACCAAGGGCATCTGCAGTCCGATTTGCCGTGATTCCGATGCGTATGGCCCTCATAGGCAACCAAGCGACGTTGATGCTGAGCTTCCGTGGTCCACTTATCCGCGACTTGGTAGCCAAGGGAATTGAGGTCTTTGCATTCGCCCCGGACTATGATGAAACGACCCGAAATTCGGTGCGGGCGATGGGGGCGAAGCCAAGGGACTATCGATTGGCACGCACAGGCATGAACCCCCTCGTCGACGCGGCGGCGATGGCCCATTTGATTGCCTCCCTGCGCTCCCTCCGTCCAGAGGTGTCGCTTTGTTTTGCGGTCAAACCGGTCGTCTATGGCACCCTAGCTGCCAAGATTGCGGGGGTACCGCGGCGTTACGCAGTGATCGAGGGCCTTGGTCATGCATTCATGGAGAGTGCGACGTTGCGAAGTCGCTTGCTTAGGACCCTTGTCTCAGGCCTCTATCGGGCGGCGCTCCGCCATGCCACATCTACTTTCTTCCTCAACGCTGACGATCGGTCCGATTTCGTGGACGCGGGTTTGGTTGCTGCGGAAAAGGCGACGCTTGTTGGCGCTATCGGCGTCGATCTATCCGAATGGCGGGCCGTCCCACCTTGCACCAATCCAATGACGTTCCTTTTTGTGGGCCGCCTACTGCGAGAGAAGGGCCTCCTTGAGTTCATCGAGGCGGCGCGCCAAATTCGGTCTTTGCATCAAGACGTTCGCTTTGTCGTCCTTGGAGACGTGGACAGCAACCCAAGCAGCGTGAGCACCGAACAGATACATGCGTGGGTTGCCGTCGGTCTTGTGGACTGGCCGGGAAGAGTCGCCAACGTCGCACCTTGGCTTGCTCGGTCAAGTGTCTTCGTGTTGCCCTCCTATCGTGAGGGAGTCCCTCGCTCGACACAGGAAGCCATGGCCATGGGGAGACCGGTCGTCACAACGGATGTACCGGGGTGTCGGGATACTGTAGAGCACATGCGAAACGGATTCCTTGTGCCAGCTAAGAATGCTGACGCGCTGGCAGCCGCTCTTCTTGCCTTCGTCAAGAACCCTCACCTTGTTGGTGAGATGGGGCGCCGGAGCCGGCAACTTGCGGAAGAACGTTTCGACGCAAAGGCCGCAAGCAAGCGGCTGACGGAAGCGATGGGCCTTTGACGATGGTCGGAGGCGGCCATGCGCTTAGTGAGACGGTGGTTGGCAAAGGGATGAAGGTAGTCATTCTCGCTGGCGGCTACGGCACGCGGATTTCGGAAGAAACGGCCGCGCGCCCGAAGCCGATGGTCGAGATCGGCGGTCGGCCAATTCTTTGGCACATCATGAAGGTATATGGCGCGCACAGCGTCAATGAATTCATCGTATGCTGCGGCTACAAGGGCTACCTGATCAAAGAATACTTCGCTAATTACTTCCTTCACATGTCGGACGTGACCTTCGATCTCAGCGACAACCAGATGACCGTCCACAAGAAGCACGCCGAGCCGTGGCGGGTGACGCTGGTCGATACGGGCGAGTCGACCATGACTGGCGGCCGGCTTCGGCGCGTTCGCAGCTTTCTTGAAGGCCAGGACGCCTTCTTTTTTACCTATGGCGACGGCTTGTCGGACATCGACATCGCGGCGCAGCTCGCGTTCCATCGTAACCATGGTCGCCTTGCGACCATTACCGCCGTGCAAACGCCCGGGCGGTATGGCTCACTCGATATCGAGGACGGGTCAGCGGTGAAGGGATTTGTCGAGAAGCCCACCGGCGAAGGCGGGTGGATCAACGGCGGCTTCTTTGTCATGTCGCCGCGCGTCATCGATTACATTGACGGCGACGGCACGTCGTGGGAACGCGGACCGCTGGAGCAGCTCGCGCGGGAAGACCAGCTTCGCGCGTTCAAGCACAGCGGGTTCTGGCAGCCAATGGATACGCTTCGCGACAAGAACCTGCTGGAGGATCTGTGGCGCAGCGACAAGGCGCCCTGGCGGAACTGGTAGCCACAGGACAATGAATCCGCTGATCGAAGTTGTTGCCGGGCGCAGGGTGTTCGTTACGGGCCATACCGGCTTCAAGGGCACGTGGCTCGTGCATTGGCTGGCGGAGCTTGGCTGCCGCGTCACCGGGTACGCGTTGGCGCCGAACACGAATCCGGCGATGTTTTGCCTGTCCGACGCGGCGCAGTGTCTGTCGGCGAACCATATCCGTGATCTGAGCGACGGCGATGCTCTCTCAAGCGCCTTGAGCGTAGCGGCGCCCGATCTCGTCATTCACATGGCCGCGCAGGCGCTCGTACACCGTGGCTATGCCGAGCCGGCGTTGACGTGGAAAGCCAACGTTGTGGGAACCGTCAATGTACTGGAGGCGGTGCGCCAGACGAAGAGCGTGGCGGCGGTGGTCGTGGTGACGACAGACAAAGTCTACGAGAACAAGAGTCGAAGCGAGGGTTACCGCGAGAGCGATGAGCTTGGCGGACACGATCCCTACAGCGCCAGCAAAGCAGCCTGCGAACTTGTCGTGCAAAGCTACCGCCGGAGTTTCTTCTCTGCCAGCGGCACGATGGTTGCGACCGCCCGCGGCGGTAACGTTATCGGCGGCGGCGACTGGTCGGACGAGCGGCTGGTCGCTGACGCGGCGCGCGCCGCAGCGGCGGGAACGGCGATGACCGTGCGCAATCCGCGCTCGACCCGCCCTTGGCAGCACGTGCTCGATTGTCTTGGCGGTTACCTGACGCTCGCCGGAGCGCTGCTCGAGCGGCGGCCCGGTGTCAACTCCGCCTTCAATTTCGGCCCGCTCGAAGCCGACAACGTCGCGGTCGCCGACTTGCTCGACAGGCTGAAGGGCCATTGGCCGGAGTTGGAATGGGAAGCCGGCAGCGATGCGAACGCGCCACATGAGGCCGCCGTGCTCTATCTCGATTCGACGAAGGCACGGCGCGACCTCGGCTGGGCGAGCCGCTGGCCACTCGAAACGGCACTCGCAGAGACTGCGGCGTGGTACCGGGAGGTCGCGGCCGACGCCAACGCCGCACCCAAGGTGACGCGCCGGCAACTCAAGGAATATCTGGCATGACCGCCATCGCACGCTGCCGGTCCTGCGGCGCGACACTGTCGCGCCTTGTCTGCGATCTCGGCCTTTCACCGGTTTCCAACGCATTCACAAAGCCCGAGGATGCCGGCGCCGGCGAGATGTTCTACCCGCTCAAGGCGTGCGTCTGCGAAACGTGCTGGCTGGTGCAACTGGAGAGCAGTCCGGCCTCCGGCACGCATTTTCACGACGACTACGTCTATTTCTCATCGTTCTCGGAAAGTTGGTTGAGGCACGCGAAGCGGTATGTCGAGATGATCATCTCTCGTCTCAATCTAGGCGCCGACAGCCGTGTCATGGAGGTCGCCAGCAACGACGGCTATCTGCTCCAGTATTTCGTCGCAGCGGGCATTCCGGCGCTTGGCATCGAGCCGACCGGCAACACGGCCGCGGCGGCGCGGAAGAAGGGCGTGGAGACGCGCGAACTCTTCTTCGGCAGGGAAACCGCAAGCGCTCTCGCAAACGAGGGCTGGACCGTCGACCTTCTCCTCGGCAACAACGTGCTGGCGCATGTCCCCGACATCAACGACTTCGTCGGTGGCATGCCGCGTGTCCTGAAGCCCGAAGGCGTGGTTACGCTCGAGTTTCCGCACCTTCTCAATCTGATCGCCGAGAACCAGTTCGATACGATCTACCACGAGCACTACAGCTACCTGTCGCTGATCGCCCTGAAGCCCGCGTTCGCACGTGCCGGCCTGCGGGCGTTTGACGTCGAGATGCTGCCGACTCATGGTGGCAGCCTGCGCCTATACGCCTGCCACGAGGCGGCCGGCCATCGCGCAACGGACGCGATTGCCGCGACCGAGGCCGTGGAGCGCAACGCCGGTCTTGCCAGCGCCGACCGGTTCGATGCCTTCGCCCGGCGCGTCGAGGCAACCAAGCGGGACTTCCTCGCTTTTCTCATCGAACGTCCGGCGGGCGGGCAAGTCGGTCGCCGGCTATGGTGCGGCCGCCAAGGGCAACACGCTCCTCAATTATTGCGGAGTCCGCTCCGACATGATCGCCTTCGTCGCTGACCGGAACCCGACCAAGCAGGGACGCCTGCTGCCTGGCACGCGTATTCCTGTCGTGGCGCCGGGTGAGATCGAGCGGGCGAGGCCCGACTATCTGGTCGTCCTGCCTTGGAACATCAAGAGCGAGATCATTGCCCAGCTCGCCCAGATTCGGGACTGGGGCGGCCGCTTCGTCATTCCCATCCCGACGCTGGAAGTGGTCGACTGAGGGCTACAAGGTTCCGGGCACAGATCGGAAGGGCCGTGCCACGATGCTGCGCACGTTGGCGCGCCAAGAGAGAGAGAAGAAGTAGCACGGGTGGTACATGCCACAGCACTAGGCGAACCGTGTAAGAGGTGTTGCGGTAGAGCATGACCCCAGGCGGGAGGGCACTGGAATTCACTTGCCAACGATGCCTCTGTGGCCGTCTGGCTGACGGCAACACAAGGTGATGAAGTTACAATACTTCCTCGTAAGCCGCTGGAGAGACAAGCTTGAAGTTCACTGAGACCCTGCCGGGAGCGTGGCTCGTAGAGATCGAGCCCCATTGCGACGACCGGGGGTTCTTCGCGCGCACTGTCTGCATCGACGAATTTTCTGCCGTGGGACTCAATGCCACGTTTGTACAGCAGAGCGTTTCGTGGAGCCCGCACACCGGTACGCTACGCGGCTTGCACTATCAGAATATCCCACACCAAGAGGAAAAGCTCGTTCGGGTCACCCGCGGTGCCGTATTCGACGTCATTGCCGATATCCGCGCCGGGTCGGCCACCCGTGGCAAATGGTTTGGGGTCGAGCTCTCAGCTGAGGACCACCGGCAGCTCTACATCCCCATGGGCTTCGCCCACGGATTTCAGACACTCGTTCCAGACACCGAGGTGCTCTACGAGATGACGGCCCGCTACCATCAGCAGGCAGCGCGAGGCATTCGCTGGGACGACCCGTCGTTGGCGATCGAGTGGCCGCGGTCCGTCGATCCTACTGATCCTCGGCGAGTGTCTGCGGCAGACGCGAAGCTGCCCACACTGGATTCGCTCTGATGCACGTCGCCGTCACCGGAGCGAGCGGGTTCGTCGGCCGCCATCTCATGCGGGCACTCGCCGCTAGCGACATCGAGCTGACCGCCGCCGCGCGGTCGACCGAACGACTGGCCGAATTCGCCCATCGCGCGACGCTGGTCGCGCTCGATGTTGGCGACGCTGGCACCGATCCGTTCGGCGCGCTCGGTCGCCCGGACGTACTCGTCCACCTCGCGTGGGGCGGGCTTCCAAACTTCCAATCGCTGCGCCACTTCGAGGTCGAGCTCCCCCGACATTACGCCTATCTGCAGCGGGTCATCGAGGGGGGCCTTGGTTCGCTATTGGCAACTGGGACTTGCCTGGAGTACGGCATGCAGAACGGCCCCCTCAGCGAGGAAGTTGTTTGCTCGCCGGCGAATCCCTACGCCCTCGCAAAGCACATGCTGCACTCGCAACTCACGCTTCTGAAGGGTGAGCGTCCCTTCAAGTTCACCTGGGCGCGCCTGTTCTACACCTACGGTGAGGGACAGTCCGCAACATCCGTGTGGCCGCAGTTTCAAGCGGCTCTTGCCCGCGGCGACGCATCGTTCGACATGTCGGGTGGCGACCAGCTCCGCGACTTTCTCCCCATCGAACAGCTTGCGACCGAGCTTGCGCGTCTCGCCCTCGCGGGGCGCGATGTGGGCGCGGTAAATATCTGTTCCGGCCGCCCGCGTGCGGTGCGCAGCATCGTGGAGGGTTGGGTCGCGGCGTCCGGCAAGAACATACGACTGAACCTCGGCCGCTATCCTTACCCAGACTACGAGCCGATGGCGTTCTGGGGAACGCGCGAGAAGCTTGACGAAGTGACGGCCGCAGCGCGTGATCACAACAAGCCAACCGTAGGATAGACCAAGATTGGTCGGTCCTCAGTCGGCCCTACAGGAAGCGTGGAAACCCGGTTTGATGAGGGAGAGATAGACGTGCTGGTTAGCCGTAACCCAGTGCGGGTTTTGCCGGTTCTATCTGGACCGCGCTGCTAAACCTCGTCGCCGATCTACGTCTGCCGCGCCACAGACCAATCGCCGTGGTGGCCAACCCGAAGGCTCCCAAACTTGGGGCCGACGCTATTGACAATCGCGCGAAGCAACTGGTTGTTTCCTAAGACTTCCGCGGTTCGGTTTGCGGGGCGCGGCATCTTGTGGTGTTTAGGGTATGGGTTGCCAATGGCTAGCGTACGCGAACTTCATCGGGTGAACGACCTTCCCCTCTTTCAGAACCGGACCTATGCGACGCGCGAGGCCGCGCGCGCCTGTGCTCGAGGCGACGTGATCCTGGTCGAGGATTGTCGATCAGGCCTAGTATACAACGACGCTTTCCGCTCCGAGCTGATGATTTATGACGCCGACTACCAGAATGAGCAGGGCTTCAGCCCGGTCTTTCGCAATCATCTGAACACTGTCGCCGAGATGATCGGCGAGACAATGGGCACGGAAGGGTTGATTGAAGTCGGGTGCGGCAAGGGCCTGTTTCTCGAACTCCTCGTCGACAGGGGTTTCGATGTCAGCGGTTTCGATTCAGCCTACGAAGGCGCCAATCCGCGCATCCGGAAGGAGTTGTTCACCGACAGACTGGAGGTCACCGGCAAGGGGCTCATTCTGCGCCACGTGCTGGAGCACATTCACGATCCGGTGCCGTTCCTTCAGCGGTTGAGTGCGGCGAACGGCAACGCCGGCCTCATCTACATCGAGGTGCCATGCTTTGACTGGATCTGCGAGCATCGCGCATGGTTCGAACGTCTTCTACGAACACGTGAACTACTTCCGTATGTCCGACTTCCGGCGCATGTTCGACAAGGTCCACGTCGCCCGCCGAACCTTCGGCGAGCAGTACCTCAGCGTCGTAGCCGAACTCGGCAGCGTGCGGCAGCCGGCGCGCGATCCCTCGGACCCTGTCGCCTTCCCCGATGAATTCTTCCAAGTGCCCGAAGCGCCGCCGGGGCAGGCGGCGGCCTGGGGTGCGTCGTCCAAAGGCGTGCTCTTCACCTTGATGATGGAGCGCGCGGGAACGCCGATGGAGGTCGTTATCGATATCAACCCATCCAAGCAACGGCGCTTTCTGCCTGGTTCCGGCACGCGAGTGGTGTCGCCGGCCGATGCGTTCGCGAGCTTGCCGAAGGGAGCGACCGTCTACGTGATGAATAGCAACTACCTCCCGGAGATACGGCGGATGTCCGCTGATCGGTTTCGCTACGTCGTCGCCGATCAGGCGTTGGCTCAATGAGTGACTTCCAGGAAGAGGTTCGTGCAAGGCTCGCTGCGAATGGAGCCAACGGCGACCTGAAGCGCGCCACCGCGAGCTTCGTGGATGCGTCGCTGGCCGCTCACTATTCCTACAACTTCGCCGCCCTCGGCCGCCCCATCATCCAGTATCCACAGGACATGGTGGCGATGCAGGAGCTGATCTGGCGGGTTCGACCTGATCTTATCGTCGAGACGGGTATCGCACACGGCGGGTCGCTCATTCTGAACGCGTCGATTTTGGCATTGTTGGATTACTGTGATGCTGTACAGTCGAGGGAATTACTCGATCCGGCCAAGCCGCGCCGTCGCGTACTCGGCGTTGACATAGACATTCGCGCCCACAATCGCGCCGCTATTGAAGCCCACCCGCTCGCGGGGCGAATCGACATGATTCAGGGATCATCCATCGATCCGGCGGTAGTCGGTAAGGTTCGTGCCCACGCGGCGGGCTACGATCGGGTGCTTGTGTCGCTCGATTCCAACCACACGCACGACCACGTACTGGCGGAGCTCGAAGCCTATGCGCCCCTAACCAACGTGGGCAGCTACTGTGTCGTGTTCGACACGGTGATAGAGAACATGCCGCCGGGCTCCTACCCCGACCGGCCGTGGGACAAGGGCAACAATCCTAAGACCGCGGTTATGGAATACGTCAGCGCCCATCCGGAATTCGAGATCGACAAGACGATCGACGCCAAGCTACTGATCTCGGTCGCGCCTGAAGGTTACTTGAAGCGAGTTCGGTAGAGGGCCAAAGCGGCCGGTGCGGCGCAATCGCGAGATCGGTCAATCTCAGCATCATGGCAAACAACGCCAGGAGTACGTGGGCCGCACAAGCGTTGCGACGAGTGTGCGCTTGAGCGGATCGAGCAGGCGTTTGCCCGTTCGGGCGTATTCCTTCAGCGCAATCATTCGGTCCGTGTGGCGCACAATTGTTTCGTTGCAGTCTGAGATAAGCTGGCTCAGGGGTGTGTCGTGGGGAAGAATCCGTCCGGCCTCGGCTATCCTCCGCCCGGCGCTGCCATATCGACCGAGCCCCGGGGCGGTTGCCCGCCGGCACTGCTGCGTTTCGTCCCAGCGCCGCTTCGCGACCTGAAGAGGAACCAGCCCCATGTCATGCCACCAAGCGCGCTCATTCCTCCTGCTGTGAAGTTCACGGTGATGATCGCGGCAGAGCGGCACGGTGAACTCGTCCCCCACTTTGGCGCCAAACGCTTTCGGTTGAGCAAATCGCACTTGGTGCCCTTCGGCCAAGATTCGATTGCACACCATGCAGGGCTGCGACGCGACATAGAAGGTGGTCTTTGTCGCGGATTCGCAGAGGTGTGGCCAACGTGAGGACGCTCTTGTCGATGCGGCCGCCTTTTGCTGCGCGCATCGCCGCCGGATAAGCGGTGTGGGTTGCGTTGGGCACGAAAGCGGCGTCCTTGGAGCCGAGGATGGCCGCCTCCCTGACATTGGCTTTCGGAGTTCGGTCTGCCGATGCCAACGCGGCGCCCGAAGCTCCTGCCTCCTTTCGAGCACAGCCAGCATAGAGCGCAGTCCGAACGCCTTGCCAGAAGTGACGAGAGTTGGCTTGGTGGCATCGGTCTCTGCGGCCTTCAGCGCCAAATCACTCGCCTCCCCACATCGCCGTCGCGGACCCTGACCAACGCCAAATCACTCGTGCACCACCACTCCGTCTGCGGAGTGGACGGTGCCGCCGGGCGTGCGCCGCCGTACGCCGCCAAAGATCAACTCTTCCTGTGCGCCCCGACCTCGACAATCCAACCCGCGTCATTTATCGCTCCGACGAATGGGTTTTCGAGCCCGAGAAGGACTACGGGCGCTTCGGCGATGTCGACAAGGTTGTGTTTCCCTGCGGCTGGGTCTGTGAGAATGGCCGCGTGCGCGTCTATTACGGCGCCGCGGACAGCCGCATCGCGGTTGCGACCGCGGAAGTGTCGGAGCTGCTCCAATGGTTGAAGCAATCGGTCGCGAGACAGCGACCGGATGATCTCGCGTAGCCCGGCCTCGCTTCTTCCATGGCAAATGCCATGATCGTCCCGGTCATTCTGTGCGGCGGCGCCGGCACGCGCCTGTGGCCGGCCTCGCGCGAGGGCGCGCCCAAGCCGTTCCTGCCGCTGGTCAACGGTGCCTCGACCTTCGCGCTCACCCTGGCCCGCATCTTCGACCCGTCGCTGTTCGGCCCGGCGCTGGTCGTGGCGTGTGCCGGCGATCGCCGCCTCGTCGAGGACGCGCTGGTTGAGGCCGGTGCCAACGCCACCATCCTGCTCGAGCCGGCCGCCCGCGATACCGCCGCCGCGATTGCCGCCGCCGCCTCGTTCGTGGTTGGCGTTGCCCCCGACGCGACGCTTCTCGTGCTCGCCGCCGACCACGTCATCAACAACGTCGAGGGCTTCCACGACACCGTCGTCAACGCCCTGCCGGCCGCCGAAAGTGGCCGCATCGTCGTCTTCGGCATCAAGCCGACCGAACCGTCCACCGCCTTCGGCTACATCCGCCCCGGCGCCCGCCTCACCAGCATGGCGGCCCGCGCCGTCGAGTCGTTCGTCGAGAAGCCCGACGCCGCCCGCGCCGCCGAACTGGTCGCCGCCGGCTGCCTGTGGAACTCGGGCATGTTCCTGTTGGGCGCCGCCACCGCCACCGCCGAGGTCGCCCGGCACGCCCCCGCCATCTCGACCGCCGCCAAGAACGCGGTCGCCTTCGCCACCACCGACGGCGATGCCGTGCTGCTCGCCGAAGAGTCGTTTGCCACCGCGCCGCGCCTGTCCTTCGACTACGCCGTCATGGAGAAGACCGACCGTGCGGCGCTCGTCGAGGCGCCCTTCGATTGGTCGGACCTCGGCACCTGGGCCGCCGTGTGGGAGGTTGACGACAAGGACGCCGATGGCAACGTCGGCACCGGCAACGTCACCTTCCTCGATGCGCGCGGCAATCTCGTGCGCAGCGATCGTCCCAAGGTCGGTGTCGTCGGCGTCGACAATCTGGTGGTCGTCGCCAGCCAGGGTGCGATGCTGATCACTGACCGCGATCACGCTGGCGCGGTCAAGGATCTGGTCGCTGCCGTTGAGGCGGCGCCCGAAGCCGTCATCGGGGATTTCATCCCCCACATGCGGCCGTGGGGCTATTACCAGTCCCTCGACGTGGGCAAGCGCCACCAGGTCAAGCGCATCGTCGTCAATCCCGGCCAGCGCCTGTCGCTGCAGAAGCACCAGCATCGTGCCGAGCACTGGACCGTGGTCGAGGGCATCGCCGATATCACCGTCGGCATGGACCCGGCGAAGCTCACCACCAAGGCGGTCAAGCAGGGCGAGCACGTCTACATTCCCAAGGGCGCCATCCACCGCATGGGCAATTCCGGCGACGCGCCCATGACCCTCATCGAGGTGCAGGTCGGCGACTATCTCGGCGAGGACGACATCGTCCGCCTGGAAGACGACTACGGCCGCCGCGACGCATGATCACATCGACAGAAAGTGGTCCCACGATGGCTGCTTTGACCCGTCCACTGTCGCGATGTGGCAACTGCTCTAGAACTGAGCTCGAGCGCGCGCCCGAGACGCGGGAGGCAGCGTTTCGGCATTGTGATCGGGTCCGGTCTCTGACCCCGTCAGTGTCGTCACGGGCCCACGGTCCGTTTCCCGCGTTTCATCCCAGAGTCGCTTCGCGACCGGGAGGGGATCCAGCCCCATGTCATGCCACCAAGCGCGCTCATTCCCCCTGTTATGAAGTTCACGGTGATGATCGCGGCAAAGCGGAACGGTGAACTCATCGCTCACTTTGTTACCGAATGCTTTCGGTTGGGCGAAGCGAACATGGTGCGCTTCGGCCAAAATCCGGTTGCACACCATGCAGGGCTGCGACGCGACGTAGCGAAGGTGATCTTTGTCGCGGATTCGCCGAGGTTCGGCCAACATGAGGACGCTCTTGTCGATGCGCGCACCAGGCAACATGCTCGCCGTGGCGGCCTCGGCCACGTTCGAACCCTCAAGCGCGGGGCCAGCATCTCGTGCCACGGCTGGCGTCGCCTCGCCGACGCCCACGAGGGGCCCTCCGTGCGGTGACGCTGATTCGGCTCCCGCGCCCTCTGCACGCCTTCGACCAGGCTCGGCATAGAGCGCCAGCCCAAACGCTTTGCCAAAAGTGACGAGGGCTCGCTTGGTTGCGTCGGTCTCGGCCGCCTTCAGTGCCAAGTCGTGCGCCTCCCCCAGATCATTGCCGCGACCCTGGCCGGTGCCAAAGCCTTCACGCACGACCACCCTGTCTGCCGATCGGACGGTGACGCGGACCCTCACCGTGTAGAGGACACTGCAGCTGCCACGCGCCTCTCGTGATTGAACACACTTGGCGTCGACTGTCTCCCGGTCCCAACCGTCGAAGCCGAAGATGCGGTTGGCTTGCGCAATTGCGAACCAGCCCTCGACATAGGAAAGCGTCCTTCCATCGGCGACGCGGGTGCGGATATGTCGGACAGAAACTGCCCGCCGCAGAGCACCAACCTGACTGTCCGAGAACCCCATCAGCCGACCCTCACACTCAGGACTGGCTCGGGATTGGAGAGCGCAGCACCCGGGACTGCGACGCCTTGCTTCAGGTCGCCGAGCAAGCCGGCCTTGTCGAGCCGTGGCTCGCGAGGGGTCCAATAGGCGTCCGGAATCCGACCCTCGTCGATGACTACGACTGAGGAGGGTCCGGCCCGGAGCGACAGGGTGAAGTCCGGCGCGGCGATGCGTTTGATGTCGGCCTCGATCATCGCGTCTCGGGCAATTCGTCGGCGCTCAGCGTTCCGTTCGTTCAGCCGCGCCAATCGGGCCTGCAGCACCAGGATGTGTCCCTTCAGGCCCTCAGCAAGCGACTCAGCGAAAAGGGCTGACCGGACGATGGCCGCGACCACCTCGTGAAGGTCGGTCAGTCCCTCAAGAGTATCGGCGAGAGTCACTTCGTCGATTCCGGCTTCTAGGGCTATGATTCGCTCGCGAATCGTCTGGTAGACACTGAGACACTGGGCGAGTTGACTCATGGTTGCCTCCAACGCTTTGATTTAGACATAAGCATCGAAAAACGATTGAAATGACTATAATAGCGATTTCTGTCGAATCAAGCGCTTTCGGAAGCTTTTGGGCATGATTCAGCCAGCGCAGTGCAGGGCTGCGCGCGGCCTCTTGGGCTGGAGCCAGCAGGAGCTAGCGGAGAAAGCGGGCGTTGGCGTCGTTACGGTTCGTCAGCTCGAGATCGGCGTTCAGAAACCTCGCCGAGCCACGCTTGAAGTGGTGCGTCGCGCTCTCGAAACTGCCGGCGTTGAGTTCATCGAGGCGAATGGCGGTGGGGAAGGCGTTCGCCTTCGCAAGTCGTCGGCCTCCCAGAAAGGGAAGTAGCCTCCTGAATAACCGAAAGCCGCCACTACCTTGGCGGCAGCTCAGGTTGCTTCGGCCGCGGGGCGGTCCACCAGCAAGACAAGTCTGGCAGCTGCCACCCACTTCGCGACAGACGCGCCCCGCGATTACCCTAGGGTTCGTACCCAATAAGGGTTGCGTGCTGTGAGTTTGGCTGATTTAAAGATTCCGAGCGGATCGGAGGGTCTTGATGAAGCGGAATCTGACGTGGCTGAGCGATACGGAGTGGGCGCGCATGGAGCCGTTGCTGCCGCGGGGGCGTAAGGGAGCCCGCCGGGTCGATGACCGTCGGGTGATCTCGGGCATCGTGCACATGCTCAAGAGCGGGGCGCGCTGGCGCGACTGTCCACCCGAGTACGGCCCCTACACGACCATCTACAACCGCTTCAATCGCTGGAGCCGGCAGGGCATCTGGCTGGGCATGTTTGAGGCCTTGACCGGCCACAGCGGGGTGTGGGGAACGGTCGCCATCGATGCCACCCACATCAAGGCCCACCGCTCCGCTGGTGGCGCAAAAGGGGGGCCTTCGCGCAAGCCATCGGCATCTCGCGCGGCGGCCGGACGAGCAAGCTCCACGCACTGACCGATCCGTTGGGTCGGCCGCGCCTGCTGATGCTGTCGGCCGGCAACATCAACGACATGACCATGGCCGCGGACCTGATCGGGGCTGCCGCTGGCCGCTTCGACCGGCTCATCGCTGATCGCGGATACGACACCAATGCCATTCGCGCCGCCATCGCCGCGCAGGGGGCTCAGGTCGTTATCCCCTCAACCACCAGCCGACGCGCACCGATCTCTTATGATCGCAACGCCTACAAGGCCAGGAACCTCATCGAGCGTCTCTGGTGTCGTCTCAAGGACTGGCGCCGCATCGCCACCCGCTACGACAAGCTCGCCAGGAACTTCCTCGCCGCAGCCCTCATCGCCGCCACCGTCATTTACTGGTCCAATTGAGTCCGGACCCTAGGTGGCGTGTTCGGTGGGGATGAAGTTGCGCGTTCCCCAAGCGCCAACCGCGGTGACCATCCAGTTTCACTATCGCCGGTAGCGGGAATCCACCGCCGAAAAGCCCCGGAGGTTGCAACACGTCCGGGGACGCGACCTTGGCGGGTGTCACTTGCAGCCGCCATCGATGAGCACGACGTCTCGAAGATCCCTGGCCGCGCAAAGCATGAACCGCGATGTCTGCCTTTGCCCGCATGGCCGAGGAAGCCCACCAGCGTGAGGCCGAGAAGGTCAAGGCCGACACAAACGGCCACGCCAAGGCCAACGGGCACATGCCACACTGATGGCGTGGAACTACCGGATCGAGCGCTACTAGGACGACAGCGGCCTTGGCTTGAACGAGGTCTGCCACGACGCCGACGGCCGGCCTTGGCGCATGCCCGAGCGCGTGATCGGATCCCTGCGACGCGGACGCGGAGCCGGGCGACACCGTGGAGAGTCTGAAGACCGCGCTGGTCGACGCGATTGAAGACGGGCCAAGGTGAGCGAGGGCCACCTACCGCCACTCTGCGGCGCCAGCGGTAGCAGCAGGTCGACGCTTCGCCCCCGAGAACCTGCTGATAACGCGATGTCATGCTATCGCGAAGACATGCCCGATGGCCTCTGTCCGACGCTGGAGATGTTCGGACAGCCGGTGGCGGAGGCGCGGCCGTCAGGCGCGGCGGGGGCGGAGCCCGAGCCCGGCGAAGGTCAGCAGCGCCAGAGCAAGAAGCCTCAGCGGGCCGATGGCTGTCCACGATGCCGGCCAACGCCTTCAGCAAGAAGTTTGAAAACCTGTCGGCCGCCGTTGCGTTGCACTTCGCGCACTACAAACTAGTTTGGGTCCACAAGACCTTGCGCGTCACGCCAGCAATGGCAGCGGGCGTCACTGGTCGGCTATGGTCGCTTGAGGAATCGGTAGAGCGAACGTCAGCGTAGGAGGTCAACGTGCCGGCTAGGATATTTCATGCCGCAGGAGCCAGCCAGATCGACAACCTGGAACTGGAAATCAATCGGTGGATCGAGGCTTCAAAGACATGGAGCAAATCAAACAGATTCATGCGGCAATGTCTGAATCCTCAGAAGTCATCACGACGTTTGTGGTGACGGTCTAGTACACCTCGCCAGTGGAGCCAAATTAGGACACTTGAACCGTACCGGGTTTGCCGGAGGCTCCAACTCCTGAGAAGGTGGAGCCATCATGAGCAAGACAACGAACAAGTTCTCTCCGGAAGTGCGTCAACGTGCGGTGCGGTTGGTACTGGATCATGAGCATGAGCATCCCTCGCGCTGGGCGTCGATCACCTCGATCGCGACCAAGATTGGCTGCACGGGGCAGACGCTGAACGAGTGGGTTAAGAAGGCGGAGGTCGATGCCGGCAAGCGGGCGGGGGTGCCGACGGACATGGCCGCCCGGCTGAAAGCCCTCGAGCGGGAGAACCGTGAACTGCGGCAGGCCAACGAGATCCTGCGCAAGGCATCCGCGTATTTTGCCCAGGCGGAGCTCGACCGCCGGTTCAGGCCATGATCGCCTTCATCGACGATCATCGCGGGGCGTATGGGGTCGAGCCGATCTGCAAGGTGCTGCCGATCGCCCCATCGAGCTACCACGATCATGCCAGCAAGCGGGCCGATCCCGAGAAGCTGCCCGCGCGGGCGAAGCAGGACATGGCGTTGAAGCCGGAGATCGAGCGCGTCTTCGCGGAGAACTTCGAGGTGTACGGCGCGCGCAAGGTCTGGAGGCAGCTCAACCGGGAGAACATCCAGGTCGCACGCTGCACTGTCGAGCGTCTGATGGCCGATCTCGGCCTTCAGGGTGTCATCCGCGGCAAACCGATCCGGACAACGGTGCAGGACAAGGCGGCACCTTGCCCGCTCGACCATGTGAACCGGGTCTTCCATGCTCCGGCGCCGAACATGCTGTGGCTCTCGGACTTCACGTACGTCAGCACCTGGTCGGGCGTCGTCTACGTGGCGTTCGTCATCGACGCCTATGCCCGACGCATCGTCGGCTGGCGGGTGAGCAGGACGGCGCACACAAGCTTCGTGCTCGATGCTCTGGAGCAGGCCCTCCACGAACGGCGGCCCGTTCGTCGCGGAGGCCTGGTGCATCATTCCGATAGGGGTTCTCAATACGTCAGCATTCGCTACACCGAGCGCCTGGCCGCGGCTGGTATCGAGCCCTCTGTCGGCAGCGTCGGCGACTCCTATGACAACGCCCTCGCAGAGACGATCAACGGCCTATACAAGGCCGAGGTCATCCATCGGCGTGGACCCTGGCGGAGCTTCGAAGCGGTCGAGTTCGCCACGCTGACCTGGGTCGACTGGTTCAACAATCGCCGGCTGCTGGAGCCCATCGGCAACATCCCGCCGGCCGAAGCCGAGGAACGCTACTACGCCATGCTGGAGGAGCCAGCATTGGCCGCGTGACTCAAACGAAATGGCCTCCGGAAAACACGGGGCGGTTCACACTACCCTCTCCCGCGCTTGCTTCATGCCGCGGGTTGGAGTACCGAACGCCGCCCCCCAAAGCGTTTGAGTCGCCCGATTTGCAGGCGTTTGAGTCGCCAAACTTTTTTGGCGCTATCCAAACTGTTGGAGGGGGACATGCAGGAAATAACTAGCCAGGACACACCGCAAGAGCCCGCAATGCGGAAGCCGCGGGGGCGCCCGTTCAAGAAGGGCAACTCGGGTCGCCCTCCCGGATCCCGCAATCGCACGACTCGCGCTCTGGAGCAGATGCTCGAAGGCCAGGCGGAGGCGATCACCGCGAAGGTCGTAGAGATGGCGCTGGCTGGCAATCATGTTGCCATGCGCCTCTGCATGGATCGGCTGATCAGCATTCCGGCCGAGCGATCCATATCAATCGAGCTTCCAAGAATTGAGTCTGCCAAGGACTGCGCAACGGCTATGTCGGCGATCCTCTCGGCCGTCGCCTCCGGCGAGATAACACCTAACGAAGGGGTCGCTCTGTCGGCGCTTGTCACGTCGACGGTCCGCGCTCTTGAGGCCGACGAGATCGAGAGGAGGCTCGATGCTCTCGAAAAAGGGGAGACTCACCCATGAACCGCGCCACTCGGATGAAGCTCGAAAGGCTCGAAGACGCCAAACGTGCGCGCGAAGCGGAGGCCCGGACCCGGCAGGAGAACCAACAGAAACACTCTTGCTTCTGGCGGCCGAACTACACACCCCAACAGCATGCCGTCGCCGACCAATTCGAAGCTTGGTTTGCAGCTGAATTTCCTCCGATTGATGAGTCGCGACTTGGCCTGCGGGTTCCTGGTCGCTTCGAAGGTCTTAGTGGCCTCTATGGATTGCCATACTGCCACCAAACCGGAATGTACTTGGTGGCGCGTAAGGCGTTTGTCGAATGGTGGGCAAACCACTACCCAGGAACTCCACTCGAGGACGTTCATCCATACGATCTTATCGTACATGATATTAGATATAGAATATACTTGGAGATTTATTGCGATGCTTTGCCTATCGAACAACAGCGCTACTTCTTTCATCCTTCAAGTCTTAATATTTGGAAATCAAATCTGGACAAGGATGGACGGGAAATGGTGTCGGGTGGCCCTATTTTTACCTTGCGAGTAATAGCATCGCCGACCGGTGAACTCCTGGAACGGGCCAGGAAATTTGCGCAAACATGGCCGCATCACAATCCGGCCCGGCGGTTGGCTGGCCTTCTCACTTTGGAGGAAGTGGCCCGCGGGGACGGACCCTATTTCGCCCCGGTAATGCACCAGGTCCCTGCCGACTGGATTCCGCCGGGCTGCCGTTGATGCATCGATTGGCCGCCCAATCCGTATTTGCCGCGTATTTACGCGGGCACCGAGCCCGCGTTTCCGTCACGAGCCGGGCCAAGGGGATCGGGGGCCGGTCGAGGCGTCGCCTCGCCGCTCCAAACGCAATTCCGTCGCATTTGGCCGCGATGGACAGCACCGCCTTTGGAACCCTCCCCCGAATGCACCTCACCAAGCGCGCCTTTCCTGCCCTTTTCGCCGTGATCCTCGTGTCCGGGTGCAGCCTGACCGGCCATTCGGGGGCCGACTCGGCCTCGCTCTTCAACACGCCGCTCGCCGCCGAACGCGGGGCGGTCGATGCGGACGAGGCCGCGCGCCTGATCTCCGCCTATCGCGCCACGAAGGGCCTGGGACCGGTGACGGTCGATCCGACGCTGATGGCGATCGCCACCGACCATTCCGACCGCATGGCCCGCGCCAACAGGATGGAGCACGTGCTCCCCAGCGAGGGGTCGTACACCGACCGCGTCAGGAAAGCCGGCTTCCGCGCGTCGATGGCGGCCGAGAACATCGCCGCCGGCCAGGGGTCGCTCGCCGAGGTTCTGGCCGCCTGGAAGAAATCGCCGGGCCACAACGCAAACCTGTTGCTTTCCAACGTTTCCAAGATCGGAATTGCCCTTTCCGTGGCGCCGAACAGCACCTACAAGACGTGGTGGACGCTGGAGCTGGGTGAATGGGCACCGGCGGGAAGTCCAATGCCGGGGCAAGGCCCCAACGCCGGACCGTTCGTGTCGGCGAACGGCGCAATCATCTCGATTCATTGACGAATTCGCCGCTACCCGCCCGCTTCAACATGGGCCTCGCATGTGCGGATGCATGGGCTTCGCACATACCGGATCGTGTCGCGCTCCTGAAGTATGCGCCCGGCCAACCCCTTGATTCGACAACGTATGGCCAACTGAAGCAGCGCTCCGACGCGCTCGCACATGCATTTGCAGCAAGGGGCCTGCAACGGGGCGACCGGATCGCGGTGCTGCTGCCCCAGTCGGTCGCCGCCGCCCTCACCCACCTCGCCGCCTACAAGCTCGGCGCGATCGCGGTTCCGCTTGCCGCCCTCTTCGGCAACGACGCGCTCCGCTACCGCCTCGCCAACGCCGGGGCGAAGGCGATCGTCACCGACGCCGCCGGCCTCGCCAAGCTCGACACGATCCGCGGCGCGCTGCCGGACCTGGAGACGATCCTGTGCACCGACGGCGCGGCAGGCGACGCGGAAGACTTCGACGCCGTCATCGCCGGCAACACCGGGGCGTTCCACGCCGTCGACACCGGGCCCGACGACCCGGCGCTGATGATCTTCACCTCCGGCACCACCGGACCGCCGAAGGGCGCCCTCCACGGCCACAAGGTCCTGCTCGGCCACCTGCCCGGCATCGTGTTCTGTCACGAGGGCATGCCGCAGGCGGGCGACCGCTTCTGGACCCCGTCCGACTGGGCGTGGGCGGGCGGACTGCTGAACTGCCTGCTGCCGGCGCTCGCCCTCGGCGTGCCGGTCGTGTTCGGGCCCTTCCAGAGGTTCGATCCGGACGCGGCGTACGCGCTGATGCGCGACGCGGAAGTGCGGAACGCGTTCCTGCCGCCGACGGCACTAAGAATGCTGCGTGGCGCCAAAAAACCGGATGGCATCGCGCTCAGGACGATCGGCGCGGCGGGCGAAAGCCTCGGCCGCGAGACCTACGAATGGGCGCGCGAAACGCTGGGCGTCACGGTCAACGAGTTCTATGGCCAGACGGAATGCAACTTCGTGCTGGGTTCCTCCGCATCGGCCGGCGTCAGCCGGGCGGGCGCCATCGGCAAGGAGATCCCCGGCCACACCGTCGCGGTGCTGGGCTCCGACGGCGAGCCGGCGCCCCCCGACACGCTCGGCGAGATCGCGGTGAAGAAGCCGGACGCCTCGATGTTCCTGGAATACTGGCGCGACCCGGAAGCAACCGCCGCGAAGTTCCGCGGCGCGTGGATGCTGACCGGCGACCGCGCCAGCATCGACGATGACGGTTACGTCCACTTCGTCGGGCGCAACGACGACATCATCACCTCGTCCGGCTACCGGATCGGTCCGACCGAGGTCGAGGATTGCCTTGTCACCCACCCGGCCGTGGCGCTCGCCGCCGCCGTCGGCAAGCCCGATCCGCTGCGCACCGAAATCGTCAAGGCCTTCGTCGTCCTGAAGCCTGGCATCGCACGGGGCGAGGCGCTCGCCGAAGAGATTCGCCTCTACGTGCGGGCGCGGCTTTCGGCGGCGGAGTACCCGCGCGAGATCGCGTTCGTCGACGAGATTCCGCTGACCACCAGCGGCAAGGTAATCCGGCGCCATTTTCGCGAGATGGCGCGGCAGGAGGTTGAGGTTGAATAGGGCCCTCGACCCAGCTTGACTTACTTATCATCCACTCATAACTTACCTGTGTGCCGAAGCGTGCAGGAATTGAGACCCTTCTCGACCTGAACGGCGAAGTGATCGGCTTCGACAACGGCACCTGGGCCAAATTCGTTGCGTTCAGCGTTGAGCCAGACGAACGACGGCCCCACGGGATCAGCTACTCGCTGACCCTGCACGACAGACGTGGCAGGCGAATCTTCGGGATCGACAACGCTCACCCGATTCCAGCGAGGGGCCCGGCGAGAAAGAAACGAACGGCGACCGACCATCTGCACCGAGGCGCCGCAACCCGGCCCTATCGATACGTGGACGCAGAAACGCTGCTCGCAGATTTCTGGAGAGAAGCCGCAAAGTACATCGGAGATTGACGTGGCCAACGCACGCCAGAAGACCCTGAGGATCGGCATTGCCTCCGCTGCACATATTCGGGAGCGGTCCCTGGCAATCGCCCGTGGCGAGCGCAGACGGCCGCCCGGTGAACCTTTGGTCTGGTTCACGTCGATGCACGCGTTGGCGCAGGTTCTCTCAGAGTCGAACCGGCGTCTGCTCGAGCTGATCCGGTCGGAGAGGCCCGCGACGCTTAAGGACCTGGCCGCGCTCGCGGACCGGCAGCCAGGCAATCTGTCGCGCACGTTGAAGACGATGGAGACCTTCAAGCTCGTGCGGCTGCAGAAGTCCGGCCATACGATCAGGCCAATCGTCGACTGGGACAGGATCGACATCGCCGTGCCGTTGTCGGAAGCGGCGTAGGTTTCGCAACGAGGTCACGCGAGATCGCGTTCGTCGACGAGATTCCGCTGACCACCAGCGGCAAGGTGATCCGGCGCCATTTTCGCGAGATGGCGAGGGGGGAAGCGGAGGGCCAGTAAGCGTAGCAGCCCGAAGTATCTGCCCCCTCCCCGAAACGGCTTCACCGTTTCGACCCTCCCTCAAGGGGAGGGTTCGGCCGATGCGGACATCGCGCCGTTGAACCTCCCCCTTGAGGGGAGGTCGGATTTCGGCAAGCTTGCTTGACGAAATCCGGGAGGGGGGATGCCGCGCCGGATAGTGCAACCGTTCAACCGTGCGCACGCCAAAGCAATGCGCCGCGCGATGACCGAGCCCGAGTTCCGGCTTTGGTGGCGGTTGCGTCCGCTCGCCGGGCGCGGATTGCGATTTCGCCGACAGGTCCCGATCGGCCCATACATCGTCGATTTCTTCTGTCCCTCGAAGAAGCTCGTGGTGGAGCTCGATGGCAGTCAGCATGGCCGTCGGACTAACGCGGCCGCTGACGCCTCGCGGACCGCGTGGCTCGAACAGCACGGCTATCGTGTGATCCGGTTCTGGAACGGCGACGTGTTGTCGAACGTGGACGGCGTCTGCGACGCGATCGTCGCGACTGCGAGCGAGCGGTAGTTCCCCCTCCCCGAAACGGCTTCGCCGTTTCGACCCTCCCTCAGGGGGAGGGTTCGGCCAAGGCGTCGCCGCGCCTACCGCCTGATCCGGCGCAGCGCATCGCGGGCGGCGCGTTCGGCGCGGGTCGTTGCGAGGCCGGCGCGGTGCGCGAGGCTCCCGCCGGGCGGGCCGATGACCAGCGTGCCGATCTCGAGGCGCCCCTCCCACAGATGATCGATCATCGGATGGTCGGCCGCGGCGAGTGAATCGATCGACGCGATGGTGGCGTCGGAGAAGATGCCGGCCGGCAGGTCGAGCATCAACTGGGCGCCGGGCGAGAAGCGCGCCCAAGTCTCGTCGTAGGCGATCTTCCAGGTCCACGCGGTTGCGCCGGCGGCAAACGTGACCACCATGGCGACCGGCGTACCGTCGAGATCGAGCGAATCGATGCGCGCCGAACCGGCGTCGGCGAGCGCTCCGACCGCCTCACGGGCGAACTCGGCGGTCTCGGGCTTCGAGATCAGGGCGGTGCCGCGCCGGCCTTTCCAGCCGGCTGCCTCGAGCGCCATGAACACTTCGAACCGCGAGCGCACGTCGTCGGGCGCCAGCCGCGTTTCGTGCGTCAGCCGGCCATGCTCGCCAAACCGTCGCATGAGGCGGTTGAATTCCTTCCGCCGCCGGCTCGACTGCGCGGCGCGGGCGTCGACGCCATCGGCGCGTTGGAGAGCGGCGCGCACGTGGCGATCGACGATCTCGGCCGGGCGGCCGTCGCGGGCCGCCGCCGCCAGAAACGACGCCGCGACCGGGCTGGTGAGCGGCAGATCGGGGACGACCAGACTGCGCCCCGGCGCAAGCCCGTCGAGGAGCGCGGTGACGCCCGCCGCAACCGCCTCGCGATCGATGAGCGGCAGGCCGAGCGGCCCGTAGTCGTGCGCCCAGATGCGCGCCGCCGGAGCGACGCGACCGAGGCGGGCAAAGGTGACCGGCGCCAGCGCCACCAGATGCCCGTCGGCATCGCGCACGGTGGCGAGCCGCACGTCGGCACCAAGGCCGGTAATGGCGGGCAGCGCGAAATCCGGCTGGAAGAAGACGTTGTCGCCGATCGCATGGCCGGCAAGCACGGTCCACTCGGCAACCAAGGACGTCGCCTCGCCCGGCCGCGTCAGCGCGAAGGTCAGCTGGCTGCCGTCCGCGGCGGCGACTTCGAGGTCGTCGAGTGCCATCGCCATTCTACGACGCCTTCAGTGTCTGCGTCGGCCCGAAGGCGGTGAAGATCGAGCAGCGAATGCCGAGCCGCGTGGCGGTGAGGATGTAGAGCGCCACGGTTTCGGCGGCGAGCGACACGCCGGTCGCGGTGGCGGCACCGACGAGGCCGAAGCGCGGGATGAGGAGCACGGTCAAGGCGACGTTGAGGACGAAGGTCAGCGTGTAGACCACCGCGCAGATGCCCTGCTGGCCGGCCATGGTCAAAAGCGTCTCCGCCGGGCCGATGGAGGCGCGGATGAGAAGGCCCGCCGACACGATGAAGAGCAGCGGATAGCCTTCCGAAAAGCCCGGCCCGAACAGCGACAGCAGCGGCCCGCCGACCGCCACCAGCATCAGCACGATGGCCAGCGACGGCCAGAACGTCCAGTGCAGCGTGTCGCGCACGAAGGCTTCCAGCCGGACATGGTCGCCGGTGGCGTAGTACTGGGAGAAGCGCTGGGCACTGCCGACGCGCACGGCGAAATAGACGAAGTGGACGAGGGCCAGCGTCTTGACCGCGGCGAAGTAGACCGCCACCCGGTCCGGCTCCATGAAGCGCCCGACCATGATGATGTCGACGTTGGTGAGGAGGTTGAAGAAACCCTCGACGATGAAGATCGGCAGCGCCACCGCGATCCACGTCATCGGGGCATAGATGCGCGGGCCCTGGGGGACCTCCCGGTTGACGCGGCGACGGAGCAGGACGAACTGGGCGAGCGTCGTCAGGTAGGTGGCGGCAATCGTCGCACCCATGGCGGTGACGGCGTTTGCCGGATAGCCGAGGCCGATCGCCGCGACCATCGCCACGATGATCGCCAGCGGCCGCACGATGAACGTCGGCCACAGGCTGAGATCGGGCCAGCTGAAGGCACGCGACACACCGTCCTGGATTTCGGCCAGCGCCAGCATCGGCAGCGTGATGACGCCGAGGTAGAGGGGGATCAGGTAGTAGCCCGGCAGGGAGTCGCCGAAGACGTGGAGGCCGGCGGCCCCGATGAGGGCAATGACGGTCGAGGCGATGAGGCCCTGCACGCGGCTGCCGACGATCACGCCGCGCAGCAAACCCAGCTCGCCGCGGGCGCTGTATTCCGGCACGAAGCGCAGAAGCGCGGTCTGGATGCCGAGGCCGGCGAAGCCGCCGAGGATCACCGCGCCCACCCAGACAATGACGAAGATGCCGTATTCGAAGCTGCCCATCCAGCGGGCGAGCAGCACCTGGCTGACGTAGGCGATGACGGCGCTGACGATGCGCACGAAGAAGGTGATCAGGCTGATGCGCCGCGAAACGGAGCGATCGTCCTTGCCGACCATGATCGAATCGGCCGCTGCCGCGATCGGCAGGACACGATCCTTCAACGGTCCGGAAAACGTCTGCTCGACTACGCCGACGAACGAGATGCGCAACGCCCTGGCCTCACAAGTGCCGCCGCAACCAGCCGCATCGCGGAAACGCCAAAACGCACCGCATCGGCCGGGCACCACTGATAGGCGGCCACCCGTGCAGTGACAATCAACGCAGCCGATCAGACTTCCGTAAAGGTTAACCCGCGCCAACGGGACCCCGCGCGGCGCTCAGAGCTTGATGCGGCCCGCCTGGATCGCTTCCGACAGCACCCCGGTCAGCGGCACGTAGGCGCCGGCGCGGGGATCGTCGAAATAGAGCGGGTCGTCCACCACCTCCGGGTCGAAGCCCTCGCGCACCAGATCGAGCTTCTGCTGCTTGAAGGTCGACGTGTGGTCGATGCTCGTCTGGAGGCGGATGAAACAGGGTCGCGCGAAGGCCGGCAGGCGTGCGTGGATTTCCGTCCGCAGCCGCGCGAGGTCGAAGCCGTCGCCGGGCACGATCGCCGCCATGCCCGCCCGCCCGTCGGCGCACTCGACCGCGACACCGTAGACGTTGGTCTCCGCGACGCCGTCGATCACGTCGATGGTTTCGGCGACTTCGGCGGTCGACACGTTTTCGCCCTTCCAGCGAAAGGTATCGCCGATGCGGTCGACGAAATAGAAGTAGCCGTGCTTGTCCTTGCGCACCAGGTCGCCGGAGCGGAACCAGCGGTCGCCCTTCTCGAAGACGTCGTGGAGCACCTTGTGCTCGCTCGCCTCCTTGTCGGCGTAGCCGTCGTAGCGCTGCCCCGGCTTCATGGCGTCGAAGACGATGAGCGAGACCAGCTCGCCGACCTCGCCGTCGGGAACCCGCACGCAGAACCCGTCGGCATCGCGCACCGGCCGCTCGTGCTCGACATCGAACTGGACAACCGCCATCGGGAAGATCGAGCGCGTCCACAGCGGCGTGCGGCCGATGGCGCCGGGCGTCTCGTCGAAATTGAACAGCACCGCGTTGCCTTCGGTGGCGGCATAGAACTCGCGCACATGGGGGATCGCGAAGCGCTTCTTGAAGGGCATCCAGACGTCCGGCCGGAGGCCGTTGCCGCACATCAGGCGGATCTTGTGGGCGCCGGCGCGCGGATGGTCGGGGGCGTTCAGGAGGTAGCGGCAGAGCTCGCCGACATACTGGACAAGCGTGCACTCCTGCCTGACCACGTCGTCCCAGAACTGGCGGGCGGAGAATTTCTCGCGCAGGAACACCGACCCGCCGACCATCAGCGGCCCGCCGGCCGCGATCACCCCGCCGACCGTGTGGTAGAGCGGCAGGCAGTCGTACATGCGGTCGGTTTCCTTCGCCTCCATCATCTGCGAGAAGGCAAGCATCGCCGCCAGCACCCGGTAATGGTTGATGTTGGCGGCCTTGGGCAGGCCGGTGGTGCCGCTGGTGTAGATGTAGAGGCAGATGTCGTCGTGGATGAGCGCCGGGCGTTCGTCCCTGGGGATCGGACCATCGGCGAGGACCGCGATCTCGAAGTCGATGCTCCGCTCGGCGGTGCCGCCGTGCAGCCAGATTTCCGGGCCCGGCGCGACCAGATGCTCGGCGCCGGCGAACGAATCGGCGAGCGAAGCGTCGACGATGACGTGCTTCGGGTGGACGATGTTGATGGAATAGGCGAGCGGCATGCCGGCGAGGTTGGTGTTGAGGAGCGCCGTGACACCGCCGGCGCGCGCCACCCCCAGCCACACCGCCAGGAACTCCGGCCGGTTGGGCATCAGCAGGCAGACCGTGTCGCCTTTGCTGATGCCGTGCTTCAGCGCCCAGCGCGCGTAGCGGTTGGCGCGCGCGTTGAGCTCGGCGTAGGTCAGCGTCTCGGTGTCGGAATAGAGCGCCACCCGGTCGCCGAATTTCGCGGCGAGCAGCTCCAGCTCATCCGGGAGCACGCGCTTCGGATTGCGCGCCAGTGGAATGATCGTGCGCAGCATGCGCAACATGCCGCGAGAGAACGCGAGATCCCTCCCCAGCCGCTGGACTATTCCCATCCCTGTCCTTTCCTCCCGCCGAACCGTAGCATTGTCCGCCATGGACGACGAGACACCCCCCGACGCCTGGCGCTGCGACCGCGCGCTGGACCTCTCCGGCCTGAAATGCCCTCTGCCGGTGCTGCGGGCGCGCAAGGCCCTCATCGCCCTGCCGGCGGGGGCGCGGCTCAAGGTGACCGCCACCGACCCGATGGCGGCGATCGACATGCCGCACTTCGCGGCGGAGGCCGGCCACCGCCTGGTCGCCACCGCCGAGGACGGCGAAAAGCTCCTGTTCCTGATCGAGCGGGGGTGAGGTGCCGATGCCGCTGGCTGCCGAAATCGCCCTCTACGCGGTCGGGATCAACCTCGTCGGCTTCGTGGCGTTCGGCTGGGACAAGTTCCGCGCCATCCGTGACCTGTGGCGCATACCGGAGCGGACGCTCCTGACGCTCGCGCTGATCGGCGGCTCGCCGGGCGTCATCGCCGGACAGCACCTGTTCCGCCACAAGACGCGCAAGGAGCCGTTCCGCACCCAACTCCACCTGATCGTCGCCATTCAGGCGGTTGCGCTCGTTGTCTGGGCGGGCGCCAGCTTCCTGCAACAGGCTTGAGGCGGCGACCCTAGCGCCCTTGCCGCGCCGAGAAGCCGGGAATGGCGAGCGGGTTGTCGGTGAGCGCCGTCCGGTCGGGGGTGTCGACGCTGGCCTCGTTGAGGAAGGCGTCGAGGATGCCGGAGAAGGTGGCGGCGTCGAGATCGCGCGCGGTGACGGCGAAGCGCGTCGTGGTCGCCGTGGCGGCCGAACCGTCGACGATCGCCGGCGGCAGGAAGAAGTTGCCGATGCCCTCCAGGATCACCGTATCGCCGTCGGGCGTGGCGACGGCACCGCGCAGGCGGATGAGATTCGAGGCTTGCAGGTAGGCGAGATACTCGATGAAGCGGTCCGCGGCGGCGAGCGACACGCTGTGCTGACGCGCCACCGTGAAGGTGTGGATGCGACCGGCCTCGCCCATGAGCGGCGTCGCGGCGGGCGGCGTGTCGGGCCCGAGCCACGCGGCGATATCGCCGCTCGCGGGATCGAAGGGACCGTGGCCCATGAGGGCGCTGGCATCGACCGTGGCCGCATCGACGATTGCCGCGCGCGGGTTCACCGCGGCAAGCGCCGGAAGCGCGCCGCCGAACACCGCGACAACGTCGGCCATGGCGATCTGGCGGACGACGTTGGCTTGCCCGGCGAGCATGTCGCCCACCGCCGGCGCGGCCAGCACCGCGACGATGCCATCGGCCACGAAGCGCAGCGACAGATACGGGTGGAGCGCGACCTCGCCGAGGATCGCAGCCGGATCGGCGGCGGCATCCGTTTCGACGACGACCCGCGAGACCGGGTCGACGCGGCCATTGTCGAGATCGCGGAGCAGGCCCTCGAGCGTCTCGGAGAGCGCCCCCCGCGCGGCGCAGCAGATGCACCCGCCACCGAGACTGAGGTAGCTGTCGCCGATCGCGGCGAGGCTCACGCCATCGAGCGCCGTCTTGCCGAAATCGTTGAGCACGACAGCCGTTCCGGCGAAGGCCGGCGTCTTCAGGAGGCGGTTGATCAGCGTCGTCTTGCCGGTGCCCCGGGCGCCGGCGACGATCGTGATCGGAATGGGCTTCTTGCGGGCGCGCGCCACGGGGTGAGACCGCCTAGCGGGTTTCGAGCTGGATCGCCTTTTCCGGGCTGACGTAGGCACTCGCCGCCCCACCGGCAAGCGCCGTCGGCCTCAAGTGCGGCATCGGCACCGACGTCCCGGCGACCTTGCCGGGCGCGTCAGCGCGGCCGGTGTAGACCGGCACCGGGTCCATCAGCGTGAAGCGCGGCACCAGCGAGGAATGCGGGAATATCTGGTCCTCGGGCGGCTCTTCGTCGGACGCGGTCGTATCGCGCTTCTTCGGGCAGACGACGTCGTGCAGATCGGCGAGCGATCCGGACGCCGGCACCGCGTTGAATTTGTCGAGGCTCGCCTTGCCGACGCTGAGCCAACTCGCAAACCCCTCGTCGAGCAGGTGGGCGGCAAGTTCGCCGCGCATTGCCGGCGATTCCGCACCCAGCACCACCGCGATCATCGTGCGGTCGGCGCGCTGCGCAACCGCGACGATGTTGAAGCCGGAGGCGCACACGAATCCGGTCTTCATGCCGACGGTGCCGCGATAACGCTCGAGCAGCATGTTCTGCGAGCGCAGGATGTGCTTGCCGGCCTTGATGGCGGGGATGCGGTAGTACTCCCGGTACTCGGGAAAGTCGGTCCAGATCGCCCGGGCGAGAACCGCCAGATCGCGCGCCGTCGTGCGCTGGCCGTCGTCGGGCAGGCCGTTGGCGTTGTCGTAGTGCGTCGACGTCATGCCGAGGCGCTTCGCCTCGGCGTTCATCATGGCGACGAACTTCGGCTCGCTGCCGCCGACCGTCTCCGCCACCGCCACGGCGATGTCGTTGGCCGACTTCACCAGCATCATCTTCAGCGCGTTGTCGACATTGATGACGGTGCCGACCTTGTAGCCCATCTTGGCGGGCGCCTGGGCGAGCGCATGCTTGGAGATGACCACCGGCGAGGTCAGCGTCAGCTTGCCCTCGTGCAGCGCCTTGAAGGTCAGGTAGGCGGTCATGATCTTGGTCAGCGACGCCGGCTGCCACAGGGCGTTCGACTGGGCGTCGTCGACCACCCGGCCGCCATCGACCTCGACCACGATATAGGCCGGATGGGCGCTTTCCTGCGCAGGCGCCGGGGTTGCGAACCCCGCCACGAGGCACGCAGCGGCCACCAGAATCGGACGGACGCGGTTCACCCGAATTTGCCTGACGCCTGCCGTTGTCGGCCCGCCCGCGGCGGACTCGTCTGTTTGTCGCACCCGCGTGTTCCTAGCCGATTTGTTTGACCCTTGGCAAAGCGCACCTCGTCGCGATGACCTATTGTGCGCCATCTGCGGCACTATCCGGCAGGTGCCGCGAGCCTGTTTGAGGGAGCCCGAGCGACGAAAGTGGCGCTAACCTTGCATCCCGCATGGGGCTCGCTTTTGATCCCGTACCCATGGACCTGACGCCAATCCACCATTCATCCGCCCGGCCGCCCCTGTCGCGGCCGGCGCCAGCGCCGCACATGGAGCGGGCGCGCGGGACCGTGCGAATCGCCCTGGCCGCCGACGGGGCGACGACGCGCCTGGTCGAGGCCTATCAGGCCGGCTCCGCCAAGGTCCGTTTTCCGCGCGCCCACCGGGGCGATGCCCTCGACGCGACCCTCATCAACACCGCCGGCGGCGTCACCGGCGGCGATCATCTGACCTACGCCATCGAGGTCGGCGCCGCCGCCGCGGGCGTCATCGCCACCCAGGCCGCCGAGCGCATCTATCGCCGCTCCGCCGGGGTCGGACGGATCGACACCACCCTTTCGGTCGCGGCAAACGGCCGCCTCGACTGGCTGCCGCAGGAGACCATCGTCTTCGACGGCGCCGCACTGGCCCGCACCATGCAGGCCGACGTCGACCCGAGCGGCCGGCTGCTGGCGGTCGAATCGGTCGTTCTCGGCCGCACCACCATGGGCGAGCGCGCCACCGACATTCACGTCACCGATGCCTGGCGGATCCGTCGCGGGGGCGAACTGGTCTTCGCCGACACCCTGCGCCTCGAAGGCGACGCCGCCGCGATCATGGCTGGCGGCGCCACCGGCAACGGTGCGGTGGCGATAGCGACCCTGGTTCTGGTCGCGCCGGACGCGGAGGCCCGTGTCGCAACCGCCCGCGCCGCGCTCGGCGACGACGGCGGCGCCTCCGCCTGGAACGGAATTCTGGTCGCGCGTCTGGTCGCCTCGACAGGGCAGGTGCTTCGCGCCACTCTCATGCGCCTTGTCGAAGCGATCGCCGAGCGGCCGCTACCACGCGTCTGGCATTGCTAGGGAGACGATACCGTTGAACCTCACCCCGCGAGAGAAGGACAAGCTGCTGATCGCCACCGCCGCCATGGTGGCGCGACGGCGGCTGGAACGCGGCGTCAAGCTCAACTATCCGGAAGCCGTGGCGCTGATTTCCGACTTCGTCGTGGAGGGCGCCCGCGACGGCAGGCCGGTCGCCGAGCTGATGGAAGCCGGCGCCCACGTCGTTACCCGCACGCAGGTCATGGACGGCATCGCGGAGATGATCCACGACGTCCAGGTCGAAGCCACCTTCCCCGACGGCACCAAGCTCGTCACCGTTCACAATCCCATACGCTAGGGAGACTACCCATGAAACGTATTGCCCTCCTCCCCTTGATGCTGCTCGCCGCAACGCCGGCGTTCGCCCACGTCGGTGTCGGCGCGACCTCGGGATTCGCCGCCGGCTTCGCCCATCCCCTGTCGGGGCTCGACCACATGACGGTGATGGTCGCCGTCGGCCTGTGGGCGGCGCTGAAGGGCGGCAAGGCGCTCTGGGTATGGCCAGCGACGTTCGTGAGCGTCATGCTCGTCGGCGGCGGGCTCGGCATGATGCATGCGCCGATCCCCTTCGTTGAGCCCGGCATTCTGGCCTCGGTGGTCGCGCTCGGCCTGCTGGTGGCCTTGGCCGTCGATCTGCCGGTCTGGGTCGGCGTCGTCGTCATCAGCGCCTTCGCCGTGCTGCACGGTCACGCCCACGGCATGGAAGTGCCGGAAAGCGCCAGCGGCATCGAATACATGGCCGGCTTCGCCGTCGCCACCGCGTTCCTGCACGGCACCGGCATCGCCGCGGCGACGCTCCTCGGCCGGCGCTACCGGAGCCTGGTGCGCATCGGCGGCGCGGCCTGCGTGGCGATCGGCGCCGGCCTGATCTTCGGGGTCATCGGATGATCCCGGGCGAAGTCATCACGGCGGCCGGCGAGATTGAACTCAACGCCGGCCAGCCGGTGACCACGGTGGAGATCGCCAACACCGGCGACCGCCCCGTCCAAGTCGGCTCGCACTACCACTTCGCCGAAACCAATAGCGCGCTCTCCTTCGATCGCGCCAAGGCGCGCGGCCAGCGGCTCGACATTCCCGCCGGCACCGCCATCCGCTTCGAGCCCGGGCAGACCCGCACCGTCACCCTCGTTCCCTATCGGGGCGACAGGATCGTCTTCGGCTTCAACGGCAAGGTCATGGGGAAGCTGTGAGAGCGGTTGCCGGCGTCCTGTTCGTCCTCGCCACGTTCGCCGGCGCCGCCGCCGCGGCAGACGATCTCGACTGCAACAACGCGACGGCGCAGCAGGACATGAACCTGTGCGCTGCGCGGGACTTCGAGGCGGCGGACGCCGACCTCAACGCAATCTGGAAGCAGGCACGCGCCACCGCGAAGCAACTGGACGCTGACCAGCCGGACGATCTCAAAGGCGCCGAGGACGCGCTGATCGCGGCCGAACGCGGCTGGATCGCCTATCGCGACGGTGAGTGCGTTCTCGTCGGGTTCCAGGCGCGCGGCGGCTCGATGGAGCCGATGCTGGTGTCCGCGTGCCTTGCCGATCTGACGCGCAAGCGGATCGAGGAATTGAACTATTTCGTCAGCGAGTCGGGCCAGTAGGCGGACCGGGTATGGAACGTATGTGGCTGATGCCGCGCACATCGACCGGACGCAACGGGCCGCATCGTGTTCGGCTTCAACGGCAAGGTCATGGGGAAGCTGTGACGGCACCCGTCGCCGAGGGCCGGCGCGCTGCGCCACCGCCCGGTGGAGGCCGCGCCAGCGGGCGTTCGGCGGGCGGCGAACGTGTACGCGCCGCCGCCCACCGTGGACGCATGCCCGGGCGCTCAGGAGTTGCTGTAGAGCACCAGATTGCCGGCGTCGTCGAGCGTCGCGCCGACGATCGTGTTGGTGGCGACGTTCTGCTGCTTCAGTCCGCCGGAGAGGTACGTGTTGTCCTTGATGGCGGTCCTGAGATCGGCGATCGCGGTCTTGTCGCCGGACATCGAACCGGCGAACGCCTTGGCGTTGGCGTGGATCAGCGTCGCGACCTTGACCACCTGAACCTCGTTGTTGTTGCCGAGCTTCTTGATCGCGTCGACGGCCTTGGTGTCATTCGCCATGGCGTTCATGAGGCTGGTCTTGTCGGGCGCCATGGCCGGTACGTAGGACTTGGACGCGTTCGTGGTCATCGGCTTGGCGATGTCGTTGACGGACACGCTGAGCGCGCTGGCCGAGAGCGGCATGGCGAGCGCCATGAGCGCGGCGCCGGCTGTGGCAAGCATCAGTTGCTTTTTCATCGATACCTCCATTCAGAAACAAAAACGACGGCGCGTCTGATGACGCACCGTCGCCCTGTCTTGCCATCTAAGGCGCAGGCGCCCGCGCCAAGCGCGACGTTTCGACACGCTGGCGTCAGCAACGCTCACCGGATGAGGGACTGAACCAATGCCCTTCAAGATTTCCCGCGCCGCCTATGCCGACATGTTCGGCCCGACCGTCGGCGACAAGGTCCGCCTCGCCGACACCGAACTGATCATCGAGGTCGAGAAGGACTTCACGACCTACGGCGAGGAAGTGAAATTCGGCGGCGGCAAGGTGATCCGGGACGGCATGGGCCAGTCGCAGCTGGGCCGCGGCGAAGGCGCCGTCGACACCGTCATCACCAACGCGCTGATCATCGACTACTGGGGGATCGTCAAGGCCGACGTCGGCATCAAGGACGGCCGCATCGCCGGCATCGGCAAGGCCGGAAACCCGGACGTGCAGCCCGGCGTCGACATCATCATCGGCCCGGGCACCGAGGCGATCGCCGGCGAGGGCAAGATCCTGACCGCCGGCGCCATCGACGGCCACATCCACTTCATCGCGCCCCAGCAGATCGACGAGGCGCTCTATTCCGGCGTCACCACCATGATCGGCGGCGGCACCGGCCCGGCGACCGGCACCAACGCCACCACCTGCACCCCCGGCCCCTGGCATCTCGGGCGCATGATCCAGGCCGCCGAAGGCTTCCCCATGAACCTCGCCTTCGCCGGCAAGGGCAACGCCTCGCTGCCGCGCGCGCTGGAAGAGCAGGTCGAGGGCGGCGCCATGGCGTTGAAGCTGCACGAGGACTGGGGCACCACACCGGCGGCGATCGACGCCTGCCTGTCGATTGCCGACGCCTACGACGTGCAGGTGATGATCCACACCGACACGCTGAACGAATCGGGCTTCGTCGAGAACACCATCGCCGCCTTCAAGGGGCGCACCATCCACGCCTACCACACCGAGGGCGCCGGCGGCGGCCACGCGCCGGACATCATCAAGGTGTGCGGACAGGCGAACGTTTTGCCCTCGTCCACCAACCCGACGCGCCCCTACACGGTGAACACCCTCGACGAGCATCTCGACATGCTCATGGTGTGCCACCACCTCGACCCGTCGATCCCCGAGGACGTCGCCTTCGCCGAAAGTCGCATCCGCAAGGAGACCATCGCGGCGGAGGACATCCTCCACGACATGGGCGCCTTCTCGATGATCGCGTCGGACAGCCAGGCCATGGGCCGCGTCGGCGAGGTCGTCATCCGCACCTTCCAGACCGCCCACAAGATGAAGGTCCAGCGCGGGCGTTTGCCTGAAGAGAGCGGCGACAACGACAACTTCCGCGTCAAGCGCTACCTCGCCAAGGTCACCATCAACCCGGCCATCGCCCACGGCCTCGACGAGTGGGTGGGCTCCATCGAGAACGGCAAGTTGGCCGATCTCGTCCTGTGGTCACCGGCCTTCTTCGGCGTCAAGCCCGACCTGATCATCAAGATGGGCACCATCGCCGCCGCGCCCATGGGCGACCCCAACGCCTCGATCCCGACGCCGCAGCCGGTCCACTACCGGCCGATGTTCGGGGCTTTCGCCCGCTCCATGACGCTGTCCGCGGTCACCTTCGTGAGCCGCGCCGCGCTGTCGCTGGGCATCGCCGACAAGCTCGAAACGGCGCGCGAGCTCTTGCCGGTGCACAACACGCGGTCAGGCATCTCGAAGGAATCCATGATCCACAATTCGGCCCTGCCGAAGATCGAGGTCAACCCGGAGACCTACGAGGTGCGCGCCGACGGCGAACTGCTCACTTGCCCGCCGGCGGACGTTCTGCCGATGGCGCAGCGGTATTTCTTGTTTTGAGTGGAGCGTCCCTCCGGTCGAGCCACCCCGGCAGGTCGGCCACGGACTCCAGCACCACGTCGGCGAGCGGCGCGAGATCGTCGGCGCTGGAGTTGCCCGAGGTGACGCCGATGGCCATGGCGCCGGCGGCACGGGCCATGTGAAGGTCGTGCGGGTTGTCGCCGACGACGGCGACGTCGCCGGGCGCGAGTCCGGTCGCCTCGCAGAACAGACGCACCTGGTCGGGCGCCGGCTTGCGGTTGGTGACCGAGTCGTAGCCGAGGATGCGCGCGAAGTACCCCGCCATGCCGGTCGCGGCGAGCGCGGCACAGGCGGCGGCTTCGCTGTCGTTGGTGGCGACGCCCAACACGAGGCCGCGCGCGGCAAGCGCCGCCAGCGCTGCCTCGGCGCCCTCCACCGGCACGGAGTGCCGCTCGCCGTGGACATGGAAGGCGCGGTCCATGCGGGCGGCATGGGCGGCGTGTTCGATCGGCGGCAGGTCTCCGTACCAGAGGGAAACGATGAGGTCGGTGGTGCCCGCGCCGATCACCGAACCCGTCCGGAACTTTCCCGTCGCGGAATCGAGCCCACCGGCCGCCAGCAGCGCCTCGGCGCGCGCCGCATCGCCGTTTGCCGCCTCCAGAGCGAGAACGCGGAGCACAGGCGTCCACGTCGCCTCGAACGAGAGGAGCGTACCGTCCTTGTCGAAGAGAATGCCGCGCAACGGGAAGGCCCCAACAGACAGACGGCAGGTGCTATCGTGTTGCCGGGAAGATAGCAAAACCATGGGGGTCAGATGATCCGCGCCATCAAGGTGCTGCCGGCCGGCGACTGGCTGCAATCGACGCTGACAACCGACACGGTCGCCCTAGACCACGACATGCGCCACCGCCGGCGGCTGCAGATGACGGGGTTGCGCGGGTTCGCGTTCCTGCTCGATTTGCCGCAGGCAACGACGCTCAGGAACGGCGACGGGCTGGAGCTCGAGGACGGCCGCATCGTGTTGGTCAAGGCGGCATCCGAGCCGCTCGCCGAAATCCGCGCGCCCAACGCGGCCGAACTGATGCGCATCGCCTGGCACCTGGGCAATCGCCACTGTCCGGCGGCGCTTCGCGCCGACGCCATCCTCATCCGCCGCGACCACGTCATCGAGGAGATGGTCGCGGGCCTTGGCGCGACGGTCACCCACGTCGAGGAGCCGTTCGAACCGGAAGGCGGCGCCTACGCCACCGCCCATCACGCCGAGCACCATGAGCACGACGACCGGCCCGAGGGATAGCGGCGTGCGAGACGACGAACTCGATCCGGCAGCCCTGCAGAAGTTGCTGGCATGGACGTCGCCGGCGTTTCCGGTGGGCGCGTTCTCCTACAGCCACGGGCTGGAATGGGCGGTCGAGGACGGCACCGTCGCCAGCGCCGACGATCTCGCGGCCTGGCTGAACGACATCGTCGCCCATGGCGCCGGACGGAACGACGCGATCCTTTTCTGCCATGCGTATCGTGCGGCGAACGACGCCGATGCACTGGCTGCAATCGCCGAACTCGCCGCCGCCTTCCAGCCGTCAAAGGAACGCCACCTGGAAGCCACCGCGCAAGGGCGTGCGTTTTTGGATGCGGTGGGCGCCGCCTGGCCGACCGCCGAGCTCGCTGCCGCGGCATCGGCGCTTTCCGGCGCCTCGGTCACCTACCCGGTCGCGGTCGCCGTCGCCGCAGCCGCCCACGCCATTCCCCTCGCCCCGGCGCTGACCGCGCTGCTCTCGGCCTTCGTCGCCAACATCGTCTCGGCCGGCGTGCGCGCCATCCCCATCGGCCAGAGCGACGGCCAGCGGGTTATCGCGCTTCTCGGGCCCGCCATCGCCGCCGTCGCCGAAACAGCAGAATCCGCGACCCTCGACGATCTCGGCGGGGCAGCGCTTGCCGCCGACATCGCCTCCATGCGCCACGAAACCCAGTACACCCGCCTCTTTCGCTCCTGAGCGGCACACCGCCATCTGGCCTTTCGCCGCCCGGCGATGTAACTGGAACGGACCTCCCATTCCTCCCAGTCCAAGACGGCGTAACCTCAAGCCATGGCTTCTGAAAACGGCCCCCTCCGCATCGGTGTCGGCGGCCCGGTCGGCTCCGGCAAGACGGCGCTGATGGACGCGCTCTGCAAGGCGCTCCGCGACCGCTTCGACATCGCCGCGATCACCAACGACATCTACACCCGCGAGGACGCCGAGTTCCTGACCCGCTCCGGCGCGCTCGCCGCCGACCGCATCGTCGGCGTCGAGACCGGCGGCTGCCCCCACACGGCAATCCGCGAGGACGCCTCGATCAACCTCGCCGCGGTCGCCGATCTCCGCGCCAGGTTTCCCGATCTCGACGTGGTGCTGATCGAATCGGGCGGCGACAACCTCGCCGCGACGTTTTCGCCGGAGCTCGCCGATCTCACCATCTACGTCATTGACGTCGCCGCCGGCGACAAGATCCCGCGCAAGGGCGGGCCGGGCATCACGCGCTCCGACCTGCTGGTCATCAACAAGACCGATCTGGCGCCGTTCGTCGGCGCCTCGCTGGAGGTGATGGACCGCGACGCGAAGAAGATGCGCCGCGAGCGCCCGTTCGTCTTCACCAACATGCGGACCGGCGAGGGCCTCGCCACCGTTATCGATTTCATCGTCAACGCCGGAGGGCTGGCACCATGAAGATCACCGCCATCAAGCCGTTCGTCGTGTGGGTCGGCACCCGCAACCAGCTGATCGTCAAGGTCGAGACCGACGAGGGAATCTACGGCTGGGGCGAATCCGGCATGTCGGCGCGCGAGAAGGCGGTCATCGGCGCGCTCGCGCACTACGCGCAATTCGTCGTCGGCCGCGACCCCATGCTGAGCGGCGCGGTCTGGCAGGAGATGTACCGCAGCCAGTATTTCGAGGGCGGGCGCGTGCTCACCAACGCGATCGCCGCCATCGACATCGCCCTCCATGATATTCGCGGCAAGGCGCTGGGCGTCCCCGTCCATCAGTTGCTGGGCGGCAAGCAGCGCGACCGGGTGGCGGCGTTCGCCACGACCTTCGCCGAACCGGGGCCGAAGATGGTCGAGGAAGCCAAGCTGCTCGCCGATCTCGACTGGCCGTGCATACGGCTGATCGCCGCCGGCCACACGTCGAGCAACATCTTCGAGCCGCGCAAGTCGATCGCCGACACCGTGCCGTGGGTGATCAAGACGCGCGAAGCGATCGGCGACACCGTCGCGCTCGGTGTCGAGTATCACCATCGCCTGAGCGTCGCCGAGGCGGCATCGTTCTGCCAGAAGCTGCCCGCCGGCACCCTCGACTTCATCGAGGAGCCCATCCGCGACGAGACTCCGGAAGCCTACGAGGCGCTGCGCAAGCTCACCGACGTCCCCTTCGCGGTCGGCGAGGAGTTTTCGTCCAAGTGGCAGTTCCTGCCCTACATCGAACGCGACATCCACCAGTTCAACCGCATCGACGTGTGCAACGTCGGCGGGCTGACCGAGGCGATGAAGGTTGCCGGGTGGAGCGAGGCGCACTACGTCGACATGATGCCGCACAACCCGCTGGGGCCGATCTGCACCGCGGCGAGCGTCCACTTCGGCGCCGCCGTGGCGAACTTCGCCTGGCTGGAATGTCGCGCCTCGCCGGTCGAGCAGGCGGGCTTCGACGACCGGTCGCTTTTCCCCGTCCAGGTGAAGCTCGACGGTGCCGCCTACGTGGTGCCCGAGGCGCCCGGCCTTGGCGTCGAGGTCGACGAGAAGCTGGCGGCGGCGCAGACGTTCAAGTTCTGGGAAGCGCCGCACCTGCGCCGCGAAGACGGCTCCGTCACCAACTGGTAAGGCAAACAGGACCCCGACCGCCGATGCCGATCGTCAACCGCTTCGCCGACTTCCAGAACGACACGGTCGCCGTTCGCCGCGATCTCCACCGCCACCCGGAGCTGATGTACAACGTCCACCGCACGGCGGCCAAGGTCGCCGAGCAACTCACCGCCTTCGGTGTCGACGAGGTCGCGACCGGCATCGGCCGCACCGGCGTCGTCGGCGTCATCAAGGGCCGCAAGGCGGCTAGCGGCAAGGTGATCGGGCTGCGCGCCGACATGGACGCGCTGCCCATCAGGGAAGCAACCGGCCAGCCCTACGCCTCCGAGGCGCCCGGCAAGATGCACGCCTGCGGCCACGACGGCCACACCGCGATGCTCCTCGGCGCGGCGCGCTATCTCGCCGAGACCCGCAACTTCGACGGCACCGCGATCGTTATCTTCCAGCCGGCCGAGGAAGGCGGCGCCGGCGGCAAGGCGATGATCGACGACGGCATGATGGAACGCTGGGCCATCCAGGAGATCTACGGCATGCACAACATGCCGGGGCTGCCGGTCGGCAGGTTCGCCACCCGGACCGGTCCCCTGCTCGCCGCGACCGACGAATTCACCATCGACATCACGGGCTACGGCAGCCACGCCGCCAAGCCACACCAAGCCGTCGACCCGATCGTCACCGGCGCGGCGATGGTGCAGGCGCTCCAGACGATCGTGTCGCGCAACGTCGACCCGATCAATTCGGTCGTCGTTTCGGTGACCAAGTTTCACGCCGGCGACGCCTACAACGTCATCGCGCCGACCGCTGAGATCGCCGGCACGGTGCGCACGCTCACCGACGCCAACCGCGACCTCGCCGAGAAGCGCCTGCGCGAGATCGTCGCCGGGATCGCAGCCGCCCACGGCGCCAGCGCTATCGTCGACTACGACCGCAACTATCCGGTCACCCGCAACCACGCACGCCAGACCGAATTCGCCGCGCGCGTCGCCGCCGAGGTGGTCAGCGCGCCCAACGTCGACACCGACACGCCGCCTATCCTCGGCGGCGAGGATTTTTCGTACATGCTGAACGCCCGCCCCGGCGCCTTCATCTTCATCGGCCAGGGCGACACCGCCGGCCTCCACAACCCCGCCTACGATTTCAACGACGAGATCATTCCGATCGGCTGTTCGTACTGGGCGCGGCTGGTCGAGACCGCGATGCCGGCCTGAGGCCGGCGCGAAAGCGCCACACACGAAACCTGTGGAAAACTACAGGTTGCGTCACCGCGCCGAAGCACTACCGCAGTAGCCTGCTCTCGTGACGCGCACCGCCGTGGGTCTTCCCCGTGACGGTTGAGCGCCACCACACACGTGCGAACAGTCTGGGGAAGTGAGGGCAGGATCGCCCCCGCATTTTTCGCGGGTGGCGAACACGGGTGGCCGCGCGAGCGAACGCCACCGACCGGCATTTCCAGCGACGTGAATTGACAAGCCGCGCGCTTTTCGTGCGGCAACGCCTGGCCGGCGTCGACCGGCCCGCCTGAGAAACCGGAAGTCGACCGCGTCCACCGCGCGTGCGGGTGCACGCGTGCACGCCAGGTCGCGCGCGGCGCAACGAAGCGCGGGTTGCTTCGACAAGACATCCAATTGGCCACGGGGAGGTGCCAAATCATGCTGAAACCAGTTGTTGTTGCGTTCACGTTGCTTGTCGCGCTGGCGGGCAGCGCGCTTGCCCAGGTTGACTGCGGGGCACCGTTTCCGCCGCCGCCGGAGAACGCCCCCGCCGCGGAGCGCGGCAAGGAATTCCAGGACCTGCTCCACTGCGCCAAGCAGCGCATCGCGGACGCGCAGGACCTGCTCGGGCGTCTCGCCAAACTCAAGGTCGAAGAACTGGCCACCACCCTCGCCGGCGACAACGAGCGGCTCAACGCCCTGTTCACCGCGCAGACCGCGAACCTCAACAGGGCCAACGCCGACATCATCGCGCTGGTCAACGAGCGCACCAAGCTGAACGCCCTGATCGACGACGGCAACAAGCGCCTCGCCGCCGCCAAGGCCGATGCCGCCGACGCCCGGAACACCATCAGCGGGCTCGCCAGCGAACTCGGCAAGGTTTCGAGCGAACGCGACAAGCTGACCGACGATCTGGCCGCCAAGATGAACGCGCTCGCCGAGGCGAGGTCGGAGATCGATACCCTCACGGCGGCGCGCGACAAGCTGCAAGGCGAACTCAACGCCTGCATGGCGGCGAAGAATGACGCCGAGGCCAAGATCAAGGCCCTCACGAAGGAGCGGGATGATCTGCAGGCGGCGCTCGCGGCAAAGTCATCAGAGCTCGACGCGGCGAACGGCAAGATCACGGCGCTGCAGGAGGAGATCGATCGCCAGATCGGCATCAACGGCAGAACCGCGACGGAACTCGCCGACGCCCGGACTCAGGTCGACGCGCTCACCAAGGAACGCGATCGCCTGGCCGAACAGAACGCGACGCTCACGGCTTCGCTGAAGATCGCCAACGACAAGGTCGCGTATCTGGAGAAGGTGCGCGACGCGCAGGCCGCCCAGATCGAAGACCTGACGGCGAAGCTGAAGGAGGCCACCGGCACCATCGAGGTGCAGGTTGGGCAGTTGAAAGACGCCCACGATCGCATCGTCATGCTCCAGAAGCAGAACGACGCGCTCCAGGCCGAAATCGACCGTCTGAACGGAGGGCTCGACAAGGCCAACCAGCGGATCGCCGCGCTCGCCGAGCAAAACGACGCGCTGAAGGACGAGCTCGTCAAGGCCCATCACGCCATCGAGGGCTTCCAGACCCAGATCGGCGATCTCAAGGCGACGATTGTCGATCTCCAGGGAAAGATCGGCGGCCTCGGCACGAAGATCGACGCGCTCAACGGGACCATCGTCAACCTTCAGGGGACGATCAGCGAACTCAAGGGCGAGGTCGCGGGGCTCACCAAGGCCGTCGCCGAGGCAAACGATCGGATCGCGGCGCTCACTGCGCAGAACAGCGATCTGAAAGCGCAACTTGCCGCGGCCAACGTCACGATCGCCGACCTCACCAAGCAACTGGCGGACGCAAACGACAAGATCGACCTCCTTTCCGCCGAGCGGAGCGCCTTCTTCGCCAAGCTCAAGGCGGCCCTCAGCGACCAGGAAGGCGTCAAGATTGTCGGCGACCGGTTCGTCTTCTCGTCAGCCGTGCTGTTTGACGTCGGCTCCGCCGAGGTCAAGCCGGCCGGCAAGCTGACCATCCAGAAAGTCGCCAACGTCGTGAAGGCGCTCGCCAGCGACGAGAAGCTCAAGTCGGTTCACTGGATCCTTCAGGTCAACGGCCACACCGACAAGCAGAAGATCATCCACAGCAGCAAGTTCGCCGACAACTGGGAACTGTCGACGGCGCGCGCGTTGTCGGTCGTGAGGCTGCTGGTCGACGACGGCGTCGAGCCCGTGCACCTGGCCGCCGCCGGCTTTGGTGAATTCCAGCCGATGGCTGAAGGGGACAACGAAGGTGCCTACCAGCAGAACCGTCGCATCGAGTTCAAGCTGACCGACGACGGGCCGCTGCTGAAGGGTCTCTAACGGCCAGGCCAAACGAGTGGAGGCGGCGGCGACGCCGCCCCCCCTTTTCAGCACGCGGACGTGCAGCTCAAGCGCCAGTCTTGGCGACGAAACGAGTTTGGTGCCCCTGGCCCGACTCGAACGGGCACGTCTTGCGACAACAGATTTTGAGTTTGTCAAAGAAATATCTATCTCATTGAGATAGCTAGTCTAATTTCGATATTTTCTGTGTATGTGTAAGGAGACTGTGCAAGATTTTCGCCTGGAAGCGCGGCTTTGCCCGGCTCTATCTGACGGCCGAAAAGGCGCATCTTGCGATTGATGCAGGCGGTCGTCCTCACGTCAAAGCCTTCCAATCAACCTCCACCGCCGAAAGCCACACGGTGTCATTTGTTGCTCCGAAGTAGAGCGATACTCCGTCCCGATCGCCGATCCGGACTCGTACCACACAAGGTCGCCCGGTGCGGTCCTGAATGTTCTCAAAGCCCTTTTCAAAATCGAACCGATACTGATCAATGCCATTCAAACGAAGTGAACCGCCCCGTGTTTTCCGGAGGCCATTTCGTTTGAGTCACGCGGCCAATGCTGGCTCCTCCAGCATGGCGTAGTAGCGTTCCTCGGCTTCGGCCGGCGGGATGTTGCCGATGGGCTCCAGCAGCCGGCGATTGTTGAACCAGTCGACCCAGGTCAGCGTGGCGAACTCGACCGCTTCGAAGCTCCGCCAGGGTCCACGCCGATGGATGACCTCGGCCTTGTATAGGCCGTTGATCGTCTCTGCGAGGGCGTTGTCATAGGAGTCGCCGACGCTGCCGACAGAGGGCTCGATACCAGCCGCGGCCAGGCGCTCGGTGTAGCGAATGCTGACGTATTGAGAACCCCTATCGGAATGATGCACCAGGCCTCCGCGACGAACGGGCCGCCGTTCGTGGAGGGCCTGCTCCAGAGCATCGAGCACGAAGCTTGTGTGCGCCGTCCTGCTCACCCGCCAGCCGACGATGCGTCGGGCATAGGCGTCGATGACGAACGCCACGTAGACGACGCCCGACCAGGTGCTGACGTACGTGAAGTCCGAGAGCCACAGCATGTTCGGCGCCGGAGCATGGAAGACCCGGTTCACATGGTCGAGCGGGCAAGGTGCCGCCTTGTCCTGCACCGTTGTCCGGATCGGTTTGCCGCGGATGACACCCTGAAGGCCGAGATCGGCCATCAGACGCTCGACAGTGCAGCGTGCGACCTGGATGTTCTCCCGGTTGAGCTGCCTCCAGACCTTGCGCGCGCCGTACACCTCGAAGTTCTCCGCGAAGACGCGCTCGATCTCCGGCTTCAACGCCATGTCCTGCTTCGCCCGCGCGGGCAGCTTCTCGGGATCGGCCCGCTTGCTGGCATGATCGTGGTAGCTCGATGGGGCGATCGGCAGCACCTTGCAGATCGGCTCGACCCCATACGCCCCGCGATGATCGTCGATGAAGGCGATCATGGCCTGAACCGGCGGTCGAGCTCCGCCTGGGCAAAATACGCGGATGCCTTGCGCAGGATCTCGTTGGCCTGCCGCAGTTCACGGTTCTCCCGCTCGAGGGCTTTCAGCCGGGCGGCCATGTCCGTCGGCACCCCCGCCCGCTTGCCGGCATCGACCTCCGCCTTCTTAACCCACTCGTTCAGCGTCTGCCCCGTGCAGCCAATCTTGGTCGCGATCGAGGTGATCGACGCCCAGCGCGAGGGATGCTCATGCTCATGATCCAGTACCAACCGCACCGCACGTTGACGCACTTCCGGAGAGAACTTGTTCGTTGTCTTGCTCATGATGGCTCCACCTTCTCAGGAGTTGGAGCCTCCGGCAAACCCGGTACGGTTCACTGTTCGTGAACCCAGCGCGTGTACAACAACGTGTCTTCGAGGTCGTCGTAGTCGGTCCGGCCCATTAAGCGGCGCAGAACGTCCGCCGGCAAATCAATCGCGACGTATTGAGAACAAAACGAGTAGTGCCCTCCGACAACTGTCATCGTGGGGGAAAGCAAGACGACACCCTCTAACGTTGGTCAGTGCAAGATTAGCCAGAGGCTCAAAGCAATCGGAGCCCAACCCCAGATGCCCAAATAAAGAACCCAAGGAATAGCCTCTCGCCACCTGCCCCTTGAGGCTCGCACAATTGGCGTGGCGATGAGTTTATTTACATGCCGTGCAAGCGGCGGATTCGTCTTCGCTAAGGTGGCCAAAGCCGGTCCAAGGATCCTGTAGAGTATCCAGCTGGGAGCTACGATCGGATTCAGTGCAAAGCGCCAACGGCAGACCGCAACCGCGCGCCGCACCTCGGCGCTGTCCCGGCCAAAGATTGCGTTCACAACGTAGCAACTTGATTCTGCCGCCGCTTGAGCGCGCCACGCGCGACTGAAGCGCTTATAGGCGGCGTTCGGGTGCTCTTCGTCAGATGTGACGATTTCATAGTCTACGCCGCGCCGGCGCAGTTCATTCTTCATCGATTCCGTGGCTCGATAAATTCTGTCGAGCTCCTTGAACAGCACACGACGTTTTCTGGATGCGGACTTGTCGATGCCGCCATCGTCTGCGACCGCCCGCGCGTAGGCTTCCCTGAGGGGCTCGAAGAGTTTCCGACTGTTACCGAGAGCGTTCAGCAGTTCTTCGTTTGTCTCTCTGAACGTGATGTTGGTGTTGAAGCTTCCGTGAATTCGATAGATGTCCCGGTCGGCTTCGTAGATTTCTCGGTCTTCGGCGGCGTCATCGCCCACTTGATCGTTCGTCATCTTTTCTCTCTAGCGAACGATTGAAGCTGTTCTCGACGTTGTAAAAGTCCCTACCAGCCTTCATGCTTTTGACAATCGCCGCAGGCTTCTTCGGCACTTCCGCTCGGCTTCGCGCCTCTCGGCGTTTGATCAGCAATTTCACTATCGCTGTAACCGCTCCCGCCACGGCAGCTATTGCAAGAAAGACCTTGATGAAGAAATCGAGCCAGTCCACGGGTTGCCCCTGAAGAGCGAATCTGGATCGCCAGCTGATACAGCTATAACGGGTGCCGGGTCGCCTAGCCACCTGCAGCCTCGCGAGATGAGGGATTAGTTCACGCCACAGTTACTACAGCGGGGACAAAACTCGGTTGAACACTTCGCCGCAATCACGTTTTGCCTGTGGCCACAAGCGCCTTGCCGAGATGCAGATCAAGCTCGAGGCCGGCCTCGTCCGAGAACACCGACGGCCCGGAGCTGAACCGCCGGACTCCGAATCGGAGAATCGAATCCAGATCGCCCTCGATCACCTCAAGCAGAGCCGCTCCACGATCGTCATTGCCCACCGCCTGTGATTCGACCCTGGCAGATGCCCTCTTCGAGGGCTGATGATGGTGCGGGCGGTCGGAGTCGAACCGACACCTCCTTGCGGAGAACGGCTTTTGAGGCCGTCGCGTCTACCAGTTCCGCCACGCCCGCATATTCATTCCGCCACCCGAGACGCGTCAGCCTTTTGAGTCTGCCGCGTCTACCAGTTCCGCCACAGGGGCGCCCCGCGCCCTAATATGAGCCGCCGGGTGTCCGGTCAACCGGCGGGGCCCTGAGCGCCCGGCCAAACCACGCGCCGCCGATGCGGTGCGTTTGAGCGCGCCGGTTAACCTTCACTTCACAATCAATTTTCGGTTTGCCGCGAAGGCCCCTAATGCTGATCGTGGCGACACGCCACCGGCATGCGGTCCTTCTCTTTCGCCTTCGAAACCGAAGGCCAGCCACATGCCCGCGGCAAGCGTGTGGGTGCGTCAATGAGGCAACCAACTGGACTGAACGGCTGCGAGGTCGCGGTCATCGGCGCGGGTCCCTATGGGCTCGCGGTCGCCGCGCATCTCAAGCACGCCGGCGTCGAGACGCAGGTCTTCGGCGAGGCAGTCTCTTTCTGGAGCCGGCACATGCCACGCGGCATGAAGCTGCGCTCGCCGTGGGGCGCCACCCACATCGCCGACCCCACCGGCACCCTTTCGCTTGACGTGTATGACGCCACCGGGCGCATGCCGCGCAACCAGCCGGTGCCGCTGCGCGACTTCGTCGCCTACGGCCGCTGGTTCCAGGAAAAGGCGGTGCCCGATCTCGATACCCGCCGGGTCGTCCGCGTCGACAAGGCGGGCGAACGCTTCCGCCTGACGCTGGATGACGGTGCAAGCCTTGTCGCCCGGCGCGTCGTGGTCGCTCTCGGCCTCGCCAACCAGGAATACCGCCCGGCGGAATTCGACGGCCTTCCCGGCGAACTCGTCAGCCACGCGTCCGAGCATGACGACCTCGGCATCTTTGCCGGCAAGCGCATCGCCGTGGTCGGCCGTGGCCAGAGCGCCACGGAATCGGCCGCGCTTCTCGGTGAAGCCGGCGCCGACGTCACGCTGATCGCCCGCGGTCCCATCCACTGGCTCGGCGAAGGCGGACAGCCTGCGCCGTTCAAGCGCATGCTCGCCAAGGTGCTGACGCCACCTTCCGCGGTCGGTCCGTTCCCGCTCAACTGGCTCGCCGAGCTGCCCGGCCTCACGCGCCGGATGCCCGACGACATGCGCGCCGCCTTCAGCGCCCGCAGCTTGAAGCCCGGCGCCGCCGGCTGGCTGAGGCCGCGCTTCGGTCCAGTTACCGTCGAAACCGACCGCACGATCATGGCGGCGCGGCCGGACGCCAAAGGCGTCGCGCTCGTCCTCGACAACGGACCGGCGGTCTTCGATCACGTCCTGCTGGCCACCGGCTATCGGCCAGACGTGTCGCGGCTGGGCATCCTGTCCGCCGACATCATGGCCCGCCTCGACCGGATCGGCGGCGCGCCGCGCCTTGCCGCCGGGCTGGAATCGAGCGTGCCGGGGCTGCACTTCGTCGGCTCCGCCGCGGTCGCGAGCTTCGGACCGCTGATGCGTTTCATTGCCGGGTCGGGCTACGCCGCCCGCGCCCTCACCCGCCGCGTCACCGTCGCCCATGCCGCCCGGCAGACCGCCGGACCGTTCACCCCTGACCTCGATCCGCTCACGGACGCCGATGTATCGCGGTGAGGATGCCGCCCATGCGCGTTTCGCCGACCGCCCGTCCCGCAACTGAGATCAGGCCCGACTGCCCCGGGGCCATCGTGCTGGGTGGCGCCCACGGCAGCCTCGCCGTGGTGCGCAGCCTCGGGCGCCGTCGCATTCCGGTCTGCGTCCTCACCGCCGACCACCCGATCGCACGGCTGTCGCGCTACGCCACCCATCGCCTGACGTGGTCGGGACCCGGCGACCCCGGGGCGCTGGAATTCCTGATCCGCCTCGCCACCGACCACGACATGCGCAACTGGCTGCTCTTCACTGGCGGCGACGCCGAAGCCGAATGGGTCGCCCGCAACCATGCGGCCCTGTCGGAGGTATTCCGCGTGACCGGCCCCGACTGGACGAGTGCGCGCTGGGCGATCGACAAGCGGCTCGCCTATCAGCGCGCCGCCGATCTCGGCCTCGCCTACCCCACCACCTACGCCCTGCGCGGTCGCGACGACGCCATGACGGTCGCTTGCCGGTTTCCCGTGATCCTCAAGCCGGCGGTCAAGGAAAGCGTCAACGCCTTCACGCTCGCCAAGGCCTGGCGGGCCGACGACCGCGCTCAGCTGCTTGCCCGCTACGATCTCGCCGCGACGTTGGTCGACCCCGCAACAATCGTCGTTCAGGAAATGATCCCCGGCGACGGCACTGCCCAGTTTTCCTACGCCGCCGCCTGGCATCGCGGCGCACCGCTGGCCTCCCTCGTCGCCCGCCGGACGCGCCAGTATCCGATCGACTTCGGCTACACCAGCACCTACGTCGAAACCATCGACCGCCCCGACGTCGAGCAGGCCGCGGTCCGATTCCTGAGCGGTCTCGATTTCTCCGGCATGGTCGAGGTCGAGTTCAAGTTCGACGCCCGCGACGGCAGCCTCAAGCTTCTCGACGTGAACCCGCGCACCTGGACCTGGGCCGAACTTGCCGCCGCCGCCGGGGTCGACTTCCCATGGCTCCTGTGGCGCGCCGCCATCGGCGACGTCGAGCCGATGCAGCGCGGCCAGCCGGGCGTCGCCTGGACCCATCTGGCGCGCGATTTAGCCGCACTGCTTCACGCCGCCCATCGCAGTGAGGCGAGCACGGCATCCCACGCCCGCCCGCGGACGACGGTTCACGCAGCCTTTGCCATCGACGATCCCCTGCCCGGCCTCGCGGATCTGCCGATCACGCTCTGGCGGATGCTCAGCCGACGCCTCCCCGTGGCGCTCAAGACGTTCGGACGGCACCTCGCGGCCCCGGGGTCGCTGCAGCCTCCGGACGCTGGAACCGGCCACAAACCGGCGCTTTGACACCATCGAGGCCCGTCGATAGACAGGGCCGCCATGCTCCGCCGCCTCTACGACTGGACGCTGAATCTCGCCGGCCGACCGACGGCGGAGCTCTGGCTCGCCATCATCGCGTTCGTGGAAAGCTCGGTCTTTCTCGTGCCGGCCGATGTGCTGTTCGTGCCCATGGCGCTCGCCCGGCCGAAGCGCGCTTACCGCTACGCCCTCGTCGCCACGGCCTTCTCGGTCCTTGGCGGCGTCGCCGGCTGGTACCTCGGTCATTACGCCTACGAGGAAGTGGCGAAGCCGATCCTCGCCTTCTACGGCAAGGTCAGCGCATTCGAGGCCTTGCAGAACTCGACCAGCCGCGACGCGATCCTGCTGCTGCTGATCACCTCGGGGTTCGCGCACCTGCCGCCGATCAAGGTGGTGACCATTCTGTCCGGCGCTGTCGGCGTCAACCTCGGCGTGTTCATCCTGGCGGCGATCGTGGCGCGCGGCGTGCGGTTCCTGCTGCTGGCGTGGCTGCTGCGCCGCTACGGCGACCCCATCCGCCACTTCATCGAACACCACCTCGGCCGGGTCGCCGGCGCCGTCGCGGTCGCGATCATTTTACTCTTCGCCGCGACGCGGATGCTCTAGATGTCTACCCACATGCTGCGCCACCCCGCCCTGCCCGCCGCCCTCGTCTTCCTCGCCTCGCTCGGCACGATCGCGAGCGCCTGGGCCTTCCAGCTGATCGGCGGCTACATACCCTGCGCGCTCTGCCTGCAGGAGCGCATCCCCTACTACATCGGCGTCCCGCTGGCCCTCGTGACGCTTGCCGCCGTGCTGCGCGATGCGCCCGAATGGCTCTGGCGGGTTCTGCTGGTGCTGCTCGTGGCGGTGTTCCTGTATGGCGCCTATCTCGGCACCTACCACGCCGGCGCCGAGTACCGCTGGTGGCCAGGACCGGCCGACTGCGGGTCGACCGGCACCATGGACCTCAGCGGCGATCTGATGAACCAGATCAAGAACATCCAGATCGTGTCGTGCACCGACCCGACGTGGCGCTTCCCCGAAGGCTGGGGGCTGTCGTTCGCGGGGTGGAATGCGGTGGTATCGGCGGGCCTGGTGGTGGTCGCCGCCTTCGGAGCGCTGTTCGGACGCAAGCCGGCGAAGCCCGCCGCCTGATCAGTCGCTGGCCGCGGCCTTCGGCGCCCGGACGAACTGATAGATCAGCAAACCGGTCGCCAGCACGAACAGGACGAGCCCGCCGAAATCGTCGCCAACGTCTTCGGGATCGGCAAACTCCACGATCACCGCGAAAATCTTCAGCGCCAGGCACACGCCGACAAGAACGATCGGCACGATCGAGCGCAGGTAGCGGTTGCCGTTCCTGAGGTACCAGACGATGGCGCCGATACCGACCAGCAGGATCAGCGCGTCGTCCACCTTGTCGATGAACTCCGGTTCGATGATCGCTTCGGGTGCGAAGGCAAAACCAGCGAGCGCGGCGATGGCGGTGCCGAGCAGATTGACGCTCCGATTGACCGATTGCGTGATGTTCATGGACGACTCCCCCTTTATCCCCCGCTGCCGCGGGGCCAGGCGTTTCCCCAGTGTCGTCGCCCAGATCAGCTGTCGCGCCAGCCAAGGCCGGCAGCAAGCCAGCGAGACGCGAAGCGCGCCCCTTAGGGCTCCAGTTCGGTATCCCAGTAGAGGTAGTCCATCCACGATTCGTGGAGGTAGTTCGGCGGGAAGAGCCGACCGTTGTTGTGGAGGTCGGCGACCGTCGGCTGGTAGGGCATGTGCGACGGCCACATGCGCGCCTCGCGCGGCGACAGGCCGCCCTTCCTGAGATTGCAGCTCGAGCAGGCGGCGATGACGTTGTCCCACGTCGTCTGGCCGCCGCGCGATCTCGGAATCAGGTGGTCGAAGGTGAGGTCGTCGCGCGTCCCGCAATACTGGCATTGGAAGCGGTCGCGCAGGAACACGTTGAACCGGGTGAAAGCCGGGTGGCGCGCCGGCTTGACATAGGTCTTCAGCGAGACGACCGACGGCAGGTTCATGGAAAACGAGGGCGAATGGACCGCCGTCTCGTACTCCGAGACGATGTTCACCCGGTCGAGGAAGACAGCCTTGATGGCGTCCTGCCACGACCACAGCGACAGGGGATAGTAGCTGAGGGGGCGGTAATCGGCATTGAGGACGAGCGCCGGATTGGACCCCGGCGAGACGGCGATATTCACGTAGCCTTCCCGATTCGCACTGTTTTCCGGGGGCTTAGCGCCCCTCTGACGCGGAGAATATTCTACAGGGAAGGTGACGCGTGTGTGAAGGGGGTGGGTAGCACAAGTCCGCTGCCTTCCAAGAGGCCGCCGCACCCGGTCGGCCCGCACCCGTGAGCGGCAAGTCGAACACCATTGTCCACACAGGCGGGTTGTCGTCGAGGTCAGACGGACGCATCAGCCTTTGCGCCTTCGACCAACCCACCTTAAGTTGCATAAGCCATCGGCAGCGTCGGCGGTCGTATTCGCTCTTGCGTCCTAGTGGGAGACCCCAATGCCAAGGCTGGTCTATGCTTGCCGCTTCGAGGTGGAAGCCGAGAACGCGATGGCCTCCGTGTTGACTGAATACCGGGACTGGATCCGGAGGCACTACCAAGAAAAGCGGGGGATGCCGGCCTTTGATGTCGACCTAGAAGGTGAGCCGCCGACCGATTTGCCGCCGCTTCATCGCCTCAAATTCCGGCGCTTTGGCGATGCAAGCGGCACCGCGTTCCAGCTTGATTGGGCGGTTCCCGCCGACAATGATCCGGGCGTTCTTTGGAGAAACGAAATACGCGTTGGCGAACTCGGAACACGGTGCAACGTCGAGCACCTGATCTGGATCAACTCGATCGAGTATTCCGTTACGCCGTTTCGCCTCACTCTTGGCTCGCCTAGCGTTATCCGTCGACTTTGCTCAGCCAATCTTGTGCGGATCGGCGAGATGCAAGTTAGAGCGACGCCGTACCCGCTGAATCGCGCAGGCTTTGTGGACTTCGTTGCGCTCCTCGAGAGCGACCTCAGGCGGTTGCCACTGATCTTTCTATCGCCTTACACTGACGGCTCTGTGAACGGGCTTGATGCCAATTCTCTCGCCAAACAAGTTGCAGGGGTGGGTGTCGTCGTGCGCGCGGAAGGCGCCGAGGTCACATGGGACCTTGCCGAAAGGTTCGGACGCGCGCTGTCATGCTTCAACGGAGGCGCCAGAATCTATTGGCCACGGTTTGCCCAGTCTGACGATCCAAGACGGCACCCCCTCTATTTGGGCACACGAATCCGAGAATTTGGAGCGGAGGCCATTTCAAGGGCGATCGCCAGAACAATTTTCGCCGTAGCGTCGTTTAGGTACGCGCCCGACCCTAGAATTGCCGACACGATCAGGCGCGTCGAGCAAGCGGACCGTATGCGGCGTATAGAGCAGGACCGCGCCTCAAGTGGTGGCGATTGGGAAGCGATTCTTCTACCGACAACGAACTGAATGCGGTTAAGCAGCAGAACGCAAACCTCTTATCTGAAATTGAAAACTTGAAGGCGAACCCATCTTCCGGCAGCCGAAAGTCCATTCCAGCGACCGAGTGCGATAATCTCCGAGGCTCTTCAGGACCTCGACGAGTTGGCGGCAGAGAGGGCAACCAAGAGAAAGGCCGGCGAACCCGCCGGCGATCTTCGCCAAGCGTTAATCAATCGAGGTTGGAAGCGGGCGAGCATGCACATTTCCAACACCACAAAAGGCAAGTCTGCGAGCAAATACAGCTTCATCTATGCTGGCAGCCGGCGGATTTTCGAGCCCCACATAACCCTTGGCTCTGGCGGTGCGAACTCCTGCGCCTCGATCCATTTCCTGCTGGACGACGAGAAGGACAAGATCATCGTCGGTCATGTCGGGCGCCACTTGCCAAACACAAAGACCTAGCTGCCGGCCCCTCCCCATTCCGCCCGTTCTCCCCTACATATCCCTCCTGAAGGGTGGCGGAAGGAGTTGAGACCATGACCGGTTCGTTCGACTGGAGAGTCCCGCCCGAAGTCGAGCCGCAGGCGTCCGCCTACGAGTACGACCTCGACCGCGCCCTGTCGGCGATGGTGTCGCTGCGCACCGTCGTTCCCGTCGATGCCTTCACCGCCGACATCCTCGGCACCGAGCGCACCGGCAACGGCATCATCATCCGCAATGACGGCATCGTGCTGACCATCGGCTATCTGGTCACCGAGGCGAGCGAAGTCTGGATGACGCTCGCCGACGGCCGCATCGTCGCCGGCCACGTCATCGGCTACGACCAGGACACCGGCTTCGGCCTGATCCAGGCGCTCGGCCGCCTCGACATGCCGCCGCTCGAACTCGGCACCTCCACCGACGCGATTCCGGGCACCGGCGTGGTCTCGGCCGGCGCCGGCGGCGTCGCCCACTCGCTCGCCGCCCGGGTCGTCGCTCGCCAGGAGTTCGCCGGCTATTGGGAATATGTCCTCGACGAAGCGATCTTCACCGCGCCCGCCCACCCCTACTGGGGCGGCGCCGGGCTGATCGGTCCCGACGGCACGCTGCTCGGCGTCGGCTCCCTGCAGCTCGAGCAGGCCGGCCAGGACGGCGAAGGCGTGCCGCTCAACATGTATGTGCCGATCGATCTGCTGAAGCCGATCCTCGACGACATGCTGACCCTGGGTCAGGCCAACCGGCCACCGCGCCCCTGGCTCGGCCTCTACGCGACCGAGGTCGACAATCGCGTGGTCATCGCCGGCGTCGCCGGCAAGGGACCTGCCTCGCGCGCGCTCCGCCAGGGCGACGTGGTGCTCGAGGTCGGCGGCATGAAGGTGTCCGGCCTCGCCGGTCTTTTCCGCACCATGTGGTCGCTCGGCAAGGCCGGCGTCGAGGTGCCGATGACCATCTATCGCGACGGCCATCCGGTCGAGCTGACGGTGACCTCCGGCGACCGCAACCGGTTCCTCAAAGGGCCGAGTCTGCACTAGCGCGAGATCGCCGCAGGCGCCGGCGCATCACGAGGCCGCCGACCAATCCTGTCGGCGAGGTTCAGGTCGCATTCAGGCCCGACGCTCTATCACCTCGTCCCAAGGGGCTTCGGACGAGAAAGTGATACGCCCATGAAACTCAAGGCTCTGGTCATTGGCGCCACCACGGTGGCGCTCCTCGCGATCCCCGCCGTCGCGAACGCGGCGTGGGGCCAGCTCACCGGCAGCGTCAACCTGCGCACCGGCCCGAGCACCGGCTACGCGCGCATCACGACCCTGCCGGCTGGTGCCCGCGTCTGGATCAATGGCTCCGCCGGCAACGGCTGGGTCAGCGTTCAATACGGCAACTGGAGCGGCTTCGTCTCCGGCCGTTATGTCGCCGGCGCCAGGATCGCCGTGCCCGCGCCGATGCCGCCGCCCGTGATGCATCGCCCGCCGCCGCCCCACTACGGCTACTGGCACCAGCCGCGCTGGGACGATCGCTACCACGCCTGGTACGACGGCCACCGCTGGTACCGGAATGGCGTGTGGCTTAGCGGCCCCGGCCTCCACTTCGGCGTGACAATCGGCAACTGACGCCCAACGCACGCGACCAATTTGAGGCCCGTCACGCACGCGTGGCGGGCCGACGCCGTTCCGCTCTCTCTGTCCTTCTCCAGTTCCCCACGTTTTCCTTTTTGGGTTTCCGGCCACAGGCGCTATAGCTTTGGGACGCGCGCCGCACGCCGCGCCTTCTCCATCCCGACCCGCCACGCCTTGCACGAAAACGAGGGACGCTCGTCATGGAATATCGCCTGCTCGGCCGCTCCGGCCTGAAAGTCTCCACCGTCACCATGGGCACGATGACCTTCGGGCGCGCCAAGAGCGGCGTGCTCGGCCACGTCGACACCCGCGAGGCGAAGCAGCAGATCGACCAGTGCCTCGCCGCCGGCGTCAACCTGATCGACACCGCCAACGTCTATGCCGCCGGCGAATCGGAGAAGATCGTCGGCGAGGCGCTCGGCAAGAAGCGCGCCGACGTGCTGATCGCCACCAAGGTGCGCTTCCCCATGGGCAAGGGGCCGAACGGCCGCGGTCTCTCGCGCCACTACATCATCGCCGAATGCGAGCGCAGCCTGAAGCGCCTGAACACCGACTGGATCGACCTCTACCAGGTCCACCAGTGGGACGGCATGACGCCGCTGGAAGAAACCATGGAGGCGCTCGACCGGCTGATCCAGCAGGGCAAGGTGCGCTACATCGGCTGCTCCAACTACTCCGGCTGGCACGTCATGAAGGCGCTCGGCGTGGCGAAGACCGACCGTCGCCAGCCGTTCGTCTCCCAGCAGATCCACTACACGCTCCAGGCGCGCGAAGCAGAATACGAGCTGGTCCCGATCGCCCTCGACCAGGGCCTGGGCATCCTGGTGTGGAGCCCGCTCGCCGGCGGGCTGCTCTCCGGCAAGTTCACCCGCAAGAACAGCAAGGGGCCGAAGGGCACCCGCCATTTCGGCCGCAAGTGGCGCGAGCCGCCGATCTACAACGAGGATCGGCTCTTCGACATCGTCGACGTGCTCGCCGACATCGCCAAGGCTCGCAAGTGCTCGGCTGCCCGCGTCGCGCTGGCGTGGTTGATCCACCAGCCCGGCGTGACATCGGTCGTCATCGGCGGCCGCACCAGGGAACAGTTCGCCGACAACCTCGCCGCCGCCGAACTCGGCCTCGATGCCGACGAATTGAAGCGGCTGGACGAGGCGAGCCGGCCCGACCTCGCCTATCCCTACTGGCACCAGGCGTGGACGGCGAGCGACCGGCTGAACGCCGCCGACCTGTCGCTGATCGGGAAGTATCTGGAGGATTAGGCGCGCGGCAGCCGCGCGCCGCGCCAGCCGAACAAACTCGGCCCGGCGAAGCCGAGGGCCGTGGCGAACACCAGCATGGTGCCGGCGTGCCACGTCAGCACCATGATCGACACGTCGCCGGCGTGGAACAGGATGACGCCGAGGTTGACCAGCGCGCCGACCGCGAGCGCGGCAAGCGCCAGCGTGGCGCGCGGCATGACCGGCGCCCCGCGCCGCACCATCACGAAGATCGCCGCCGCCGGAACGATGCCGGCGAGCACTGCCGGCGTCAGGCAGCCGTCCGCCTTGAGCTCCAGAGCGGCAGCGCCCATCGCGGCGTAGTCGGAAACGCACCCCTGCCCGAGCGTCGCGATCCACACGGCGAACGGGACGAGCGGCAGCCACAGCCAGCGGCGGTCGGTGCCCGGCACCTCGGAGGCGAACGCGGCGATCGCGGCGGAAACCGCCGTGGCGAACACGGCGAGCGATTCGACCATCATGCGCGGATCGCCGAGCGCCCGCAGGATATTGGCCGGCGGTTCGAACAGGCACACCACCAGCACCACCGCCGGCAGGCCGACGGCGAGCCAGCCGAGCGCGCGCAGCCACGGCCGCGCCAGACGCCTGACCGGCGCCGTCTCGTCGCTCAGCTGCTGGATGAGATCGTCAGTGCGCACTTCCGTGGGAACCTGCCAATGCGACCCGGAGCGCCTTTGTCGCCCGATGCACGGCGACCTTGAGGGCGCCGATACTCATGCCGCTGGCACGTGCTGCTTCCTTCAGCGACATCTCGCGTAGTTTTATCATTTCGATGGCCATGCGCTGCACCTTTGGCAGTTCGGCGACCGCAAGCCGCAGGGCCTCCGGATCGCCATAAGTCTCGCCATCTGTATTCGTTTCAGCGTCGTCGAAGGTTTCAGGGTATTCCGCGACCGTCACTTCGCGCTTGCTGCGCCGGGCATAGCGGCGCACCGAATCGACCGTCCGGTTGTGGGTAATCGACAGCAGCCAAGGCATGAAGGGCCGGTTGCCGTCGTAGGTGGCGCGCACCGAGTGGATCGACAGCAGCACGTCCTGAACGATGTCCTCGATGTCGTCGCGGCAGAGAAATCCGTACCGGCGGCACACCGAACGGCGGACGAGCGGCGCGACCTCGCCGAGCAGTGCCGCGTAGGCGGCGCGGTCGCCGCCTTGCGCCGCCACCATGAGGCAGCGCAGGCGCTGGTCCGGTCTTTCGTGCAGGTTCATTGCGAAACTCGCCGCCAGAAGGAACCGTCGGGGACCCGCAGTCCGCGTCCCGGTGAGCGACCTGTAACCTTCCCGACCCCTCAAGACGAAATCAACAACGGGTGAGCCTCAGTGCGAGGCGCGCCGCGGCGCCGCGAAACGGCGTCTATGTCAAAAATCACCGGAGGTTTTCCGCATGAAGTCCACTCGTCTCCTTCTGGCGTCCGCCATGTTCGCCGCAGTCGCCGTTCCGACCCTCGCCAACGCCGGCCCGGCGCCCGAGCCGACCTTCAAGGCCGAGAAGTGCTACGGCCTCGCCAAGGCGGGCCAGAACGACTGCGCCTCGACCGGCAACCATTCCTGCGCCGGCCTGTCCAAGGTCAACGCCGATCCGGCTTCGTGGATCTACGTGCCGGCCGGCTATTGCGACCGCATCGTCGGCGGTCACACCGAGGCGATGTAAGCCAGTACACGCAAACGTGAGGCGGTCGCGACCATGGATCACAAGCAGACGAAGTCCACAGCCAACGGTGCCGGCGTCGGCCTTCGGCTGCCGCATCTCGCCGAGGTCGCGGCCGCCCACCCCAAGGTCGGGTGGCTCGAAATCCACCCGGAGAATTTCCTCGCCAATCCGCACGCCGGCGAACTGCTCGATGAGATCGCCGCCGACTACCCGATTTCGGTCCACACCGTCGGCGTCTCGGTGGGCAGCGTTCACGGCGTCGACCGCGAACACCTGAAGCGCGTGCGCCAGCTGGTCGACCGCGTCGACCCGTTCGTGGTCTCCGGCCACCTCGCCTGGTCGACCCATCCCGGCGAATACCTCAACGATCTCCTGCCGCTCCCCTACAACGAGGAATCGCTGGCCGTGGTCGTGCGCCATGTCGACGAGGTCCAGGAACAGCTCGGCCGCACCTATCTGGTCGAGAACCCGTCGAGCTACGTCGGCTTCAGGGGATCGACCATGAACGAGGTCGAGTTCCTGACCGAACTGGTGGCCCGCACCGGCTGCAAGCTGCTCTGCGACGTGAGCAACATCCACGTCAGCGGCCACAACATGAACTACGACCCCTACGCCTACATCGACGGCCTGCCGGCCGAGGCCATCGCCGAGATGCACCTCGGCGGCTTCACCATCGAGGACGACGGCGACTCAGACGGCAAGGTTCTGGTCGACACCCACGACAAGCAGATCGCCGACCCGGCGTGGCGGCTCTACGCCCACGCGCTGCGCCGCTTCGGCCCGCGCCCGACGCTGATCGAGTGGGACGCCGCCCTGCCGCCGTTCGCCACGCTGCTCGCCGAGGCCGCCCACGCCGACCGTGTCGCCGCCGACGTTCTCGCCGAACAGGAGGCGCAGGTTGCCGCTCGCTGACACGCAAAGCGCCTTCCGCGACGTCATCGTCGCGGACGCACCGCCCGCCGACGTGCTCGCCGGTCTCGCCGACGTCGGCGACAAGGCGTACCGGCTTTCCATTCACCAGCGTCACTACGACGCGAGTCTGGTGACGGTGCTGCGCGGCCGCTATCCGACGCTCGAGTGGCTCCTCGGTTCGGAGTTCCTGGGCGCGGCAGCAACGCTGTTCGCACGTCAGTTCCCGCCGACGCGCCCATGCATGGCGGAATACGGCGCCGATTTCCCGCGGTTCCTGGCAACCCGCAGCGGCACCGAGCGCATGCCATGGCTGGCGGAACTGGGCGCCCTCGAACGGCAGGTCGGCGCCGTATCGGTCGCCATCGAAAAGCCACCGCTTGCCCTCGATGCGCTTACCACCTTCGCCGACATCGACCCGGAGCGGATATCCGTAACCCTCCAGCCTGGCCTTGCTTACGTCAGCGCCGCCTGGCCCGTGGACGAACTGATCACACTGCGCCTTTCCGGAAACGCGCCTGAGCAGCTGACCTTCGACCGCGCACCCGTACTGCTTGAAGTGCGCGGCGCCCGCGGCGCGTTCCGCATCCAGCGGCTCGCGGAAGGCGCCTACGCCTTTCGCGCGGCACTCAACGACGGCGCGCCGCTTGGCGTCGCCCTTGAAGCGGCCGCCAACCGCGACCCATCGTTCGATCCCGGCGCCGCGCTCGCCGCGCTGTTTGCCGAAAATCTCGTGACCACACTCGACGCACCCGACGAGGACAGCCCATGACCATGACCGATCAGGCCCAGATGACCTCTGTCGCGCGCGCCCGCGCCTGGTTCGTGACCGGGCGCGGCTGGGCCGAGATGTTTCCCCTGTCGCTGATCCAGCTCGGCATCCGCTTCGGCATCGGCGGCATCTTCTTCAACTCGGGCCTCATCAAGCTGCACTCGTTCGAGTTCGCAGTGAAGCTGTTCGAGCAGGAGTACCACCTGCCGCTTCTCGACCCGACCTTCGCGGCGCGCATGGCGATGGGCTCGGAGCTGACCTTCCCGATCTTCCTGTTCCTGGGGCTGGCGACACGCTTCGCCGCCCTCCCGCTGCTCGCCATGACGGCGGTGATCTTCTACGTCTACCCGAGTTCGTGGAACGAGAGCCTGCTGTGGGCGTCCGCCCTGGCGGTGCTCATCACCCGCGGCGGCGGCGTCTTCTCGCTGGACTGGCTGATCGAGCGGTACGTCTTCCGCCGCTAGCCTTCTCCTCGCGGCTGAAGCCATGCTAGCGTCCGCGCCCGGATATGAGGCGCGGGCGACAGCGCGGCATGCACATCCACCAGATCTTCGACATCCTCGCCGCATTATCGGCGATGGCGATGACGGCGTTCCTCTATCGCTGGCGGATTGCCGGGACGTCACGCGATCCGCATGACGCGCTCTCGCCGGTCTACCTGGCGGCGCTGGTCGCCGGTGCCGTTGTCGGCGCCTACGGCTTCGGCACGGCCAATCTCTGGCTGACCGGCGTCCACGAAATCGGCCGCTCGATCCTGGGCGCGCTCGCCGGCGCCATCTTCGCCGTCGAGGCCTACAAGCGGATAGCCGGCATCCGTGGCTCAACCGGGCTCGTCTTTGTCGCGGGATTTGCCACCAGCATCGCGGTCGGCCGCATCGGTTGCCTGCTGGCCGGCATGGACGACCAGACCTTCGGCATCCCGACCGGCGCGAACTGGGGCTGGGACTTCGGCGACGGCATCCCGCGCCACCCGGTGCAACTCTACGAATCCCTGTCGATGGCCGCGTTCCTGGCGGGGGCGCTGGTGGCGTTCGCCGTCCGCGAGCCGTTCTTCATGCGCAACGGCTTCTACCTGCTGGTCGGCTTCTACGCGGCCCAGCGGTTCGTGTGGGAGTTCCTCAAGCCGTACGGCACCGTCGTCGGCCCGCTCAACGTCTTCCACCTGCTCTGTCTCGCCGTCGTCGCCTACGCCGTCGCCATGATCGCCGGAGCCCATCGCCATGAACGCGCCCCTGCGTAAGGCCGCGCCGTACGTGTTCTACGGACAGACGACGTCGCTCTGCGAAACGTGCCACGCGCTCGTGCCGGCGAAGATCATCATCGAGGGCAACGACGTCTTCTATCTGAAGCGCTGCGCCCGACACGGGGTTCAGAAGACGCTGGTCTCCACCGACGCCGCCTACTTCAAGCTCTGCCGCGACTACATCAAGCCCGGCGACCGGCCGCTCGCCTTCCAGTCGCGTACCGAGTTCGGCTGCCCCTACGATTGCGGCCTCTGCCCCGACCACGAGCAGCACTCGTGCCTCGCGCTGATCGACGTCAACGAAGCCTGCAACCTCACCTGTCCGGTGTGCTTTGCCAATTCATCGACCGCCCGCACCCATCATCGCCCGCTCGCCGAAATCGAGGCGATGATGGACGCGCTGGTCGAGAGCGAGGGCGAGCCGGACCTCCTGCAGATCTCCGGCGGCGAGCCGACCATTCACCCGCAGATCATCGACATCATCCGCGCCGCCCGGGTGCGGCCCATTCGCCACGTGATGCTCAACACCAACGGCATCCGCATCGCCGAGGACGCGGCCTTCGCCGACGCCCTCGCCGGGTTCAAGCCCGGCTTCGAGGTCTACCTCCAGTTCGATTCACTGCAGGCCGCCGCATTGAAGACGCTGCGCGGCGCCGACCTGACCCGCATCCGCCGGCAGGCCCTGGAGGCGCTGGAAGCACGCAACATCTCGACCACGCTGGTCGTGGTCGTGAAGCGCGGCGTCAACGACGACGAGATCGGCGCGATCATCGACCATGCGCTCGGCTGGAACTGCGTGCGCGGCGTGACCTTCCAGCCGATCCAGGACGCCGGCCGCAACGAAGGTTTCGACAAGAACCGCGACCGCGTCGTGCTGTCCGAAATCCGCCGCCGGATCATCGACGCCGGCACCGCGTTCGGCGAGGGCGACATCATCCCGCTGCCCTGCAACCCGGAATCGATCGCCATCGGCTACGCGCTCCGGAACGGCCGCAACCTCACACCGATCACCTCGTTCTTTCCCAGGGACAAACTGGTCGAGGCGGTGCCCAACGCGATCACCTTCGAGAAGTACCCAGAGCTTCACAAGCAGGTGTTCGAGTTCTTCTCGCTGGCCACTACCCAGTGCAACACGCCGGAGCGGCTGGAGTCGCTGCTCTGCTGCCTGCCCGAGGTGCCGGTGCCGCAGGGGCTCGGCTACGAGAACATCTTCCGCCTGGCGGTCGTCGAATTCCTCGACGCCCACAATTTCTGCCTTGGACGCGTCAAGCGCTCGTGCATCCATTTCCTGACGCCGACGGGACAGATCATCCCCTTCGACACCTACAACCTCTTCTACCGGAACGGCCGCATCGCGGATATCCGCGCGCAGTTGCGCCGGGAGCAAACGATCGAGGTCGCCGATGTCTGACCGCTCCCAACCGCCGTCGATGCCGCCGCGCGATCTGCGCCCCAGGAAGCGCCTCAGCGTTCTGCGCGCCCTGGCCGCCACACTCGGCGTCATCATCATGCTGCTGTCCGGCGGCTGCGTGCTCGCCCTGGCCGCCTTCAACGGGCCGTTCAACATGAGCGACCTAGCGTTGGTGCTGCCCTACGCCGGGCCCCCGTTCCTGATCGGCCTTGGAATCTGGTGGCTCGCGGTCAAGGTCGGCCGCGACTGATCATTCGTGGCGCAGCGCCTCGATGGGGTCGAGGCGGGCGGCCCGACGCGCCGGGAAATAGCCGAAGGCGACGCCGACCAGCGCCGAGAACACGAAGGCGATGGCGACGATCTTCGGATCAAGGATGAACGGCACCGCAAGAATGTGCCCGCCGATCGCCGCAAACAGCAGGCCGAGCAGGATCCCGAGAATGCCGCCGAAGGTCGACAGGACCACGGCCTCCACGAGGAACTGCATGAGCACCTGACGGGCCTGGGCGCCGATGGCGAGGCGGATGCCGATCTCGCGGGTGCGTTCGGTGACCGACACCAGCATGATGTTCATGATGCCGATGCCGCCGACCACCAGGCTGACGCCGGCGACCGCCGACAGCAGCCCGGTGAGCACACCGGAAATCGAGGTCAGCATGGAGGTGATCTGCGCCATGTCCAGGACCGAGAAATTGTCGCGCTCGCCGACGCCGATGCCGCGCCGTTCGCGCAAGAGGTCCTCGATGTCGGCCTGAACGGTGGAGGTCCGGTAGCCGCCGTCCACCGAAACGTAGATCAGCGAGATATCCGGCTTGCCGGCGATCCGCCGTTGCATCGCCTTGAGCGGCACGAGGATGGTGTCGTCGGGGTCCTGGCCGAAGCCCGAACTGCCCTTGGTCTCAAGGAGGCCGACGACCTTGCACGACACGTTCTTCAGCCGGATGCTGGCGCCGACCGGATCGCCCTCGCCGAACAATGCCGTCGACGTGGTACTGCCGAGAATGCACACCGAGCTGCCCGCCTGTATCTCGCTTTCGGTGAACAGGCGCCCGCTGGCCACCGCCCAGTCGCGCGCCTCGAAATAGCGATTGTCGGTGCCGGTGACCTGCTGGGCATGATTGAGGTTGCCGTAGATGGCGGTGACGTTGCGCGACAGCATCGGCGCTGCCACCGCAACGCCCGGAATCTGGTTCTCGATGGCGGTGACGTCCTTCAGCGTGAAGTCGCGCGCCGCGGCTGACGAACTCGCCGGTCCGAAGCCCGCCTGCCCCGGGCGGATCATCAGGATGTTGGTGCCGAGCTTGGCGACGTCGGAGGTCACCGACGCGGTCGTGCCGGCGCCGAGCGTGACCATCACGATCACCGCGGCGACGCCGATGACGACGCCGAGCACCGTCAGGATCGAGCGCAGCGCATTGCGCAGGATCGTGCGGATCGACAGCTTGAGCGTTTCGTAGAGCATCAGGCGGCCTCGACGCTCGGGTCTTCCGTGACGATGTGGCCGTCGCGGAAATGGATGACGCGATGGGCGAAGGCCGCCATGTCGGGTTCGTGGGTGACCATCACGATGGTGATGCCCTCGTCGCGGTTGAGATCGGTGACGAGGTTCATGACGTCGTTCGACGTGCTGCTGTCGAGGTTGCCGGTCGGCTCGTCGGCAAGCACCACCTTCGGGCGGGCGACGATCGCCCGCGCGATCGCGACGCGCTGCTGCTGGCCGCCGGAAAGCTCGTTGGGGTCGTGGTCGGCACGGTCGGCGAGCCCGACCTTGTCGAGGGCCGCCAGCGCCAGCCGCCGCCGCTCGCCGCCCGGCACGCCACGATAGACCAGCGGCATCTCGACGTTCTCAAGCGCCGACGTGCGCGCCAGAAGGTTAAAGCCCTGGAAGACGAAGCCCAGAAAGTGCCGGCGAAGCAGCGCCCGCTGGTCGCGCGTCAGCCCGCCGACGTCGGCCCCCATGAAGGAGTAGACACCCTCGGTCGGCGCATCGAGGCAGCCCAGAATGTTCATCGCCGTCGACTTGCCGGACCCGGACGGGCCCATCACCGCGACGAATTCGCCACGCTCGACCGCCAGATCGACGCCCTTCAGCGCCGTCACGGCCGCGTCGCCGGTGCCATAGATCTTGGTGACGCCGTCGAATGCGATCAGCGGCCCGGCCATGTCAGCCTCGGCTCCGTGACCCGACGATCGCCCTGTCGCCCGCCTTGAGGTCGGCGGATGTGACGGCCGTGTTGGTGCCGTCGGTCGCGCCGACCTTGACCGCGACGGCGACCGGGGCGCCATCGCGCAGCACATAGAGCGTGCGGGTACCATCGGCGGCAGTCGCTTCCGGGGGCCCCCCGTTCCCGCCGCGCGGCCGCGAGGGCATCAGGAGGCCGAGCAGCCCGCCGCTGCGCTGCTGCGAACCGGCCGCGGCGGCCGGCGGCGTGTAGCGCAGCGCCGCGTTCGGAACGAGCAGCGTGTCCTTGACCTGTTCGACCGTGATGTCGGCGGTCGCCGTCATCCCGGGCCGGAGCAGCAAGGCGGTGTTGTCGACGGTCAGGATCGCCTTGTAGGTGACCACCCCCTCGACGGTCTCCGGCGAGAAGCGGATCAGCGAGATCGTCGCCGGGAAGGTCTTGCCGGGATAGGCTTCGACGGTGAACGACGCGCTGTCGCCGTCCGTCACCTGGCCGACGTCGGCCTCGTCGATATCGACCTGCAACTGCATCTTGGTCAGGTCTTCGGCGAGCGTGAACAGGATCGGCGCCTGCAGCGACGAAGCGACGGTCTGCCCGACCTCGACCGCGCGCGACAGGACGACGCCGTCGATCGGTGAGACGATGGTCGCCTTCTCGCGGTCGGAATGGGCGATGGTGGCGTTGGCCTCGGCGATGTTGAGGTTGGCCTTGGCGGAGGCGAGCGCCGCGGCGGCGCGCGCTGCGGCGGCCTTGGCGGTATCGACGGTCTCCGTCGACGCCAGTCCCTTGCCGCCGAGGTCGTTGGCGCGCCTGAGCGCGGCGGCGGTCTCATCGACGGTCGCCTGCGCCTGACGCACGTCCGCCTGACGCGCCGTCAGTGTCGCCTCGGAGAGCGCCACGGCCGCGTCGAGCTTGTCGGTCGCCAGCGTTGCCAGCGTCTCGTTCCTGGTGACGTGGTCGTTGAAGTCGGCATCGACCGTGGCGATCGTTCCCGACAGCTCGCTGGAGATCTCGACCTCGTTTGTGGGCTGGACCGTGCCGGTCGCGGTGACCGTGACCGTCAGATCGCCGCGGGTGATCGGGCTCGTCTGGTAGCTGATGGCGTTCTCGGACGACCCTGAGGACAGCCACAGCCAGCCGCCGAGCAGGACGACGAGCACGGCGCCGCCGATCATCGAGGTTCTGAGCACCCAATGGCGTGGGCGCCCGGCCTTCAGGATCGCGGCAATGTCGGATTCATCGACCGGCGCCTGGTCCGGCTTTGGAGCTTTTTGCAGCATGGCACCTCACAGATAGGGTGCATCTACCCGTATTGATACGGGCCAGGATGCCACCCCCTACGCTGTGGGGTGTCAAAAATCAGGTCAGGACCCGTTCCAGAAACGCCCGGCCGAGCTCGATTCCCTCCGGATCGATGCCATGCGGCAGCCCCGGGCGTATGTGCCATTCGACCGGAAAGCCGGCCTCGCCGAGGACCCGCGACCCGACGAACAGGGCCGTCGGCGGCACCACCGGGTCGGCATCGCCATGGACCAGCAGGATCGGCGGCTTGGCGACGGCCTCCGCCGCCAGATACTCAGGCCCGGGAACCAGACCGGAATAGCCGATGACCCCGGCCATCGCCTTCGCCCGTCTCGGCGCCACCTGCAGGGCCATCATGGTGCCCTGGCTGAAACCCACCAGAACCAGACGGTCGTCGCTGAGCCGATGGCTGGCGAGTTCCTGATCGATGAAGGCATTGAGCACCGGCGCGACCGCGACGGCGCTCTGGCGCAACCGGGCGCTGTCGACGCCAGCCAGCGGGAACCACTGGCGCCCGGCCGGGTTGTCGCGGCTGGGCTCCGGTGCGTGCGGCGCGACGAACGCGGTCTCGCGGAGCGTGCGCCCCCACAAGCGTCCAATCCCGATCAGGTCGTTGCCGTCGGCTCCGTAGCCGTGCAGCAGGATCACCAGGCTCTTCGCCGGCCCGCCGGCCGGATGGATGCGCGGTCCGTCGAGGGTCGTCTCCGTCACACCGGCACCACTTTCTGCGCCCGCCGCGCGCCATAGTAGGCCCAGAACAGGGTCGCGGCGACGCTGCGCCACGGCGACCAGCGCCGCGCCATATCCGCAATTTCGTCAACGCCGGGCGCTTCGCCGAGCCCGAAGGCATCGGCGACCGCCTTGCGGAGCGCCAGATCGCCGGCTGGAAAAACGTCCGGGTGGCCGAGGCAGAAGAGCAGATAGATGTCGGCCGTCCACGGGCCGATCCCGTGCACGCCGGTCAGCCGGGCGTGGGCTTCCTCAGCCGGTGCGGCGGCGAGCGCGTCGAGGTCGAGGCCCTCGCGGCAGGCCGTGGCAACCGCGCGCAGCGTCCGGATCTTGGGTGCCGACAGACCCGCCTTGCGCAGCTTCGTCTCGCGCGACCGGCCCACCGCCTCGGGGGTGAGCGCCGGGAAAGCGGCCACCAGCCGCGCCCAGATGGCGCTGGCGCTCGCCACCGACACCTGCTGGCCGACGACGATGCGCGCCAGCCCGCTGAACCCCGCCTCGCGACGTCGCGGGGCCAGAGCCCCGGCAACCCGCGCCACCTTCTTCAGCCGGCGGTCGGTTCTAGTCAGATGGGACAGACCTTCGGCGAGGTCGTCGGCCGTCTCGATTGTCTGCAAGGCTAGTCTTCGCCCCAAATGAACCGTTGCCTGCTAAAGCAAGGGCCGGACCCTTTCAAGCCGGACACGCTTTGACGTTGCAGCGCATCTTCCGCTTCGCGCCCTCGCCGAACGGCGAACTGCACCTCGGCCACGCCTTTTCGGCGCTCACCTGTTACGCGGCGTGCCGCGCCGCAAACGGGCGCTTCCTGTTGCGCATCGAGGACATCGACCCGACCCGCTGCCGCCCGGAATACGAGGCGGCGATCTTCGCGGACCTCGCCTGGCTCGGGCTGACGTGGGAGGAACCGGTCCGCCGCCAGTCGGAGCATATGGATGCCTACGCCGTGGCACTGGCGCGCCTCGAGGCCATGGACCTGATCTACCCGGCATTCATGAGCCGGGCCGAGATTGTCGCCGCCACCGCCGGGCCAGGCTGGCCGCGCGACACTGATGGCGCACCGCTCTATCCGGGTACCGATCGCGACCTCGCCCCGGCGGAGGCGGAACGGCGGATCGCCGCGGGCGCCCCCCACGCCCTCCGCCTGAAGATGGATGCCGCCAGCGCGCGCGTCGGGCCGCTGTCATGGCAGGAGGGTGAGACGCGGATTCCCGCCGAGCCCGCGGCCTGGGGCGACGTTGTCCTGGCGCGCAAGGAGACGCCGACCTCGTATCACCTGTCGGTCGTCGTCGACGATGCGTTGCAGGGCGTGACCGACGTGGTGCGAGGCCGCGACCTCTATCATGCCACCTCGGTCCACGTGCTGCTGCAGACGCTGCTCGATCTCCCCTCACCGACGTACAGCCACCACCGGCTGATCCTCGCGGCCGACGGTCGCAAGCTCTCCAAGTCGGATCGCGACACGTCGCTGCGCGCGCTGAGGGATGCCGGCAGGACACCGGACGACATCCGAGCGATGGTCGGGCTCTAGAGCCAGGCGACCACGTTCAGCCACACCGCGACGCTCACCACGGCAAGCCCGGTGGTGAGCGTGATGGCGTTGGAGGCGAGCGCCTCGCCGGTGCCGAAGCGGTTGGCGACCAGATAGGCGTTGACGCCGGTCGGACACGCCGCCGCGATCACGATCGCCCGCGCCCATTCGACCGGCAGCGGGATGACGAAGGCGACCAGCAGAAAGACCACGGCCGGCATCGCTACCAGCTTGATCGCGCCGACCGCCAGCGCCTGCGGGACGTTGCGCGAGATGCCGTAGCGACGGAGCGTCATGCCGACCGAGATCAGCGCCAGTGTCGAGGCGACGTCGGCGATGCGGGTCAGCACCGTGCCCGCCGGCCCGGCGATCGGCAATCCGGTCACCCGCCACAGCAGACCGAGCGCCAGACCGATGATGATCGGATTCTTGACGAGCCCGCTGGCGAGGTTCGCCGCGATCGCGCGACCGTTGGCATCCGCCGACAGGCCGTCGGTGACCAGCGCCCGCTCGATGAGGATGGCGCTCGTCGTCATCATCACCGGCAAGTGGATGGCGATCAGCAGCGAGATGGCGGCGGCGCCCTCGTTGCCATAGGCGGTGATGACCAGCGGAATGCCGATCAGCAGCGTGTTGCCGTAGGCGGAGGAAACACCGGCAACGAGGCCAGCGCGGGCATCGCGGCGAAACAGGCGACGCACCGCGAAGGTGCCCGCGATCCAGGCAAGCGTGAACGCGGAGAAGTACGCCAGCCACAGCAGCCACGGCGCACCGCCCGAGAAATCGGCGGTCGCCACGACGCGAAAGATCAGCACCGGGATCGCCACCGTGAACACGAAATCGGCGAGCGCCTGACCGGTTTCCGGCCGCAGGAGCCGCGTCCACGCCATGAGATAGCCGACGCCGATCAGCCCGAAGACAGGAACGACAATGCCGACGATCTGTTCCATGGGGGGACCTGCGCGGCGGCTGTTAGCCGCTCGTTAATCAACAGAACCAATAGTCGCGATCGGACCGATTTGGCGAGGGCAAAGTGATTCGGGCACCGTCCGATTCGACCACGCGGCTGACCATGGCCCAGGGGCGACGCCCGCGGGTTGCCATCGTCGGCGCCTCGCCGCTCGGCGGAATGGTCGCCACGGCCCTTCTCGAACAATTCGGCTGCACGGCGGTGGTGACGCCAACCTGCGAGCACGTGCTGACGCTGCTGCGCGGCGACGACCCGGTCGATCTCGCCATCGTCGACCTCTCCCTGCCCAATATCGACGGCATCATCGCGGTGCAGATGATCCGCGCGCTCGGCACCCGCGGCGCCCTGCCGGTGATCGCCCTGACCAAGGACGAGGCCGAGAGCGCGAGCCCCCGTCTGCGCTCGGCCGGCTTCGCCGGCGCGGTCGCCAAGCCATACAGCCCGCGCGAACTTTTCGGCGCCCTGCACGGCGCCCTCTTGGGCACGCCCGAGACCGCCACCGGCACCGAGGCCTAGCCGATCCGGTCGTCGCGGAGCCGCTGCAGCGCGGCGTTGAACTCCGCCCCGAACAGCATCAGCATCGCCACCACGTAGAGGAAGAAGATCGCGATCACCACGCCGGCGAGGCCGGCGTAGGTGGCGGTGTAGTTGGCAAACTCGCGCAGATAGAATGCGAACACCCAGCCGGCGACCACCCATGCCACCAGCGTCGCCACGATCCCCGGCCACAGCGCCCGCCACGGCGGCCGCCCGGCGGGCAGGAAGACGTGGGCGATGATGAGCGCCGCGATCACCAGCAGCGTGGTCAGCGCCAGCCCGGCGTAGGCGATGATCTGCTGGAGCCAGCCGAGCGCCGGCAAGCTCGCGACCGCCACTACGATCACCGCCGCGATCAAGAACGCCGTCGCCCCGATCAACACGAAGAGCACGCTCTGGCCGCGCCGGAAGAAGATCGAGCGGCGATCGACGACCCGATAGGCGCGGTTGAGCGCGGTGCGCACCGCCTCGACGCCGTTCGAGGCGAGATAGAGCGCCACCAGCGCCGACAAGGTCAGCAAGCTGCTGTGCGCCGAGGTCAGCACGCGCGAGACTTCCGCGGCGATCGGCCCGGCGACCTGCTCCGGCCAGGTGGCGAACAGGAAGTCCGCGACCTGGCTGGCAAGCGGCGCCTGGCCGATGAAGCCGGCAAGCTGGGCGACGAAGATCAGGAAGGGAAAGAGCGCCATCAGGGCAGTGAGCGCCACGTGGCTCGCCATCGCCCAGCCGTCGTCGGCGTTGAAGTGGCCGAAGGCGTCCGCCACGACGAGCCACGCCCGCCACAGGAAGCCGGTCTTCGCCAATTTCATCCGCTGGTCCACGTCGCCGTCACCTGACTGAAGGTCCGCGATTTGAGGCGCGCCTCAGAAGCCAGGGCGCGTATCGCGGGTTTCCCCTTGCACGACCGGGAGCCCTCGGCAATGGTCTGGCGCACCGCGACCGGCGTTCGGTCGCAATTTCCGGACGGAGTCATGCCCGCGCCGCGTTCGATCCTGATCACCGGCTGCTCGTCAGGCATCGGCTATGCCGCCGCCCACGCCCTCAAGAGCCGCAACTGGCGTGTCTTCGCCGCCTGCCGCCAGCAGGCCGATTGCGACCGCCTCGCCGGCGAGGGCCTCGAAACAGTTCAGCTCGACTACGCCGACGCCGACGGCATCACCGCGGCCGTCGGCAAGGTGCTCGCCGCCACCGGCGGCACCCTCGACGCGCTCTTCAACAACGGCTCCTACGCCCACCCGGGCGCGGCCGAGGACGTCACCCGTGAAGAGCTGCGGCTATCGATGGAAGCCAACTTCATCGGCTGGTGGGATCTCACCAACCGGGTGCTGCCCGCCATGCGCAAGCAGGGCGCGGGACGCATCGTCAACTGTTCGTCGGTCCTCGGGTTCGTGTCGACGCCGTTCACCGGCACCTACAGCGCCGCCAAGTACGCCATCGAAGCGTGGAGCGATGCCCTCCGCCTCGAACTCCGCGACACTGGCATCCGCGTTTCGATCATCGAGCCCGGCCCGATCAAGACGCGCTTCATCGCCACCTCACGCCAGCGGGCGATCGACCGCATCGACATCGAGGCCTCGGCGTTTGCCCACGTCTACCGCACCATGCTCGCCGACCAGGCGGACGGCCAGCACACCTCGCCCCTGGCGCGCGGGCCGGAGGCGGTGGTTGCGGTTCTCGTCCACGCGCTGGAAAGCCCCAACCCCAGAACCCGCTACCGCGTGACGCTGCCGGCGCAGGTCACCGCGTACCTGAAGCGGCTCCTGCCGACGCGGCTCCTCGACCGCATCCTGCTTGCCGCCGGCTGACTAGACCTTCAGTTGGAGAAGCCGCGTGCTTCTCATAGGAAGCTCAAACATCGCTCCCCCTTGCACGAGCGCTGCCTGTTGCTCGATGCGATCCCCAAAGAACAAGAATCCGCTCCATCTGCTTTGTCACCCGGGCTTTGTATAGACCGCGCGACAAGAAGAACCCGACGAGGTTCGAGCGTCGAAAGGCAGCCGCCTCAACCCTGCTTCTTGTGATCCTTCTGTCGCCCGAGAGGACGACCCAATTGGCTTCAAGGCTCAACGCCTCGATCCATTCAACGTCCTTGACGCCAGTGCCAAACCGCTCACGCAAGTGCACGACGAGGTGCTGATCAACGAACAAAGCTTGAAGAGACTTAGCAAGGGCAGGCGACAGATTCTCGTCGAGCAATACCTTCACGCCGCGCGCAACTGCTTTTCGAACCGCGCGGCGTCGCGGACAACTACGTGGGGAACCTCGAATAACCTTGCCGTTCGCTCAATCGAGCCTTCGACCTGCGCCGCATCAGCTAGAACTGATGTCGGCACACCGTATTCGGCCGCGATGGGCTGTCCGAAGGCGCGAGTAGGATCGACGACGATTGATTCTTTGCCGTTGAACGGTCGCCAGCGAGTCACAACATCGTCCTCAATGTCGAGGTCCCGGAACGTGCGCTCGATGATCTTGCGCAGCACATACTGATGCTGCTTGAGATCAAGAAGGCTCGTCTCGCCCGACTGATCGATGCTCTCCAAGAAGATTGTCTTGCCATCGGTCTGAAACCTGCGCGTGGCAAACGGACGATGGTCCTGAACGAGTGCGCGAGCGTAGTCGAGGCAGTTCCGGACAGCCTTAAGCCCTACTCCCGCATCGACGAATGCCTTTACAAATCGCAACTCGATCAGGTCCCGAAACCCAATCTCCACCTTGCCGTCAAATCCCGGCACCTGTGACAACCACAGCGGTGGCATGGTTCGCGGCTCGCCACGCACGCTGTATGTGTAGCCGGCCATCCACCTGTTGATCGACCGCACCCGGGTACGCAGTAGCCGTGCGGCTTCGGTCGCCGTGTAGGAACCAATCCCGAACACCTCGATTTCCGCGGTTTTGTCGACTGCTGTATCCATATTCTAGATACTACCACCTTGAGACGTGGCTTTCGAGCGCCGGCCCTGCAATCAACGTCGCCGCCGGCTGATTTCTATCCGTAGCGGCCGATCATCATGCCGCCGTCCACGAACAGCGTCGTTCCGGTGATGTAGGAGGCATCGTCGGAAGCCAGGAACGCGATCGCCGCGGCGATCTCCTCCGGCGTCGCCACGCGGCCCGCGGGGATCGTGCGCTCCATCTGCTTGAGCACCGCGAAATCGTCGAAGTCCGGATTCATCGGCGTGCGCACCGCGCCCGGTCCGACGGCGTTGATGCGAATGCCGTCGCGGGCATATCGCAGCGCCAGCGCCTTGGTCATCCCGGTGACGCCGGTCTTCGAAACCACGTAGGTGGCGGCGTCCTGATCGACCACGTACGCCGCCTGCACCGAAGAGACGTTGACGATCGCGCCCGGCTGGTGAAGGTCGAGGAAGTGCTGGATCGCGGCCTGCGCGCACAGGAAGGCGCCGCGCAGGTTCACGCCGACCACCGTGTCGAAGTCGGCGATCGGCGCCTCGTGGGGCGGGTGAGTGATCTTGATGCCGGCGTTGTTGACCAGCACATCGAGGCCGCCGAACGCCTGAAAGACCCCCGCGAACAGCGAATCGACCGCATCCTCGTCGGCGATATCCGCCGGGGCGAGCACGTGGCCGCCCTCCGGGGCGATCTCGCTCAGCTCCTCGACCAGCGTTTCGGCGGGCTCCGGATCGCCGACGTAGTTGACGGCGACGCTTGCCCCCTCCTCGGCGAATCGGACGGCGGCGGCGCGACCGATTCCGGTCGCCGCTCCGGTGATCAGCACCCGCTTGCCGCTCAAGCCGCGCATGGGAGCCCCCCCTTGTCTGCCCGCGACGATGGCCCTTCGGCGGCAAAACGGCAAGACGAAGCCTGACGAATATGGCTATATGGGCGGCGGACACGTCAGGCGGCGTGGACGAAAACCTCTCTCGTGCGGACAAGATGAACAGCCCCTTGGACTATCTCGCACCCGTGGCCGTCGGCGTCGTCGCGCTGGTGCTCCTGGCCGGCCTCGTCAACATGATGCTCGGCGGCTCCGGCAGCCGCTCCCAGACCCTCATGCGCTGGCGCGTCATCCTCCAGTTCGTCGCCATCATCGTGGTCATGACGGCCCTCTATTTCGGAACGCGCTGATGGTGGTGCTGAACCGCATCTACACGCGCACCGGCGACGACGGCACCACGGCGCTGGCGACCGGCGAGCGCCGGCAAAAGTCCGACATCCGCTTCGAGGCCATCGGCACGGTCGACGAACTGAACGCCCACGTCGGCCTCGCGCGGCTCGAATCGGCCGCCCTCGGCGACGACGTCGCCGCCATGCTGGCGCGCATCCAGAACGACCTGTTCGATCTCGGCGCCGATCTCGCCACGCCCGAGAAGGCGCGCGGCGAACGGCTGCGCATCAGCCATGCTCAGGTCGAGCGCCTCGAACGCGAGATCGACACGCTCAACGACAAGCTGGCGCCGCTCACCTCGTTCGTGCTGCCCGGCGGCGCGCGCGCTGCCGCCGCCCTCCACCTCTGCCGCACCGTCGCCCGGCGCGCCGAACGGCTGATGGTGGCGCTCGCCGCCACCGAGCCGGTCAATCCGGAGGCGCTCCACTTCGTCAACCGGCTGTCGGACCTCTTCTTCGTGGCCGCCCGCACGGCCAACGACAACGGCGCCCGCGACGTACTGTGGGAACCCGGACACAACCGCTAGGGCGGCCGAGCGAGGTCAAGCGTGGCGTTCATCCCCCTCTACGATTCCAACCCGCTTCGCAACATCTCGCGCCCATGGGTGGCCTGGGGAATTCTGGCTGCCAACGTTCTCGTCTTCTTCCTGGTCGAGGACGGCAACTTCATCGGCGAACCGCGCCGCGCGTCCGTCGGCGCGTTCGGGCTGATCCCGGCGGTGATCAACGGCTACGCCCACAAACCCATGGAGCTTGCCGGCCTGCCCGACTGGATCACCTTCATCACCTACGCCTTCATCCACGCGGATTTCTGGCATCTCGCCGGCAACATGATCTTCCTGTGGGTGTTCGCCGACAACGTCGAGGACGCCCTCGGCCACGTCCGCTACTTCGTCTTCTACATGCTGTGCGCGGCGCTCGCCGGCTATGCCTTCGTGCTCTCCGACCCGATGTCCGACGCCCCGGTGATCGGCGCGTCAGGCGCGATCGCGGGAAACATCGGCGCCTACCTGCTGCTCCACCCGCGCGCCAAGATCTGGGTGCTGATCCTGCTGCGCATCCCGCTCCGGCTGCGCGCCGTGTGGGTCATCGGTTTCTGGATCGCCGTCCAGCTGCTCTCCGCTTTCAACACCGACGGGACGGACGAAGTCGCCTGGTGGGCCCATATCGGCGGCGTCGTCGCCGGCATGGTCCTAATCCTCTTCATGCGCCAGCGCGGCGTTCCGCTGTTCGCGCCGGCACCCAACGAGACCTCCCACCACTTCCATCTGTTCCACCACCCCGAGACCGCGCCGATGCCGCCGCCGAGGCCGCCTCCCGAACCGGCCGGCCCGTGGGGCTGACGCCCTGCGGGCTTTTGACCTTTGACGCCAGCGTCGCGACATGATGATGATGGGTTCGCAATGGGCACGGAATTATCGACAATCGGCGTAATCGGCTCCGGCCAGATGGGCAGCGGCATCGCGCACGTGTGCGCGCTCGCCGGCTATCAGGTCTTGCTCAACGACGTCAGCGCCGAGCGCATCAAGTCGGGCCTCGCCACCATCAACGGCAACATGGCCCGCCAGGTTCACTCCGGAAAGATCGACGAAGCGACGCGCACCGCGGCGCTCGAGCGCATCGTCCCGGCGGAAGGTTCCGAGGCGCTGGCCACCGCCGACCTCATCATCGAGGCAGCGGTCGAGGACGAGACGATCAAGCGCGACATCCTGCGCGCCGTCTCCAAGATCGCCCGGCCGGACGCGCTGCTGGCCACCAACACCTCGTCGATCTCGATCACGCGCCTGGCGGCATCGACCGACCGGCCGGAGAAATTCATCGGCATTCATTTCATGAATCCGGTACCGGTCATGGAGCTGGTCGAGCTCATCCGCGGCATCGCCACGTCCGAAGAGACCTACGCCACCGCCGAGACCTTTGTCGCCCGCCTCGGCAAGACCGGCATCATGGCGGAAGACTTCCCGGCCTTCATCGTCAACCGCATCCTGCTGCCGATGATCAACGAGGCGATCTATGTCCTCCACGAGGGGGTCGCCTCGGTCGAGGCCATCGACGTCGCCATGCGGCTCGGCGCCCACCACCCCATGGGCCCTCTCCAGCTCGCCGACTTCATCGGCCTCGACACCTGCCTGTCGATCATGCAGGTGCTCCACGAGGGCCTGGCCGATTCCAAATACCGGCCCTGCCCGCTGCTGGTGAAATACGTCGAGGCGGGCTGGCTCGGCCGCAAGTCCGGACGCGGGTTCTATGACTACCGCGGCGACAAGCCGGTCCCGACCCGCTGAGGGTTAACGCTTCCCTACCGTCCCCTGCGAAAGTCACCGTATTGACGAGTACGGCTCGCTAACGTCTCCGCGTCACAATGGCACCTCAATGCCCGGACGGCCGTCCGCCTCGCGATTTCGGCCGCCGTCAGGAGACGCGTCATGCAGCTCGACGGGATGACCCTTATGGCCGCTGGCAGCTTCATCGCTGCCATGTGCGGATTCCTGATACTCGGCACCTGGACCCACAGCCGCGCCGCGGCGCTGCTGTGGTGGGCCGCCGCCAGTCTCATCGACGCTGTCGGCATCGGCGCCCTCGGGTTCGGGATCACCACGGGTAACGTCCCGGCGATCGTCTCGGGGAGCTTCCTCAACGCCCTCGCGCCGGTCCTGACATGGGCGGGCGTACGCAGCTTCAACCGGCGCCGTCAATTGCCCCTCTGGCTTGCCGCCGGCCCCGCCGTCTTCCTCCTGTCGGGGCTGCTCCCCTACCCTGTCGGATCGGAGTTCGCCGCTCAGTTCGTGGGTTTCACGATCTGGGTCGTCTATCTCACCGCGGCCGCCGCGGAACTGTGGCGCAACCGCAAGGAGGAACTCCCCGCGCGACTGCCTCTGATCAGCTTCATGGGCCTCCACGTCTTCGTGTTCCTGGGCGGGATGTACGACGTCCTGACCGGCAGTAGGCCCGCCGAGATGCTTCCGCCGTTGTCGAGCTGGTTCGCCATGATCTACTTCGAGGGCCTGATCTACGCGATCGGCTCGACCACGTTCATGGTGCTTCTGTGCAGGGAGCGCATCGAGCGGCGCAGCATCGAAGCCTCGCTGAGTGACTCGCTGACCGGCATCGCCAATCGCGGCGCCTTCCTGAACGCCGCCGGGCGGGCATTGCGCCGCTGCCAGGCGGACGCGACCTCGTTCTCGCTGATCATGTTCGACCTCGACCGGTTCAAGTGGATCAACGACACCTTCGGCCACGACGTCGGCGACCGGGTTCTGCGCACCTTCACCGAATCGACCGCCTCGGTGCTGCGCCCCAACGACCTTTTCGGCCGCTACGGCGGCGAGGAATTCGTGGTCGTCCTGCCCGGAGCCACCGTCGAGGCGGCCTACGTCATCGCCGAGCGCATCCGTCACCGCTTCGCCGAGGCCGGCGCCTTCGTCGACGACCACCCGACCCGCGCCACGGTCAGCGCCGGCGTCGCCGGTGCGACGTCCATAAGCACGCTCGATACGGTCATGCGGGCGGCCGACCAGAGCATGTACCGGGCCAAGCGCCTCGGCCGCAATCGCGTCGAGCGCATGCCGCTCGACCGCGACGACGAGGAAGCGGAGACGATCATCCGCATCGCCTGAACGTGGGTTTTGCGCCCTTGCGGTGCTTAACGAGCGGTTGACGAAACCCGTAACTTTGCTTGCGCCTCGCTAACAGGAAATGAGGGTCGGGCGCGTAAGGTCACCGTCCTTGGGGGGCCGGACCAGGACGCCGGCCACAGGACAAGGGCAGGCGCGTTATGGTCATCGATCTCCCGACGCTGATGATTGCCGGCAGTTTCGTATCTGCCGTCAGCGGCGTGTTTCTGATTTTCGCCTGGCTCCAGACCGATCACGCCTACGGCGTGCTGTGGTGGGCCGCCGCCGACATCATCCTCGCGATCGCCATTCCGATGATGGCCTCGCCGGACCTCGTTCCGGGCGAGCCGCCGCTCATCATCGCCATCACGCTCCTCAATCTCAGCCCGGCGCTGATCTGGGCGTCGGCGCGCGCCGTCAACCGCCGCCGCGTCGACCTGACCCTGATCGCTTCCGGCGCCATCGTGTGGCTGATCGCCTACGCCATGCCGGCGTTCCGCGCCGACACCAACGCCCAGGTTTCGTTGAACCTGGCGATCGTCGCCGTCTTCCTCCTGCTCGCCGCCTTCGAGTTCTGGCGCGGCCGCTCCGAACACCTGTCCGCCCGCTGGCCGCTCGTCGTGCTGCTCGGACTGCATGCCCTGTTCTCGATCACCAGCGGGATCGATACCGCGCTGGGCGGCTCCGTCACCTCCGGCATCGCGGTGCTCCAGAGCTGGCTGGGCTTCGTCCATCTCGAGACCCTGGCCTTCGTCATCGGGACCTCGATCTTCACGGTCGCCATGGCCCGCGAGCGCAACGAGCTCCAGCACAAGATCGCCGCGGCGACCGACTCGCTGACCGGCGTCGCGACGCGCCGCGCCTTCTACGAGGAGGGCGAGAACCTGGTGGCGTCCAGCCTCCAGAGCGACACCTCGCTGGCGCTCATCCTGTTCGACCTCGATGCGTTCAAGGCGATCAACGACACCCTCGGCCACGGCTACGGCGACGAGGTGCTGCGGCTGTTCGGCGCCTCCGCCATGAAGACGCTGCGCGGCTCCGATCTCGTCGGCCGCCTCGGCGGCGAGGAGTTCGCCGCGCTCCTGCCCGGCGCCAGCATCGGCGCGGCCTATCTGGCAGCGGAGCGCATCCGCCTCGCCTTCACCGCGGCCTGCGCCAACATCACCGACAAGGGCATCCGGGCGACCGTCAGCGCCGGCATCACCCAAGCGCGCTCCGATTCGACCCTCGACCGGCTCATCCAGTCCGCCGACCTGGCGCTCTATCGCGCCAAGATGCAGGGCCGCGATCGCGTCGAGGTTGCGGAAAGCGCCGACACCGAAATGCCGCTGGAGCCGGCCGCGGCCGCGACGTTGACCCGCCGCGTCGCCTGAACGGCGGCGCGCGTCAGCCCGGCCTCAGCGCGGCGCCGATCAGCGCCTTCGCCTCGGCCGAATCCCAGGCCGCCGGACCTTCCACGATCCCCATCCGACAGCCGTTGCCGTCGACCAGCAGCGTCGTCGGCAGTCCGTAGGCAAGGCCGCGCTTCTTCAGCGCCGCGAAGATTCCCATCGACGGATCGGAATAGAACGTGAGGTTGGTCACGCCGATGTCCGCGAGAAACGCTTTTGGTCGGTCGGGCCCGCTGGTGTCGACGTTGATGGCCGCGACCGCGAAGCTGTCGCTGCCCATGTCCTTCTGCAGGCGGTCGAGGGCCGGCATCTCCGCCCGGCAGGGTACGCACCACGTCGCCCACAGGTTGACCAGCACCACCTTGCCCTTGAAGGCAGCGAGGCTGGCATCGGCGCCATCCGGCGCCTTGAAGGTGAGGTCGTCGAGACGTTCCGGCTTCGTCGCGATCCGGAAAGCGGCGAGCGCGCCGGTGGCGAGCGGATCGAGTTTGGCAGCCGCGGTCACGGCGTCGGCGCAGCCGGTCGACGCGGAATCGGCGGCGAAGTTGCCAATTCCCGTTTCCCTGACATATACCGCCACCGACCCGGCTACCACGCCGGCAACGGCGGCGGCGATGCCGATCAGAACCGCGGCGCGGCGAGATCGTTGTTTATCGCTCATTTCGTGCCACTGGTTCCTGAAGGTCCGATCATGAAGAACCGCATGTGGGGCGGCCGTTTCAAGGAAGGCCCCGATGCCGTCATGGAGGAAATCAACGCCTCGATCGACGTCGACCGGCACCTCTTTCGCCAGGACATCGCCGGCTCCAAGGCGCACGCCCGGATGCTCGCCCGGCAGGGCATCATCGCGGCGGACGATGCCCAAAAGATCGAGGCCGGTCTAGACACGATCCTGCGAGAAATCGAAGCAGGCGAGTTCGCATTTTCGGCGGCCCTCGAGGACATCCACCTGAACATCGAGGCGCGGCTTGGCGAGCTGATCGGGCCCGCCGCCGGACGGCTGCATACGGCGCGTTCGCGCAACGACCAGGTCGCCACCGACCTGAAGCTGTGGGTGCGTGACGCCGTCGACGACATCGGCGTCGGCCTCGCTGTGCTTCAGGAGACGCTGGCCGAGCGGGCGCTTGCCGCCGCCGGCACGGTCATGCCCGGATTCACCCACCTGCAGATCGCCCAGCCGGTGACCCTCGGCCACCATCTCCTCGCCTACGTCGAGATGTTCGGACGCGACCGCGGCCGCTTCGCCGACGCGCGCGCCCGGCTGAACGAATCCCCGCTCGGCGCCGCCGCGCTGGCCGGCACGTCATTTCCCATCGACCGCGACATGACCGCGACCGAACTCGGCTTCGCCCGGCCGGCCGCCAACTCGCTCGACGCCGTCTCCGACCGCGACTTCGCCCTCGAGGTGCTCGCCGCCGCGGCGATCGCCGCCGTTCACCTGTCGCGTTTCGCCGAAGAGATCGTGATCTGGTCGTCGACCGCGTTCGGTTTCGTGACCCTGTCGGACCGCTTCACCAGCGGCTCCTCGATCATGCCGCAGAAGCGCAACCCCGACGCCAGCGAGCTGGTGCGCGCCAAGAGCGGCCGCATCATCGGCGCGCTCACCGGCCTGCTGGTGGTCATGAAGGGGCTGCCGCTCGCCTACGCCAAGGACATGCAGGAGGACAAGGCGCCGATCTTCGACGCGTTCCGCGCGCTGTCGGTGTGCATCACCGCCATGACCGGCATGGTCGCCGACATGACACCGAACGAACGCGCCATGCAGAAGGCCGCCGGCAGCGCCTATTCGACCGCGACCGACCTCGCCGACTGGCTGGTGCGCACCCTCGCCCTGCCCTTCCGTCAGGCCCACGAGGTCACCGGGCGCATCGTGGCGGCGGCCGAGGCCCGGCACGTTTCGCTGGAGAAGCTGCCGCTTGCCGCGATGCAGGACGTTGAGCCGCGGATCACCGAGGCCGTTTACGACGTGCTCGGCGCGCGCCGCTCGGTAAAGAGCCGCGCGAGCTATGGCGGCACCGCGCCCGAGAACGTCCGCAAGCAGGCCCGCCGCTGGCTGAAACAGCTGCGCAAGGAACTAAAGCCGCCTCTCAGGGAGAGTCCCAATGACGGCGAGAAGGAAGTACCGGGAAGCTAGGATCGACTCGTGGGGCCGGTTCGTGGAGACCGTGTCCCGCGATCATGCCAACTGGGCCTTTCGCGGCCAGACCGATACCATGTGGCCTCTCCAGAGCACTCTAGCTCGGAGGTTCCACACAGCAGGGATTCATCGGGACGCCTGGCCGGAACAGGAAAGCCGCATCCTGCAAATCTTCCGACGCAAGGCGCACCTCTTCCTCGATCACATTCCCGATGAGGACGACTCGTTCCAGTGGCTGGCGATCATGCAGCACCATGGCGCGCCGACCCGCCTGCTGGACTTCACGTGGTCGCCTTACGTCGCCGCGTTCTTCGCCCTCGAGCACGCGACGGCAGACGCGGCAATCTGGGCGATCAATCCGCCCGCGCTAATCGATCACCTGGTCGCGCACGCGGACGGCAAGCACACACCCGTAGACGAATTTGGGCTGTGGAACAGGGGCGCCTACGAGAAATACTTCCTGAACAACGAGCTCTCGTTCGTGGTCTACGGCGAACCGCAGGTGATGAACCAGCGCCTCGTTGCTCAGTCGGGGACGTTCGTGACCCCGAGCGCGCTGGCGGTCCCAGTCGAGGCAATTATCGCGAAATACCGGAACGCCGGCGACGTGCTGACAAAGTTCGTGCTGCCCGCGGACAAGGTGCGCGAAGAAGCGATGTCTGAGTTGTACAAGATGAACATCACCCACTACACACTCTTCCCTGGGCTCGACGGGCTCGCCCGATCAATGGGCTACGAGTCGGAATTCAACTGGTCCTTCGACCCGCGGACTATGAAGGACAGGCCCGGCTATTCCGACGAACGCGCGCGCTCTTGGACGATGACCGAGTAGGGCGCCGGTGGCACCCGGGCGCGCTGTACCCGCTGTGGCACAATGCTATGCTGGGGTCTGGCGCCTGAGACGCGAATTTCGGAAGACAGAGATGGTACGTCTGGACCAAAGGTTTGTGACCATTGTCGTGGCGGTCAGCCTCGCCGTGAGCGCGTCCCTGGCGCTGTCCGCCTGCGGCCGCAAAGGCGGCCTCGAGGCGCCGCCGCCGGACAATGGCGCCGTCACCCGCCAGCCCGGCGCGCCCGCCAACCCCGATCGCCCGTTCGTTCTCGATCCCCTGCTCTGACCGGTCTCGCCCCGTGAACCATTTCCAATACCAGCACGGCGTGCTCCACGCCGAGGACGTGCCCCTGCCGACGATCGCCGCCGCCGTCGGCACGCCCTTCTACTGCTATTCGACGGCGACGCTGACCCGCCACTATCGCGTCTTCAAGGAGGCGTTTGCCGGTCTCGACGTGATGATCTGCTACGCCATGAAGGCGAACTCCAACCAGTCGGTGATCCGTACCTTCGTCGAGCAGGGCGCCGGGCTCGACGTGGTCTCGGAGGGCGAACTGCGCCGAGCCCTCGCCGCCGGCGCGGCGCCCGACCACATCGTCTTCGCCGGCGTCGGCAAGACCGCCCGCGAGATCGCCTTCGCCATCGACACCGGGATCCTGTGCTTCAACGTCGAGTCGGAGCCGGAACTGGAGCGCATCTCGGAGATCGCCACGTCCAAGGGTGCCACCGCCGCCGTCTCCATTCGGGTCAACCCGGACGTCGACGCGCGCACCCACGCCAAGATCACCACCGGCCTCGCGGGCAGCAAGTTCGGCATTCCCTACACCCGCGCCCGTGAGGTCTATGCGCACGCCGCCGCGCTTCCGGGCCTTCGCGTCACCGGCGTCGACGTGCACATCGGCAGCCAGATCACCGATCTCGCGCCCTACGACGAGGCCTATGGCCTGCTCGCCGATCTGGTTCGCGACCTGCGCGCGGCCGGCCATGCCATCGACCATGTCGATGCCGGCGGCGGCCTCGGCATCCCCTACCGGCTCGACGATCCGCCGCCGCCCGAGCCCGCCGCCTACGGCGAGATCGTGCGCCGCCGCCTCGGCAACCTCGGCGCCCGCATCCTGTTCGAGCCCGGCCGCATGTTCGTCGGCAACGCCGGCATCCTGGTTTCCGAGGTCGTTTACGTGAAGCAGGGCGCCACCAAGACGTTCGTCATCGTCGATGCCGCCATGAACGACCTGATCCGCCCGACCCTCTACGAGGCCCATCACGACGTGCGGCCCGTGGAGCAGCCGCCGCCCGGCGCACCGCGGCTCGTCGCCGACGTGGTCGGTGGTGTCTGCGAGACCGGCGACTATCTCGCCCGCGACCGCGACATCGCGTCGGTCAAGGCGGGCGATCTCGTCGCGATCATGACCGCCGGCGCCTACGGCGCGGTCCAGGGGTCGACCTACAACTCCCGCCTGCTCGCCCCGGAAATCATGGTGAACGGAGCCGAATGGGCGGTGGTCAGGCCGCGCCAGACCTATGACGAGCTGATCGGCCTCGACCGGACGGCGCCCTGGCTCGCCTGAAGGCCGGTCGCCGAGACGTGATCCGGTGAGCGGCGAGATGCCTTGCGGACGCCGCGATTTCCGTGGAACCTGCGGCAGGTATCTGCGCCGCGCGGCCCGCGGGCGCACGATGGACTGGCGATGAGCGATCCCGGCCTGAGCCAAACATCAATGACCACCGAGGCAGCCGCCCGTGCGCGCATCGACCGTGCCGTTCGTCGCGCCCGGCTGGTGCTCGTCTGGGAAGCGCTGTGGCCGCGCCTGGCGCCGATCGCCACCCTCGCCGCCCTGTTCGCGGCGCTGTCGTGGCTGGGTCTGTGGCGCTACACCGGCGCCCCCGTCCGCTTCGTCGTGCTGGCGCTGTTTGCCGTCGCGTTCCTCGCCTTCCTGATTCGGCTGGCGCGATTCCCGTTGCCCAGCCGCGCCGCTGCCTTCGCCCGCGTCGAGCAGGCGACCGGCGCCGAGCACCGCCCGGCGACCTCGTTCTCCGACCGTCTCGCTTCGGCGCCCGATCCGACCGCCGACGTTCTCTGGGCGGCCCACCGCCGCCGCCTGCTTGCGGCGCTCCGGCAACTCCGTGTCGGCACGCCCCGACCGCGCCTCGATCGGCACGACCCCTACGCGCTCCGCTTCCTGGTCGCGATCCTGTTCGTTCTGGGTCTGGCCGTGGCCGGTCCCGAGCTTCAGAGCCGCATCGGCGAAGCCTTCGTCGGCGGCGAGCCGGTTGCGGCGACGCTGGCGCGCATCGATGCCTGGGTGACGCCGCCCGCCTACACGGGCCGCCCGCCGATCTTCCTCACCGGCGACGCCGCCAAGCCGTCGGGAACGGAATACACGGTGCCCGAGGGCAGCGTCGTCACCGTGCGCACCGGTGGCGTCCACGATCTGGAGGTCGTCGCCACGGGCGACGGCGCCAGCGCCGAGCCGCTCGCCGCGACCCCGCCGAAGGCGACCACGGCGGATGCGTCCACCGCGGCCACCGCGCCCCTCGAACACACCTTCACGCTCACCGCGGCGGCGAGCGTCGCCGTGCGCAAGAACGGCCGCGACGTTTCCACGTGGCACTTCAAGGTCGAGCCCGACACCCCGCCGGCGATCGCTCTGGCCGGCGACCCGACCATGGCGCTGAGTGGCGCGCTCCACCTCGCCTACACGCTCGAGGACGACTATGGCGTGGTCGGCGCGCGTGCCGAGTTCGCGCCGCTGCCCGGCGCCGACGGCGAGGCCAGCGCCCGGCCGCTCTACGACGCGCCCGAGATGGTGCTTTCGCTGCCCCAGTTGCGCGTTCGCCAGGGAACCGGCGAGACCACCCGCGACCTGACGTCTCATCCGTGGGCCGGTACCAAGGTTCGCATGACGCTGGTGGCGAAGGACGAGGCCGGCCAGGAGGGGAAGAGCGCGCCCTTCGACCTGACGCTGCCCGCCCGCCGCTTCTCCAGCCCGCTCGCCCGCGCCCTCGTCGAGCAGCGCGCCAAGCTGGCGCTTGACGCCAACGCCGCCGACAGCGTCGCCGACGCGCTCGATGCGCTGACCATGGTTCCCGAGAAGGGCATTGCCGACGCCAAAAACTATCTGGCCGTGCGGGCCGGCTACTACCGCCTCGTCAACGCCCGCGACGACGATGACCTGCGCGGTGTCGTCGACTACCTGTGGGCGGTGGCGCTGGGCATCGAGGACGGCGGCGTCTCGCTCGCCGCCGACCAGTTGCGCTCGGCCGAGGATGCGCTCCGCAAGGCGCTCGAGAACAACGCCTCCGACGAGGAGATCGCCCGCCTTACCCAGCAGCTGCGCGACGCCATGCAGAAGTATCTCCAGGCGCTCGCCGACCAGATGCAGAAGAACCCGCAGGCGATGAACCGCCAGCTCGATCCCAACGCGCAGATGCTGAGTTCGTCCGACCTTCAGAAGATGCTCGACCAGATCCAGAATCTCGCCAAGACCGGCGCCCGCGATGCGGCCCGCCAGCTTCTCAGCCAGCTCCAGAACATGATGGAGAACCTTCAGGCCGGTCAGACGCCGAACTCGGACAACCCGAATTCGCAGGCCATGATGCAGAGCCTCGACAAGCTCGGCGACCTCATCAAGCGTCAGGAAGACCTGATGAACCGGACCTTCAACGCCCAGAACGGCCAGAAGGACGACGGCCAGCCGATGAGCGAGCAGGAGCTCTCCGATCTCCTCAAGCAGCTTGAGAACGGCCAGCAGAGCCTCGCCGACGCGCTCAGCGAACTCCAGAAGCAGCTCGAAGGCATGGGTCTCCAGCCCGGCAAGCTCGACGGCGCCGGCCAGGCCATGGGCCGCGCCACCCAGAACCTCGGCAACCAGAACCCCGGCTCGGCCGTCGGCGACCAGAGCAGCGCCCTCGACGCGCTGCGTCAGGGCGCCCAGGGGCTCGCCCAGCAGATGGCCCGCCAGCCCGGCCAGGGCGGCGGCATGGGCCTGGGCATGAACACCGGCGGCTTCCGCGGCGGCAACGGCTTCCAGAACACCGATCCGCTTGGCCGCCAGCGCGCCACCACCGGCCCCGACCTCGGCGCCACCGTCAAGGTGCCCGACGCCATCGACACGCAGCGCGCCCGCGAGATCCTCGACGCGATCCGCAAGCGGCTTGGTGATATCGGCCGGCCGCTGATCGAGCGCGACTATCTGGAGCGGCTGCTCCAGCAGTTCTGACGGATACCTCCCCGCCACGATCGGGAGTGGCACCCTCGAGGCTCTTCCAGTACGCTTGGCAGGCGGCGCGGAGAACCGGTGGTGCCTGCCTGCCTCGATCTCGCCAGGCGCGCGCCAGCGCCACAACCGCCGCGGAGTAGCCGTAGGTGCCTGCGCCGACCCCCGCCGTCACACCGGACGTCGTCCCGAAGATCGACGCCGAGGACTACATCTTCCAATTCATTCTCAACGGCGCGCGCGGCGACCGCGAGGCCGCCGCCCGGGAGTATTTCCACGGCGGAGCGGATTGCGCGGCCAAGCTCCGGTCGATCGCGACGGCCTATGGTGCGGCGCCCCCTGAGCAACTGGATCTCCTGGAGTTCGCCAGCGGCTCCGGCCGGGTCACCCGCCACCTGACGCGTGGGTGGAAAAGCGTCACCGCGAGCGATGTCTACCCAAGCGCCATCCGGTTTCTGCGCGGCACCATCGGCGTCGACGCAGTTCTCTCCGACCCGGACCCGGCGCGGTTCAGGATCGACCGGCGCTTCGATGTCGTCTTCGCGCTTTCGTTCCTGTCGCACATGCCGTCAACGGTCTGGACAAGATGGTGCGCGACGCTGTGCGACGTGTTGCGGCCGGGCGGGCTCTTCATCTTCACCACACAGGGCAGGCGCGGCATCCCGTACCTGAAATCCCTCGGTTTCCCGGAAGCCAGCGGAGACTTCTGGTTCATTCGCGGCGAGGAAGGCGCCTACCTTCCCCCCGACGACTATGGCCAGACGGTGGTCACGCCCAAATTCGTCCGCGCTGTCCTGAAGCAGATCCCGACGATGCGCGAAGTCGCCTACACCGAGGCCTACTGGTGGGATATCCAGGACCTCTACGTCTGGCGAAAGAGCTGAGGCTCAGCGCGGCCGCCGCGGTCGGGCCGACGCCTTCTTCGCCGGGGCCTGAGGCTGCTCCGGCGCATCCTCGACCACGCCGACGTAGGGCAGCTCGCGGAAGGCGTGGGCAACGTCCATGCCATAGCCGACCACGAACAGGTCCGGGCAGATGAAGCCGACGTGCTCGGCGGTCAGCGGCCGCACAAGCTTGCCGGGCTTCTCGAGGAGGACGGCGACCGCGACCTTGCGGGCGCCGCGCTTCAAGAGCCGCTGCTTGGCGAAGCTGATGGTGCGTCCCGACTCCAGGATATCGTCGATGAGCAGGATGTCGCGGCCGGCGACATCGCTCTCCACGTCGCGAATCATCGTGACCTTGCCGGAAGATTTTGTGCCGGAGCGGTAGCTCGACAGCGAAATGAACTCGACCTCCGGCGCCAGCCCGACCCCGTGCAGGGCGCGGATCAGGTCGGCGGCAAAAACGAACGAACCCTTGAGGATCGAAACCACCAGCAGCTCGCGATAGCCGGCGGCCGCGATCTCGCGCGCCATGGCGCGGTTGCGCCGCTGGATGGCAGCGGCGTTGAACAGGACGCGCAGGGATCGGCCTCGAACCGTCGGCATGGCCGGCGACTTGCCACTAACCGGTGGGTCGCGTCAACGCGCTCCGGTGACCTCATCGGAAGCGGTCGCGAAATCGACCACCACGTCGGCGGCGTCCTCGTTGGGCGCAGCGAACAGGTCGCGGAAGCCGACCGTGCCGCCGGCAACCACCTTGACGGCCGCGGGCTGGACCAGCGCGCTGTCGACCGACCGGCCGTCGGCGCCGCGCAGCGTGACGCGCACCTTGGGAAGATCGACCGACACGCCGGCGCCGTTCACGATCTCCCCCTGGACGAGGATCGCGCGCGTACCGCCGCGCATGATGGTGTGGGTCTTCACGTCGCGAAACGACAGCGCCCCGGCGCCTTCGGAAACACCCTGGATGGACGCCAGCCCGGGAACCGCCGACAGCAGTGGAACGCTCACCGCGATCGCCAGCACGATGGCACCCAGAACCGTCCCGGCCGCCTTGATCCGGCGCCAGTCCTTTTTCGATCCCGGCGACGGCAGCTCATCGAGACGGCGGTGCGGCGGTACTTTCCTGGCAAAGCCGGCGCCGACATGGTCGATCACCGTCGCTTCGGCCGCCACCACCGGTTCGAGCCGGAGCGCCGGCGCGCTGGCGCCATCGCCGATATCGCTTGGGCTCCAGCGGGTTCCACAAACCTCACACAACACAACCGTTCCGTGGGAGCGGAAGTAGGCCGGATCGACGTTCGACGGGACGCCGCATTTCGGGCAATGAATCAGCATTGGAAGGTGCCCCCTCAGCGGGAACCATTTGACTGATTCTACGCCCGCTATGGTTAACGGGGCGGTAACTGTGGGCACCCGCCTTGATCTCATCGCTAACAGGGCCTTAATCGGCCATCGGCGATTGTGGGTGTGGCCCCGGCCGGCCATATCAGCGGGCCGCGCCGGCCGCGGCGGCGGCAAATCCTGTGAGGCAGCTTGATCCGTTTCGAGAACGTCGGGCTTCGCTACGGGGTGGGTCCGGAGGTGCTCCGCGACCTCACCTTCGAGGTCCTGCCGCGCTCCTTCCAGTTCCTGACCGGCCCGTCGGGCGCCGGCAAGACCTCGCTCATCCGCCTGTTCTTTCTGGCGCTCAAGCCAACCCGCGGGCTGATCTCGGTCTTCGACCGCGAGGTTTCCTCGCTCTCCAAATCCGAGATGCCGGCGCTGCGCCGGCGGATCGGCGTGGTCTTCCAGGACTTTCGCCTGCTCGACCACCTGACCACCTTCGAAAACGTCGCGCTGCCGCTGCGCGTGCTCGGCCGCGAGGAAAGCGCCTATCGCGCCGACGTGGTCGACCTGTTGCGCTGGGTCGGCCTCGGCGACCGCATGCACGCCTTCCCGCCGATTCTTTCGGGCGGCGAGAAGCAGCGCGCCGCGATCGCCCGCGCCCTCATTACCCGGCCCGAGATCCTGCTCGCCGACGAGCCCACCGGCAACGTCGACCCGCCGCTCGCCCGTCGCCTGATGCGCCTCTTCGTCGAGCTCAACAAGCTCGGCACCTCGGTGGTGATCGCCACCCACGACATCAACCTGATGAACCAGTTCGACGCCCGCCGCCTGGTTCTCGAAGACGGCCGGCTGACCATCTATGACTGACGCCGACCTCGCCCATCGCATTCGCGTCGCGAGCTTCCGCCGCCAGTCGCGCCAGGCGAGCGCGCGACCGAACCAGCTCGTGCCCGAGAACACCGTCGCCGGCAACGCGCTGACCGTGGTCATCGCGATCATGAGCTTCCTCGCCTGCCTGACGCTGGGCGCGGTGACGCTGGTGCGCGACGCCTCGCGCGACTGGCAGTTGGAGGTGCAGCGAGAGGTGACCGTTCAGGTCCGCCCCATAGAAGGCATCGATCTCGACGGCGAGGTCGCCAAGGCCGCCGCGATCGCCCGCGCCGCCAAGGGCGTCGCCGGCGTCGAGGTGCTGACGGCGAAGGAGAACGCAGCGTTGCTCGAGCCGTGGCTGGGCGCCGGCCTCGACTTGAGCGACCTGCCGATCCCGCGGCTCATCGTGGTGCGGCTCGCCGAACCCGACGCCGCCGACCTCGGCGCGCTCGGCACCGAGATTGCCGCCAAGGTCAAGGGCGCCGCCCTCGACGACCATCGCGTCTGGGCGGCGCGCCTGCAGACCATGGCCAACGCCACCGTCTTCGCCGGCCTCGCGATCCTCGTGCTGGTCTGCGTGGCGACCGTGCTGTCGGTAGTCTTCGCCACCCGCGGCGCCATGGCCTCCAACGCCGTCGTTGTATCCGTGCTCCACATTTGCGGCGCCGAGGACGGCTTCATCGCGCGCGAATTCCAGCGCCACTTCCTGCTGCTCGGCCTGCGCGGCGGCCTGTTCGGGGCAGCCGTCGCCGCGCTGGTCTTCGCGATCCTCGGGCTGGTCGTGGTGCCGGCGGTCGCCGGCGCCGATTCGGATCAGGTTTCCGCCCTTTTCGGCCATTTCGCGGTGGGTCCGGTCGCCTATTTCGGCGCCCTCGGGATTGCCTTCCTGATCGCCGTGATGACCGCCCTCACGTCGCGGTTGACGGTCTACCAGCACCTCGCCGACAACGACTGAGAAGCAAGACCGAATCGGCCCATGACCCGCCATCTTTCGCGGTTAGCTACGCCTGCGATGAGCGATAATGTGCCGGATCGGCTGACCGCGGAGCGTGCCCAGGCGGAGGCGCGCCCGCATCGATCGGGGAGACCCTTGCGTATCGTCCTCGCCCTTCTCGCGACGATCGTCGTGGCCTTCGCGGCGGGCTTCGTCGTCTTCGCCGACGGCATCATCCGTGCCGCCCCGCCCGCCGATCCGCGGGCGGAAGGGATCGTCGTGCTGACCGGCGGCAGCGCCCGCATCGACGGTGCGCTCCAGCTGCTCACGGAAGGGCGCGCTCAGCGCCTGCTCATTTCCGGCGTCAATCCGGTGGTCGGCGAGAAGGCCCTCGCCAGCGTCGTCGACGGCGCCGAAGAATCGACGCTTGCCTGCTGCGTCGACCTCGGCCACGCCGCGCAGGACACCGCCGGAAACGCCACCGAAACCCGCGACTGGGTCACCAAACGGGGCTACCGCTCCCTGATCGTGGTCACCAGCGCCTATCACATGCCCCGTTCGATGGCTGAACTCGGCAGCGCCATGCCGGGCGTCAAGCTCGTGCCCTATCCGGTCGCCAACCCTGAACTCGGCCTCGACGGCTGGTGGCACGACCCCGCCGCCTTCGCGTTCCTGATCCGCGAGTACAGCAAGTATCTCCTGGCCGCCGCCCGGGTGAACCTGCCCGGCCACGCGGTCGCCAACGGCGCGCCCTCATGACGACCAGCCGGCGCAGGGCGCGATGATCGCGATCCGATCGATCCTCTTTCAGGCAGCCTTCTACATCGTCACCGCCGTCATGCTGGTGGCGAGCTTGCCGTTCTTTTTCTTCCTGCCCGAGAAGGGCTGCATGGCCTACGTGCGCGCCTGGGCGCGCACCTGCGTATACCTGCATCGCGTGATCGCCGGCGGCCGCCTCGAGGTGCGCGGGCGCGAGAACCTGCCGGCCGGCGGCGCCATTGTCGCCTCGAAGCATCAGTCGGCGTTCGAGACGTTCGCGCTGATCCCGCTGCTGCGCAATCCGACCATCGTGATGAAGCGCGCCATCCGCTGGATTCCGATCTTCGGCCAGTACACGGTCAAGACCGGAATGATCCACCTCGACCGCAGCGGCAAGACCGGCGCGCTCCGCGTCCTCACCGACCGCGCCCGCGAGGAGATCGCCAAACAGCGCGAGATCATGATGTTCCCGGAAGGCACCCGCCGGCCGGTCGGCGCGCCGCCCGCCTACCACACCGGCATCGCCCTTCTTTATCGCAGCCTCGGGGTGCCCGTGGTGCCGGTGGCGCTCAACTCCGGCGTCTTCTGGCCGCGCAAGAGCTTCAAGCATTACCCCGGCACGATCGTCATCGAGTTCCTGCCGCCGATCCCGCCCGGCCTCGACACCAAGACCTTCTTCGCCGAGCTCCAGGACTCGATCGAGAGCGCCTCGGCCCGCCTCGCCGCCGAGGCCAGGCGCGACTGAAAAAGACCCCGCCGGCGACTCGGTTCCGCCCGAAAGCGACTCTTTTCTCGACTCGGTTTCTGGATATGACTTGCCTCGTGCCCCGAAATGTTCTAGTTTTGTTCTCATGGTCGCCGTTCTCACGCATCTCCTCTCCGATCAGCCCCCGGAAGTCCCCCAGAGAGCGGGGATCGGCGACCGCTTCCATTATTTCCGCGGGTTTTCGGGCCACCGCTACCTGTTCTCGGCGATCGACCGGGCCGACCTCGCGGACTTCCGCTCGGCTGTGGTCATGGTCGCGCGGCCGGCCGCGGACGGCCACCTCGCCGCGCTCTGGATCGCCGTCCTCGACCGCTTCGGCCGCCCGGTCGGCGAACGGCGCGTTCCCGAAATCGCCCCTAACGCGGTCGTGCTCGTCCATTGCCTGACGATCAGCGAGGTAGGCCGTTTCGATCTCGTCGCCGACCTCGCCGGCTCACTCCCCGACGCCCTCGCCGCCTAGCGCCTTTGTCAGCCACTCCAGCCGGTCGTCACGGATGCCGAGTGCCCGCAGGTGCCGGACGGTGCTGATCACATACTGGGCGTTGGCGCCCGCTTGTCCGACGGCGTCGCGCACATGCGCCAGCTGCCGTTCCCGCGGCAGCTTGCCCGCATATTGAACGTGGTCGCGGTCGACCACATAGGTCACCGCCATGACCGACCGCGGCGCGCGATCGAGCAGCCACACGGCGCGATGCACTTCCTTGTAGACGTTGGTGACCAGTTCGCGCTCACGGAGGTAAGCGAGAACCGATTCGCGGTCGCGCTGCGTGACGCGGAAGGCGACGCCGCGGCAGGCGCCGCCACGGTCGAGCCCGAGCACCAGTCCCGGCCGCTCCGGCGTGCCGCGATGCACCCACGAATAGACGCAGAGCGCCCGGTGCGCGCCGACCAGGCGCGCTGGCAGCGCCTCGGCGTGGTCGAAGCCCGGCCGCCACATCAGCGAGCCGTAGCCAAACACCCAGAAATCGGACATATCAGGCGCGTTCCGGAAACAGTATCGGCCGGCTGTTGGCCCTAGCAGGGGTCCGTCCGGCGGGCAATCGCCGGCAGGAGGCGGAAAGCGGCATGGCAGGTGGAAGACGGCGCGGTCGCGGCTTTGTCGTCCTGATCGTTTCGGCGGTCGCCGTCGTCGCTGTCCTGTGGGTGGGCTACTGGTTCGTCGCCCGCACGGCGGCGCTCTACGGCATCGGACGGCTGACGCAGTCCCAGGCCAGCGGCGACAAGATCGCCTGTGACGGCCTGAACGTCAGTGGCTTCCCCTTCTATCTCGACCTGCGTTGCAACCGCAGCGCCTACGCCAGCGCCAACCAGTCGGTGACCGCCGCCATCGGCGGCCTATCGGCAAGCGCGCCGCTCTACCGGCCAGGCAGCGTCGACGCGCAACTCGACGCGCCGTTCGTCGTCAACATTCCAGCGCGCGGCCTGGCGCTCACCATCAACTGGTCCGAAGCCAACGCCAACGCGGCGGCCGGTCTCGGCGGGCTGGAGGCCTTTCACGCCACCTTCGCGGGGCTCAGCGCGGCCAACGCCGGCGGCGGTGGCAGCATTCCGGCGGGCGGCGCATCGGCAACGTCTGCGTCGCTGGGGATCGGCCCGGGGGGCGGCAATTCGCTGGCGCTCACCGGCGCCGCGACGCAGTTGGTCGTCAAGCTCGCCGACGGGCGCACCTTTCCAACCGTGGACGCCGAGGCGAAGCTGACCGCCCTCGACTTCGGCGGCGCGCTTGGCCGCAACCCCACCCGCACGCTGCGCGACTGGGCGCGGAACGGCGGCGCGCTTCAGATCGACAAGCTGAAGGTGTCGGCGGCCGGCGCGCTGGTGATCCTGAGCGGCAAGCTGTCGCTGACCGGTGACGGCCTGCTCAACGGCTCGATCCTGGTCCGCTACAACACGATCGAGGGTCTCGCCAACCTGATCGAGGCGATCCGCCCCGGCACCCGCGACCATTACGCCAAGGCATTGCAGGCGCTGAACAGCGTCACGATAGCGGCCGACACCGAGGACGGGCCGGTGCGCCAGACGACGATCTCGTTCATCCAGGGATCGGTGTGGCTTGGAATCGTACCGCTGCCGATCGACCCGGTTCCCGCCATTCACCTGTAGGGCAACTCAGCCGCCGTCGGCGGTGAGCCCGGCAGCGACGATTCCCGCGACAGCCGCCGCCTCGTCGTTGTCGGATGAGTCGCCCGAGACGCCGACCGCGCCGACCACGGCGCCGTCCTTGTCCTTGATCAGCACGCCGCCCGCGACCGGCACCAGCCCGCCCACCACATGGGCCGCGCCCGCGAAGAAGTGCGGACGCTCCACCGCCATTTCGCCGAGTTTGCGCGACCCGAGATTGAAGGCGAGCGCACCGGCCGCCTTGCCGCGCGCCACCTCGAAACGGCCGAGACTGGAGCCATCCTCGGACGCTGAAGCGGCGACCGCCGCGCGCGCATCGAGCACCACGACGGTGAGCGGCTTGAAGTTGGCCTTGCGGCCGTGGGCGAGCGCGTCGCTGACAATCGACTGGGCAACGGCAAGGGTCAGAATCATGTCCGGGTTCTCCGAGTGGGGCTGCGCATGCGGCTTCGTGCCGTCGCGGGATCAGGCCGGCTCGTCGCCCTTTCCGTGCGGACGGCCGAAATCGGGCACCGCGGTTTCCTGACCGGCGGCGATGATGCCGCGGCGGATTTCGCGGGTGCGCGCGAACAGATTGAACAGCGCCTCGCCGTCGCCCCAGCGGATCGCGCGCTGCAGCGCCGACAGGTCTTCGTTGAAGCGGCCGAGCATCTCCAGGACCGCTTCCTTGTTGTTGAGGAAGACGTCGCGCCACATGGTCGGGTCGGAGGCGGCGATGCGGGTGAAATCGCGGAAGCCGCCGGCCGAGAACTTCATCACCTCGCTCTCGGTCACCTTCTCCAGATCGGCAGCGGTGCCGACGATGTTGTAGGCGATGAGGTGCGGCACGTGACTGGTGATGGCGAGCACCAGATCGTGGTGTTCCGCCGACATCACTTCGACGTTGGCGCCGAGCTTCCGCCAGAAATCGTGCAGCCGCTCGACCGCCTCCCGGTCGGCGCCGGCCGGCGGCGTGAGGATGCACCAGCGATTGTCGAACAACTCGGCGAAGCCGGCATCGGGCCCGGAATATTCCGTGCCGGCGACGGGATGCGCCGGCACGAAATGAACCCCCTTTGGAATGTGTGGCGCCATGGCCGCGACGACGGCCGACTTCACCGACCCGACGTCCGAGACGATGGCGCTGGGCTTCAGCACCCCGGCGATCGCCGATGTGATCGCCCCGACCGCGCCGACCGGCGTGCACACGATGACGCAATCGGCGTCGCGCGCCGCGTCGGCCGGATCGGAGTGATAGGAGTCGCCGAGGTTGAGCTCCTCCGCGCGGCTCAGCGTCGCCGCGCTGCGGCTCGAGATTGCGATGTGGCCAGTCGCGCCGGCGCGCCGCGCGGCAAGCGCGATCGACGAGCCGATCAGCCCGATGCCGATCAGCGCCAGGCGCTCAAAGACCGGTTCGCTCATTTGCCCTTGCCCATGAAGTCGGCGAGCGCCGCGATCGTCGTCTGGTTGGCCTCGGACGAGCCGACCGTCATGCGCAGCGCGTTACCGAGGCCGTAGGCTTCCATGCGGCGTAGCACCACGCCGCGCTTCAGGAGAAACGCATCGGCGTCCGGCGCGCGCTTTCCCGCGGTGTCCGGGAAATGGATCAGGATGAAGTTGCCGACGCTGGGGGTCACCGTCAGCCCGAGCTCGCCGATCGCTTCGGCAAGCCTGGGCAGCCACGCCTCGTTGTGGGCGGCGGCCTTCTCGACGTGCGCCCGGTCGCCAAGCGCTGCGACACCCGCCGCGATCGCCGGCAGCGACACGTTGAACGGCCCGCGGACGCGGTTGAGCGCGTCGATGACGTGCGCCGGCCCGTAGCCCCAGCCGATGCGCAAACCGGCAAGGCCGTAGATCTTGGAAAACGTGCGCGTCATGATGACGTTGTCGGCACTGCCAGCCAACTCGATGCCGCTCTCGTAGTCGTTGCGCCGCACGTATTCGGCGTAGGCCGCGTCGAGCACGAGCAGCACGTCGGCGGGCAACGCGGCGTGCAGCCGGCGCACCTCCTTGAACGGCAGGTAGGTACCGGTCGGGTTGTTCGGGTTGGCGAGGAAGATGACCCGCGTGCGTTCGCTCACCTTCGCCAGGATCGCATCGACGTTCGCCGTCAGATCGGTCTCCGGCGCCGCGATCGGCGTGCCGCCGGCCGCTCGCGTCGCGATCGGATAGACCAGAAATCCGTGCTGCGAATAGACGACCTCGTCGCCCGGCCCGACATAGGCGTGGGCGATCATGTTGAGAACCTCGTCGGAGCCGGCGCCGCACACGATGCGCTCCGCGTTCAGCCCGTAGACCGCGCCAATGGCCCCGCGGAGATCGTGGGCCGACCCGTCCGGATAGCGCTCCAGCGACGCGGCGGCCTCGCGATAGGCGGCGATAGCCGCCGGACTCGGGCCGAGCGGCGTTTCGTTCGACGACAGCTTGTGCGTCGTGCCGCCGCCTTCGGCGTGGGCCCGGCCGGGCACGTAGGGCGCGATGGCGAGCACGCCGGGGCGTGGCTGGGGTCGTTTACCGGTCATGCTGGCGCCTCATAGAGCAGGGTCGAGCGGCCGCCGAGCGTGACGCCGCGCGCAAAACTTCCGACCGGGCTCAGGCGTCCGACGTTGACGCCGGCCGCGCCGAAGTCCCAGGCAAGCTTGTCGGGATCGCGCGAACTGGGCGCCGCAATCAGGAACTCGGTGTCCGCCGCCGCCAGAATCTCGGTGCCTTCGATGTTGTGCATCGGGCCGCTGACCGTCGCGGCGAACACCGCGATCTCCATCGGATGGCTGTCGCTGAGCGGCGGCGAAATGACGAAAGCCGGCAGGTCGGCCGGCCTTCCGGGCAGGTTGATGAAGGGAAGCAGCGCCATGATGCGCGGCGCCCGCTCGCCGATCAGGCGTCGCCACCACGCGCCGCGCGCCGCCCGCGCGACGATGCCGAGCGTGTGTCCATCGCGATCTCTGACCGCCGTGACGACCCCGCCGGCGCTTTCGACGGGCTTCAGCGGCACCGAGAAGCCGAACACGAAGCGCGCCAGATCGCGCATCCGGTCCGGCTCGACCGACACGTCGATAGCGACGTCGAACGGCGCCTGCATGCGCGTGAACGTCGTGATGATCTCGCGCCAGATGTGCTCGACGGTGGCGAGCGGAAGCTGGCCCTCGTGGCGCGCCACGATGGCGCGCATCATGTCGGCCTCGCGCCCCGGCCGGAAGGCGGCACCCGGCTGGCGGCCGGTGCCCTTCAGGTGGATGAGCGAATCGATGACCTCGCCGCGCGTGATCAGCAGCCGATGCATCTCCGCATCGATCGCGTCGATTCTGGTGCGCAGCTCGCTGAGCGCGGCCTGATCACTTTCGCCGGTGTCGGACATGTGCGTGCGGGTCAACTCGCGCGGGAAGCCGGGAACGCGGGCCGGCCTGACCGCCCCGCGGGCCGGATTAATAGGCAAGAACCGGCCGAAATCAAAGAAAACATTGACACTTTGGGAGGCTCACCATAGCAAATCGCCCACTCCCAGACGCTCAGGACCGGCCATGTCAGCCAACGACACGAACGCACGGAGCGAAGGTGCGGCACGGGTCCGCGCCTCGGCCCGTGCGCTGGCGGCGGCCAACGAGGCCGACAACCCGACGAGTGAGAAGGCGCGCTTTCCCCGCCTGACGCTGGATTCCGGGCGCGAGCTCAACGACCTCCAGATCGCTTACCAGACCTACGGCACGCTCAACGCCGAGCGCAGCAACGCCATTCTGGTGTGCCACGCGCTGACCGGCGACCAGCACGTTGCCAGCCCGAACCCGGTCACCGGCAAGCCCGGCTGGTGGAGCGAACTGGTCGGCTCCGGCAAGCCGATCGACACCGACAGGTATTTCGTCATCTGCTCCAACGTGGTCGGCGGCTGCATGGGCACCACCGGCCCGGCATCGGTCAATCCGGCGACCGACCGGGTGTACGGCCTCGACCTGCCGGTGATCACCGTGCGCGACATGGTGCGCGCCCAGGCGATGCTGATCGACCACCTCGGCATCGAGACGCTGTTCTGCGTCGCCGGCGGTTCGCTCGGCGGCATGCAGGTGCTGCAATGGGCCGCGTCCTATCCGGAGCGCGTCTTCGCGGCGCTGCCCGTCGCCACCGGCGCGCGCCACTCGTCCCAGAACATCGCTTTCCACGAGGTCGGTCGCCAGGCCGTGATGGCCGACCCCGACTGGCGCGGCGGGCGCTACTACGAGGCCGGCGTCAGCCCGCGCAAGGGCCTCGCCGTGGCGCGCATGGCCGCGCACATCACCTACCTGTCCGACGAGGCGCTCCACCGCAAGTTCGGCCGCAACCTGCAGGATCGCGACAAGCCAACCTTCGGCTTCGACGCCGACTTCCAGATCGAATCGTACCTGCGCCATCAGGGCTCGACCTTCGTCGACCGGTTCGACGCCAACTCGTATCTCTACATGACGCGGGCGATGGACTACTTCGACCTCGCCGCCGACTACGGCGGGCGGCTCGCCAACGCCTTTCTCGGCACCAAGACCCGCTTCTGCGTCGCCTCGTTCACGTCCGACTGGCTCTTCCCGACGGTCGAGAACAAGGCGGTGGTGCGCGCCCTCAACGCTGCCGGCGCCTCGGTCTCCTTCGTCGAGATCGAAACCGACCGCGGCCATGACGCCTTCCTGCTCGACGAGCCGGAGCTGTTCGCCACCATCCGCGGCTTCCTTCATTCCGCCGGCGAAGCGCGAAAGCTGTGACCATGAACGCGCCCTCGACCCGCATCGTCAGCGGCACCAGCCGCATCGACCTGGTCACCATCGCCGGGCTTGTGGAGCCGAAGAGCCGCGTTCTCGACATCGGCTGCGGCGACGGCCAGTTGCTGGCGCTGCTCGAGGCGACCCGCGATGTCGACGGGCGCGGCATGGAGATCAGCCAGAAGGGCGTCAACGAATGCGTGGCGCTCGGCCTGTCGGTCGTCCAGGGCGACGCCGACCGCGATCTTGCCGACTATCCCGACAACGCCTTCGACTACGTCATCCTCTCCCAGACCCTGCAGGCCACGCACCGCCCGCGCTTCGTGCTGGAGGAGATGCTGCGCATCGGCCGCAAGGCGATCGTCTCCTTCCCCAACTTCGGCCACTGGCGGGTGCGCACGCTTCTCGGATTCACCGGCAAGATGCCGGTCACCCGCCGCCTGCCCGAAGCCTGGTACGAGACGGCCAACATCCACTTCTGCACGATCCGAGATTTCGTCGAGCTCTGCCGCACGATCGATGCAAAGGTCGAGGACGCGATGGTGCTGAACCGGGGCGGGCGCCGCATTCCGTTCAGCGCCCCACTGTGGTTCTGGAACCTTTACGGCCAGCAGGCCGTGTTCGTCCTGAAGCGCTAGCTGGCGTGTCTCACGCCCCCGGCGGGATCAGCGCCGGCTGGAAGGCGCGTTTCAACCGGCGTGCCGTCTCCCGCGTCGGAACGCCCTGATAGAGCTGCTTGCTCGCCTCGACGATGATGACGCCGGCAACCGCCGGCCATAGCAGCCGCCCGACCCGTTCCCACACCACCCCGGTTCCCAGCCACGGCCGGTGGCGGAACGGCGGGAACGCCAGCGCCTCGCTCCACCCGAGCGGCGAGAACATGGTCTCGCGCAACAGCACCGTCAGCTGGGTCCGCCCGAACGGACGGCCGTAACCGAACGGCGTGCTTTCCGAATGGGCCCACATGCCGCTGCGCTGCGGCACGACGATGAGGATCCGTCCGCCCGGCGCCAGCACCCGCCAGATTTCGCGCAGGTAGTCGCGGGCATTGTCGGCCACCTCGAGCGAATGAATGACCAGCACGCGGTCGATCGAGGCATCGGAGAGCGGCAATTCATCTTCCGCCACCAGCGCTGCGGCGTTTGGTCCCTCGCGCGGCCAGTTCACCACGCCCTGCGTCGCCGGCATGAACGCCAGCGTCCGCTCCGCCCCTTCGCCGAGGGTCCTGAGATACGGTGTGGCGTAGCCGATCCCGAGCAGGCTTTCCCCGCCGAGCGACGGCCAGCGCGCCTTCAGCCGCTCGCCGATCAGCCGCCGGGCGACGAGACCGAGGCGCCGGCCGTAGAAATCCCTGAGGTCGACCACGTCGAGATACATGGCCGGCGATGGTACATCAGCCGGGTGGTGCCGGGCGACCGCCGATGGTAGGCAGGACCGGCGACCCCCCGGAGACGGCGTTCATGGCGTTGACGATCGAGCAATTCATCTGTGGTGGCGACAACTTTGGGGTGCTGATCCACGACCCGGCGAGCGGCCTGACCGCCGCCATCGACGCACCGCAGGAAGCGCCCATCCGGGCCAAGCTTGCCGAGCGCAACTGGACGCTCGACCGCATCCTCGTCACCCACCACCACGGCGACCACACCGCCGGCAACCTCGCCCTGAAGGCCGCCTTCTCCTGCACCATCACCGGCCCGGCCGCCGAAGCCGCGACCATTCCCGGCATCGATGAAACCGTCAAGGAGGGCGACCGCTTCGCCGTCGGCGGCAGCGAGGTGCGGGTGATTGCCACGCCCGGACATACCCTCGGGCATATTACCTACTGGCTGCCCGGCGAAGGCATCGCGTTCGTCGGCGACACGCTGTTCGCCATGGGCTGCGGGCGGCTCCTCGAAGGCGACGCCGCCATGATGTGGACCTCTCTGGAGAAGCTCGCCGCCCTGCCCGACGCCACCCAGGTCTACTGCGGCCACGAATACACCGAGACCAACGCGCGCTTCGCCGTCACCGTCGATCCGGACAACGCCGAACTCGCCGCCCGCTACGCCAAGGTGACGGCGCTGCGGGCCGCCGGCAAGGTGACGCTGCCGACCACCATCGGCCTGGAGAAGCGCACCAATCCGTTCCTGCGCGCGCGCGATCCCGCCATCCGCGCCCACCTCGGCATGAGCGACGCGCCGCCGGCGGCCGTCTTCGCGGAAATCCGCAAACGCAAGGACCATTTCCGCTAGCCGCCGTGCGCGCGCCGGCTGCGACAAATATTTGCTTTGCCGGGCAGAAAGCAGCAAAGACAGTGGACCGAAACCGGATGCGCGGCTTAATCTGAAGCCGATCCAGTCGACATGCGCGACCGAGCTTCCGCCGGGCTCGGGGAGTACGATGGCAGAATTCACCAAGAGTGCGCTGTTTCTCGACTACGAGGGCCTCCAGCGGGCCATGTCGGGGGGTGAGCGGACCAATGACACGCGCCTCGCCGATCGCGCCCCGGCCTGGCTCGCCGCCATCGAGAGCGGCCGCCTGATCGGACCGAAGGGCACCCGGCGCCAGCTCCTGATCAAGCGCTGCTACGCCGGCCCCAGCGTGCGCGGCAGGCAGCGCGATCTGCTCGTCAGCGCCGGCTTCGAGGTGATCGACTGCGGCGCCGGCGAGAGCGCCCGCAGCTCCGCCGACCTGCACATGGCCATGGACACGGTCGAAGCGCTGGCGCGGCCCAACGGCCCGGAAGAATTCATCGTTCTGGGTGGCGGCTCCGACCTCACGCCTCTCCTCACCCGCCTCAGATCGGCAAAACGCGCCATCGCCATCTACGTCGGCGGTTCCACGCCTGCCTCCGAAAGATCACTCGCCGACGCCGCGCTCGATGGCGCCGGCTTCGCCGCCTTCCTCGCCGCCGACGAGCCGCCGCCCGCCAAGAGCGCCGGCAGCGCCTCCATCGACCGATCGGAGATCGAGGCGTTCGCGCGCCGCATCCACGCCGCCACCAACATTCCGCTATTTTCGCCCAGGACCTTCGCCGAACTGTTCCGCGCCCTCACCGAGGAAATCCACCAGAACGGCTATCACTTCCAGATGACGGCCAAGAACGTCGCCGACCGGCTGACCGCGGAAGGGCGCAACGTCGCCCGCCGGCAGGTGGTGTTCATCGTCAAGGGGCTGGCCCTCAAGGGCCACGTGTTCTCCACCGACGACACGCCGGAGCGGCTGGCGGAGGTCTTCCGCGATCAGGCCCAGTACCTGATCACCAACGCCGGCATCTCGCTCGACGAGAATCAGAGCCGCCTGCTGACCGCGTGGTTCACCAGCCGTCCGTCAGCCCCGCCGGCCGCCGAAGACAGCGCCGACGACAAGCCGGCCGCCGTGAAGGCCGAAGCGCCGAAGCCGAAGCCCGAAGCGCCAAAGCAGACGGCCGAGGCGCCCCAGCCCAAGGCCGAACCCGCCAGGACGGCCCCCGAGAAACCGCCGCAGGCACAGTCCACCCCGCCGCGGAAGCCTGAGGTGCAGCCGGAGCCGGAGACCCTCAGCGAGGTCGAGCCGGAGCTTGAGGCCGAGCCGCCCAAGCGTCCCGCCGCACCGCCGCAGGACCGCACCCGTCCGGTCGCGCCACGTCCGACCGCCTCGGCGCGGCCGCCCGCCGCCAAGCCGGCCGACCTGCCCAAACCGGCGGCCAAGCCCGCGCCGCCGCCCAAATTCGACAGCCGCGAGGAGACCCGGGCCGCCATCACGGCGCGCATCGCCGCGTCCGCCAAGCTGAAGCCCGGCGCCCGCAGCCCCATGGCCAAGCCGCAGCCCCCGCGGCCCGTCCAGAAAGACCGCCCGGTTCAGGCGCGTCCCAACCCGCCGGCTCCGACCCCGCGCCGTGCGCCGCCGCCCGCAACGCCGGCCCGCGCGCCCGATGCTCTCGAAGACTCGATCCTCGCGGCCATCGCCGAAGCGGTCGACGTGCTGGTCGAGGACCGGGGCAACGCGCACGAGTCGGCCGCCGGCAACGCCACGAGAGAGAGCCCGCCGGCCAACAACCATGCGCGCGCGCCCACGCCTGATCCGGAGCCTGCGCCCGAACCCGCGCCGGAGCCGATCGACGACACCGACGGCGACAGCGACGACATCGGTGACCAGATTCAGCGCATCATCGCGTCGTACAACCGCAATCGCAGTGAACCGTAGCCTTCGGCGACGGCTCTAGCCGTTGGCGAAATACTGGCCGCCGTTCATGGACAGCACGGCACCGGTCATGAACGCCGCCGCGTCCGACGCCAGATAGACCACCAGCGACGCGATCTCCGCCGCGGTGCCGAGCCGGCCGACGGGAATTTGCGCGATGATCTGCTCCAGCACCTTGGGCGGCACGCCGGCCACCATGTCGGTGTCGGTGTAGCCCGGGCAGATGGCATTGACGGTGATGCCCTTGCGCGCGTTCTCCTGAGCCAGCGTCTTGGTGAAGCCGATGATGCCAGCCTTGGAGGCGGCGTAGTTCGCCTGGCCCAGCTGACCCTTCTGCCCGTTGATCGAAGAGATCGAAACGATGCGGCCGTGACCGCGCTCGCGCATCCCCTCGATGACCGGCCGGGTCATGCTGAACATCGAATCGAGATTGGTGCGCAAGACCGCCGACCACTGTTCGAAGGTCATCTTGTGGAACATCGAGTCGCGCGTGATGCCGGCGTTGTTGACCAGCACGTCGACCGGTCCGAGATTGATCTCGACGTGCTTGACGCCGTCGGCGCTGGCCTCGGGATCGGCGACGTCCCACTTGTAGACCGCGACGCCGGTTTCCGACTTGAAGCGGGCAGCCGCCTCGTCGTTACCGTGGTAGACCGCTGCAACCGTGCAGCCAGCATCTCTCAAAGCGGTGGAAATGGCCGCGCCGATGCCGCGCGTCCCCCCCGTGACGATGGCGACTTTCGCCATATTGTTTCCTTCCCTGACGATCTTTTTTTGTCGTTGACCCGCCGATCAAACCACGCCGCCGCGCGCGGCGAAAGCCGCACGTGAGCGAGCCAGCCCTGTATTGTTAAGAAGCGCCGGGCGTCTACCGCTCGACACACATGGCAACGCCCATGCCGCCGCCGATGCACAGCGTCGCCAGGCCCTTTTTGGCGTCGCGCTTCTGCATCTCGAACAGCAGCGTCACCAGCACCCGCGCCCCCGAAGCGCCGATCGGGTGGCCGAGCGCGATGGCGCCGCCGTTGACGTTCACCTTGGCGAGGTCCCAGCCCATGTCCTTGTTGACCGCGCAGGCCTGCGCCGCGAACGCCTCGTTGGCCTCGATCAGGTCGAGGTCGTCGACCGTCCAGCCGGCCTTCTTCAGAGCCTTGCGCGACGACGGGATGGGCCCCGTACCCATGAGCGCCGGATCGACCCCGGCGGTCGCCCACGAGACGATGCGGGCAAGCGGCGTCACCCCGCGTCGGGCGGCTTCGGCCGCCGTCATCAGGACGGTCGCGGCGGCGCCGTCGTTGATGCCGGACGCATTGCCGGCGGTCACCGTGCCGTCCTTCTGGAAGGCCGGGCGGAGCTTGGCGACCGCCTCCAGCGTCGTGCCGGCGCGCGGATACTCATCCTGCTCGACGACGATGTCGCCCTTGCGGGTCTTGACGGTGAAAGGAACGATCTCGTCCTTGAAGCGGCCGGCCTTCTGCGCCGCCTCCGCCTTGTTCTGCGAAGCGACGGCGAATTCATCCTGCTGCTGGCGGGTGATCTGGAACTCGCGCGCCACGTTCTCGGCGGTGGTGCCCATGTGGTAGCCGTTGAAGGCATCCCACAGCCCGTCCTTGATCATGGTGTCGACCATGGCGAGGTCGCCCATCTTGGTGCCGGACCTGAGGTGCGCCGCGTGCGGCGCCATCGACATCGACTCCTGGCCGCCCGCCACGATGATGTTGGCGTCGCCGCTGGCGATCTGCTGAAGCCCGAGGGCGACGGCCCGCAAGCCCGATCCGCACAGCTGATTGAGGCCCCACGCCGTCGTCTCCTTGGGCAGCCCGGCGCCGATCGAAGCCTGGCGGGCCGGGTTCTGGCCCTCGGCGGCTGTCAGGATCTGGCCGAGGATCACCTCGTCGACCTCGGCAGCCTCGACCTTGCCGCGCCTGATCACCTCGCCGATGACGGCGGCTCCGAGTTGGTGCGCCGGGATCGATCCGAAGGCCCCGTTGAAGGCGCCGACCGGCGTGCGGGCGGCGGCGGCAATGACGATATCGGTCTCGGGCATGGGAATTCTCCTCCAGGGCTCTTCTTGTGGGTGTGGCAATGGCCGCCTCGGACTAAGAGACTCCGGCCGCTAACCATGTCAATCGCTGCACCGCGATAGGAGCGGTCGCGGTGCACAATATATTGGCGCCACAGGGAAAAAGCCCGTATCGTGGAGGGGTTAGCGTGGCATGGCGATTATGCAGATAGCGCCGGGGACCGGCACGCGCGCTGAGGGACGTCGCACCGATGGCCAAGGACAACGAGCCCACGACGATCAAGAAGTACGCCAACCGGCGCCTCTACAACACCGGGACCTCGACCTACGTGACGCTCGAGGATTTGGCCGGGATGGTGAAGGAGGGCGAGGATTTCGTCGTTGTCGACGCCAAGTCCGGCGAGGACATCACCCGCACCGTGCTCACCCAGATCATCTTCGAGCAGGAGAACAAGGGCCAGAACCTGCTGCCGATCACGTTCCTGCGCCAGCTTATCCGCTTCTACGGCGACTCCATCCAGAACCTGATCCCCACCTACCTCGATTTCTCCATCGACTCCCTGGTCCGCGAGCAGGACAAGCTCCGCCGCCAGATGACCACCACCTTCGCCCCCGGCGCCTTCGGGGGCAACGCCTTCGGGCCCGGCGCCCTCGACGTGCTCAACGATCAGGTCCGCCGCAACACCGACATGTTCGAGCAGGCGATGCGCATGTTCCTGCCGTTCGGCAACTCGGCCAACGCCGCGCCGAAGAGCGCCGAGCCGGAAGGCGACACGCCCGACGAACCCGACAAGCCCGACAACGGCGATATCGACGCGCTCCGCCGCCAGCTCGACGAGATGCAGTCGCGGCTGAGCAAGCTTTCCGACAAGAAGTAGCAACGCCCGCCTGATCGGCTTTGCCGCGGGTCAGCGGTGGCGGCGAGTTCGGCTAGAGCTCCGGGCGCGCCGCGCCGCACAGGTTGCCCTGCATCATCCCGACGCCGAGCTTCGCCAGCATCGCCGCGGTCTCCTCGTCCTCGACCCACTCCGCGACGATGGCGATGCCGAAGGTTCCGGCAAGTTCGATCAGCGCCTTGACGAACGCCTGATCGTCGCCGCTGCGCGGCAGGTCGCGCACGTACTGGCCGGCGATCTTGACCATGTCGGCGCCGAGCGAGCGCAGGTGCTGGAACGAGGAGAATCCGGCCCCGAAGTCGTCGATCGCCACCTGGCTGCCGAGATCGTGGATGGTCGCCACGAAAACCGACGCCTCTTCCAGGTTCCGGATGATCGCCGTCTCGGTGATCTCGACGATCAGGCGGCCCCCGAGGCCGGGCGTCCTGGCGGCCGCGTCGGCGAGCCGCGACAGCCACTCGCCGTCGCCGACGGTTTCGGCCGAGATGTTGAGCGAAAGGCGCGCCTGTGGCGCGTCCTTCAGCGCCTGGATGGTCCGGGCGAGCGCGTGTTTGTCGACCAGCCGAATGAGGCCGAGTTGCTCGCTGAGTTCGATGAACTCGGTCGCCGGCACGAACGTGCCGTCCGGCCGCTGGAGCCGGAGCAGACCTTCGTGGAACACCGGCGCGCGGGTCGCCACGTCGACCACCGGCTGGAAGAACAGCTTGAGACGGTCTTCGTCGATGGCCGCCACCATTTCGGAGGAGAGCGCCGTGTTGGCGCGACGCTGCGCCTGCCGGCTCGGCGAATGGCTGTAGGCGACGAAACGGCCGAGACCCACGGCGCGAGCCCGGTGCAGGCTTTCCTGCGCCCGCGACAGCGCTTCGTTCACCGTGCCGCCGTATCGCGGCAAGCTGACGCCGCCGATCGACACGGTGACCACGACGGCGCTCGTCTCCGCCGTGATGACGCCGTTGCGGGTCGCGGCATGAAACCGCTCGGCGGCCGCCTGCATGTCGGCTTCGCTGCAGTTCATCAGGATGATGCCGAGCTTGTTGCCCGAGTAGCGTCCGATGGTGTCGCCTTCGCGCAGTTGCGCCCGGATGCGCCGCGCCGCCGCGGCGAACACCTGGTCGGCGGTCTCGAACCCGTAGGCCTCGTTGATGGCGCGGAAATTGTCGATCGCCACGATCATGAAGGCGAGCGACGTGCGCGCCTGCACGGCCTGGGCCAGCGCTTCGCCGAGCGTGGCGAGCAGATGCTGCCGGTCGAGATAGCCGGTGAGTTCGTCGTAGCGCGACAGGAAGGCCAGCCGCTGCTCGCGCTCGTGGCGTTCGTTGATGATGCGGATGACGCCGCGCGCCCGCGCCGGTCCGTCGCCGCCGTCGGCATACCAGCGGCCGACGTCCTCCACGATCAGCCGCCGGGCGCTTCCCCGCCCGTCGGGAAGCAGCGTGTACTGAACCTCGTAGGCAACGCCTTCGCCGTCGTCGCTGGCGGTGCTGTTGAAGATCGCGTCGTGGCGCCGGTCGGCGCCGGTCGGGTCCTTGAGGGTCGCGTAGGCGTGCCCGGTCGCGATTGCTCCGAGGTCAGCGATCCCGAGGATAGCGCCGGCGCTTTTCCCCCAGCGGATGCGATCGTCCTCGAACGTCCACTCGTAGACCGCCTCGCCGACGGTCGCGAGGATCGCCTCCGGATCGACCCCATCCGGGTCGGCGCCCGGATCGATCGGGCGCGTGGTCGCACTCATCAGGCGGGCGTTGCTCAATGGGCCTCTTTCGTCATCACCGATGTTGAGAGACGGCCGCTCCCAGCCGCCCCGCCGGGTGGGCAAGCGCCCCGCCCCATTCCTCCCGTGCCGCCGGTTAACGGCCGGTTAGCGCATTTCCGCGTTCGGACCCAGCGACACGTCGCGCTCGGCCGTGCGAATCGAGATCGAGAACCCGGCCACCACGTCAAACAGCGCGATCGCCGTCAGGATCAGGAACGTCGAGTTGGCGGCGATGCCGACCACGATGAACTCGACCACGTAGACGATCAGCAGCACGGTCGAGATGACATGGTTGCCGATGGTCGTCTTCAATCCCGGCCGCGCCGAGCGCAGCGTCTCGAAGAACAGCATCAGCAGGCCGAGGAGAATCATGAGATCGCCGAGCGAAGCGCTCCAGGCGTGACCGGAGACCAGCGGGATCGTCAGGCGTGTGTCCGTCCACAAATTCGGGGCGCCGACCGCGAACCCGATGGCATTGAACAGGATAAGCGGGACCACGGTAAGCGGAATGGTCGTCAACATCACCGGCACCCCCCATTTGGACGATTGCCCGCTGCGGGCAAAGGCCGTGCAGTCTAGCGTATCGACGCACGCAACAGAAAAAGGCCGGCGAACCGGCCTTTTGCGGTGACCACCAGGAGCGCGAAGGCTAGGTTTCGGCCTTGGGCGTGAACACCTGGCGGCCGCCGTACATGCCCGACTTCAGGTCGACGTGGTGGGGACGGCGAAGCTCGCCGGAATCCTTGTCTTCCACGTGGGTCGGGGCCTTGAGGGCGTCCGCGGAGCGGCGGAAGCCGCGCTTCATCCGCGAGGTTTTTCGCTTGGGAACAGCCATGATCGGGTCCTTCGGGAACGGGCTTTGGGCGCGCTTATAGCGGGGGTTGCCGGGAGAGGCAATTGACGTAAGGCCCCGCCCGCCGGCCCTTGAGCGCCACCACCCGCGCCAGCCCCTTCAGCCGCGCGTTCGGGTGCGCCGGGTCGCGGACGAACGGGTTCGGCAGCGCCGCAGTCAGAAGCGCCGCCTCGCCGGCCGACAGCGATGTCACCGGCTTGTGAAAATAGTGCTCCGCGGCCGCCGCGACCCCGAAGATGCCGGGTCCGAGCTCCACCACGTTCAGGTAGATCTCGATCTCGCGCGGCTTGCCCCAGACAAGATCGGCATAGAGTGCCAAGGGAATCTCGAGCGCCTTGCGCACGTAGGAGCGCGCGTTCCACAGGAACAGGTTCTTGACCGACTGCATGGCGATGGTGGAGGCGCCGCGGTCCGGTCCGCCGGGGCCGCCGACGACCTTGGCGAGCTCGCGCCAGTCGACGCCGCGGTGGCTGCAGAAGCGCGCGTCTTCCGACATGACCACCGAATTGACCAGCGCCTTCGGCACGTCGGCGAGCGGGACCCAGGTTCGCTCGATGGCACCGCCGCGCAGCACCCACTGGGCGATCATCAGCGTGGAGACCGGCGGGAGGAAGCGATAGACCGGCACGAGGACAAGCGGGACGGCGATCACCACCGCCACGACAACGGCGATAATCCGCAAGACGCGGGCACGCCTGCTGCGGGTTGTCTTGCGCCGGGATTTCGCCACCCGTCTCGCATAGCCGCGCCGGCGGCCCCGCGCAATCGGCGGCTGTCTTGACGGCGTTCCCCTTTTTGACCATGCGGATGAACCTAATGACCGATGCGTTCCACCAACGCCTTGCCGCCGCCGCCCGGGCGACCGGAACCGCGCTCGACCGGCTGCTTGGCAAGGCGGCGGGGGCCGGCGAGGACGCGCGGCCGCCGCGGCTGGTGGCGGCAATGCGCTACGCCGCGCTTGGCCCCGGCAAGCGGCTGCGGCCCTACCTCCTGATCGAGTCGGCGCGCCTCTGCGGCGCGACCGGCGCCGGCGTCGTGCGCGCCGCCGCCGCGCTCGAGTGCGTCCATTGCTACAGTTTGGTCCATGACGACCTGCCGGCCATGGATGATGACGATCTGCGGCGCGGGCGGCCGACCGTCCACCGCGCCTACGACGAGGCAACCGCGATCCTCGCCGGCGACGCGTTGCTGACGCTTGCCTTCGCCATCCTCGCCGATCGCAAGACCGATCCCGACCCGGCGGTGCGTGCCGAGCTGGTGGCGGCGCTGGCCACCGCCGCCGGCATCGGCGGCATGGTCGGCGGCCAGATGCGCGACCTCGAGGCGGAGGCCAGACCGATCGGGCCGGCGGCCGTGCGCCGCATGCAGGCGATGAAGACCGGCGCCCTCTTCCGCTTCGCCTGCGAGGCGGGCGCCATCCTCGGCCACGCGAGCCCCGCCCGGCGCAGGCGCCTCGCCGACTTCGGCCGCGCCTTCGGGCTCGCCTTCCAGGTCGCCGACGACCTGATCGACGCCACCGGGGACGCCGGCCGCGCCGGCAAGGCCACGGCCAAGGACGCCGGCCGGCGGAAGGCAACGCTCATCGCCCACCACGGCGTGGACAAGGCCCGCGCCGCGCTTGCCGCCGCGGTCGCGGACGCGGTCGCGATCCTCAAGCCCTTTGGCGCCAAGGCGGAACCGCTCGCCGACGCGGCGCGCTTCGCCGGCAACCGCGACCTCTAGGCCCTACTGAAGCGCGATGAACCGTTCGCCCACCGGCACCGCGGTGCGGGCGAGGGCGGCGCGCAGGGCCGCCGCGGCCGGGACGGACGTATCGGCCCCCTTGGAGACCAGCAGCTGGAGCATATCCCAGTCGTGCCTGTCGATCTGGCCGGGGGCGGCGGGCTGGATGCGCTTGTCGAAGAAGGCGACGGCGAGCGGCGTCACCGAATTGGGCGGACCGACCGGCACGTTCGGGTCGAGAATGCCGGCATCGATCGCCCGGGTAACCAGATCGAAGGTGTCGGGCGTGTGGTCGAAGAGGCCGTAGGCGGTCAGGTCGGCGTCCGCCGCGAAACCGACCAGCGCCAGCGCCTCGTCGCCCGTATAGGGACGCTTGTCGGCGATGCGTTTGGTGAGGTCGTCGCTCCGCGTCAGGAGATCGACCCCGAAGGCGGTTTCCATGTCGGCGCCGGCCGCCTGCTCGGCCTGGGCCTTGAGGTCGGCGACGTAGGCATCGACTACCCGCGGGGAGAACCCGGCGGCCAGAATCACCAGCAGCGCGAAGATGAGACGCACCCAGCGCCCGCGCCGCATGCCGCGGATGGCGAAGGCGAAGGAGAGCAGCACCACCGCGATCGCCGCCGCGGTCGCCAGATCCACCGCGAGCGCCCCCTCGCCGGACAGCAGGCGGCTGAGGCCGAAGGCCAGCGCATTGACGATCGAGGCGGCGCCGACCACCGCCGGCACCACCAGGTAGAAGGTCACCCGGTCGGGAGTGGCGGCCATCGGCTCACTCGCGCGCCGCGGCCGGCCCACGACCGGGCGCAAGGACAGAACGGCGCTGCATCGGGACGCGCCCCAAGGGTTACTCGCAGAGGAGAGGAGATTTACCCTATTCCGGCGCCTCCCGTAAGGAAGAAGGAAGCGGCCCCGGCGGCCGCCGTCCCCGAACGGGGGACGGCTGACTTTGGCCACGGAAGGAAGGGAAAGCGGCGATACGCAGTACCAGTTTCGCCGTGCCCGCAAGATGCACCGGAAGTGATGAGGAAGCGGTTAAAGGGGCCGGCCCAAAAGACGGAAAAGACTCGAAATTTCGTCCCCGTTTGGGACTCCACGACGAACTCGCGACCGGGCGTTGCGACGGCGCCACAGGGGACTCGTTGCGGTAGGCGACACGGCAGCCAAATTCGTTCCCGCGAGCGGCTGTCGCCCCGGGTCATCGTCTCCTTCCAGCGCGTCCCTCTTCTTTCATTCCCTGTCGCGCCTTCGGCGCTCCTCGCCTCTTGAAGCGAGGGGGTGGCGGGCGCTCGTCCGAGTGCCAGTCCGGGTAGTCCGATAAGGGGCGCTCATCCGAGCGCCCGCCGCGGCGTCTTTTGTCCTCCGACACCCGCGCTCCGGACAGCAGACGGACGGACCCACCTTAAGAGCGGGCAACCCGTCCTGACCGCGCCGCGCGCCGGGAAAGTTCCCCGGGGTTGGCGCTAGCCTGCCGCCCTTAAGGTCAGCGACTGTGACAGCCGGTCGTAATGCCGGCGGGCGGGCCTTGCGAAAGCCTCCCGGCGGCACGGGCTGCGAAACCCCTGCCGGCAGGCGCCGCACCCGGCTCGCGACAACAGGACGCCTCGAGTTGCGCCCCCTCGGTTGAGCCGGGATGGGGCGAGTTTCTCATGGGGGGAAAGGGCGGGGATAACTCTTTTGCCTTCCCTGCCGCGCCGACCGCGTTTCCGAGCCTCTTGTTGTCTCAGGGGCCGCGCGACCCCCTTCACCTCTTCCCACCGGGCAGAGGCGCGCGGCTGCACGCACGGTTTCATGTTGTGTTCCAATGGGATAGGCGGAGAAGGTCATGCGCGCTGGAGCGGCGCCGTTCGCCGCTTCCGCTTGCGCACCTCCCGGTCGCTTGACGCGGAATACTTTCCTAGCCACCATCCGCGCCATGACCAACGACGCGCGCCGCGGCCTTGTCGATACCCAGCCGACGCTGGCGGCGATGAAGGTCTGCCGCGACGCGATGATCGTGATTCTCAGGTCCTACCCGCCGCGCCACCCCATCGCCCGCGAGGCGACCTGGCTGATGAAGGACATCGACACGCTGGCGGGGATCCTCACGGGGGACAACGAGCTGTTTCACACCAAGGCGCATGGGGGTGTGCCGGGACGGCGGTAGGCGCCCGCCGGAGCAGTCTTTCAATTGCCGGTTGAGCAACTCCGGCCGCTTAGATATTGAGAGACGCTATTCCGCGCCGTCCCATCTTCCGGAGACGTAAATGGTTGATCTGACCAAGTTCGCCAAGCCCGCCACAACGTCGAGGCCCACGGACCCACGAGAAATCTTTAAAAGGCGACCGGCGGGCGAAGGTGTAGCGAATGACCTGTGGCAGGGACAGGCCGAAACTCTGCGGGAATGGCACGAAAATCCCGGCAAGAATTCGCTGGTTCTGCTCAACACAGGTGCAGGGAAGACATACGTAGGACTCCTCATTGCGCAAAGCCTCGTGAACCAGGGCAAGGCAAACGTTCTATATCTCTGCAGCACCATTGATCTCGTACACCAAACCGAGAAGGAGGCGAGACGACTAGGCCTAACCCCGACGCTCCGCATTTCTGGTCACTTCTCATCAGACGATTTTGAGCAGGGGCGCACCTTCTGCATTACCACGTACCATGGTGCCTTGAATTCCCGCTCCGTATTTTCAAGCCGATTTCGCCCCGAGGCAGTAGTATTTGATGACGCACACGTCGCCGAACGCATTCTGAGGGAGTCATTCACGCTCAGCATATCGCGAGACGACCGCCCTGCCCTGTACGAATCTCTGTGCGCGATACTCGAGGACTGCTTCACATCATACGACCTTAAGCGTCGCTTCCGGGACCTTAGGAAATTTCAGACAGACCAAGCCCTGTTAGCGCCGCCGACCAGCATTTTTGATCAAGCGGAACGGATTGAAAACACGCTTGCGAGCAACGTTCGCGAGGACGATCCCGACCTTCTATTCCCATACGAATTCCTCAAGGATCATATCAAGTTCTGTACTGTCTTCGTCAACAGCCATCGCATCGAAATATCGCCACCCTTCCTTCCGTCGCTCACGATACAAGCGATAGGCGGAAGAAATATTCAACGCGTGTTTCTATCCGCCACCCTTGACACGCGATCTGACTTCGCTCGCGCGTTCGGAAGACTCCCTGATCAGGTTGTGGAGCCAAATGTTGACGCAGGGAATGGTGAACGTCTGATACTTTTCGCTGACGCGTTCGGTGACGAAAATGAAGTTAATAAGGTGGCCGCAAGGATCAACACCTCTGCGAAGATGCTGATTGCCGTACCGAGCGCCCGCCGCGCCCGGCGATGGAAAGCCTTCGGCACGCCCCCTGATCGCAAGCACTTCTCCAGCGCGCTCGACAAGTTCCGCACAGACACCCAAGGCAGCTTCGTCCTCGTTGGTCGCTATGATGGCATCGATCTGCCGGGGCCGACCTGCCGAGTGATGGTGCTTGACGGTCTTCCAACGGGTGGCACGTTACTCGAGCGGTACCAATTCGAGCATTTGTATATGGACAGGTCGTTCCTGGGTCGCGTGGCAAATAGGCTCACCCAGCTTTTTGGTCGTATTAACCGGGGCAGGAGTGACTACGGCGTATTCCTGATTGCCGATAAGCCATTGGGCAACTGGCTCAAGAACGATCGGAACCGGGCCCTGCTACCCGAACTCCTCCGGCAACAGATCTTCGTTGGCGAGGACATTCAGGGGCAAATAGGAAACAAGATGTCCGTCGATGATGGTGTTGATCTTGCGGGGCAGGTGCTCCGAAGAGCCAACGGATGGCTCTCGTTCTACGAGGCACATATCGGCGAGAAGGACGTGTCGCCCATCCGGCGCACCGAGAACGAGCAGGCCGAGGCAATCTACTCGCGCGCCGCAAGGAACGAAGTGATCTTCATGACGAAAATCTGGGACGGCGACCTCGCTGGCGCAAGGGAGGCTTTGGAGAACGGCTTGGACTCGCTGCCCGCTGAGGACCCAAATCTCGCCGGCTGGTATTCAATTTGGGTCGGAATCACACACTACGCAGAGGGCAACCGCGAAACCGCGATCGAGCATTTTGACAATGCACGAAAGCGACTGGGTCGCCCCCTCCCGCTGCCTAGGGCTGTCGGAACGTCATTTCTAGATGAAATCCAACAATCCACAGTGATCGGATCAGGGATCGCCTCCATGGTCGATGGGGAGTTGATCTCGGTGAATAATCGCGTCAGCGAATACAAAAGGAGTGCCGCCCCAGCATTTGACGCCAGTTCGTCGCACAAGCAGGCAGAGGAGGCGGTGAAGACGATCGGAGTTGGATTGGGTTTCACAGCATCACGCCCGTGCACGGAATTTGGCACAGGCCCGGACGACATCTGGATCGACGAGTTCACGAAAGGAATTATCGCTTTTGAGTTGAAGACCGACAAGGGCGAAGATGGCCACTTGTCAAAGGCGGACGTTGGGCAGGCCCACGATCACATCCAGTGGATTGCTGATAATTATCCTGACTACACACTTCATGGGCTTGTGTTCTTCACCCGCGCCAAGCAGGTAACCGGCGCAAGCAACGCATCCCCGCTCATGCACTTTGGTTCGCCTTCCACGCTTCAGCAGGTGCTAAACGCATATTGGCAAGCGGTAGAGCAGGTTCGGAACCGGCCACCCAAAGAGCGCCCGCATGAAGCGAAGAAATGGGGTGACCTTCCGGAGTGGAAGACGGGGCAGATCTTCCAACGGATATGTGACGCGCAATTGCAGGGTTCGACTTAGCCCACCCTAGCTTCACTCCCAACGTTGCCAACAGCTGCACCGCGCTGACTCCGAGCTGGCGCGCGGTGCGACGAGGGTCAGGTGGGAGCAGGACCGGGGCGCGGCGGAGCACGCGGTGATGGATTCCCGCCTTCGCGGGAATGAGCGGAGGGAGAGCGCGGAACTGGGCGGAGGCGGTGTGGCCCCCGCGCGTGGGCAACGTGCCGTTGCCCACCCTACGGGTCACACACCCCCTCCCGAAACGCCTTCGGCGTTTCGACCTCCCCTCAAGGGGGAGGTTGGGAGCAAGCCGGGTCCGGCGGCGACTCGAACCGGACGGTGGGGACGGGACGTTGCCCACCCTACGACCCGGGTGCCACACCCCCTCCCGAAATCGCTGTGCGATTTCGACTGCCGGCCCTCGCTTACGCTCGGGCGTTCGTCTCTCGAAACAGTCCACCGGACTGTTTCGCTCGCTGCGCTCACCGCTCCTCACCCCCTCAAGGGGGAGGTTCGGAGCGAGCCAGCTGCGGCAACGACTCCCTACCTGAGACCCAGCGCCGCCTGGAGCTGGGCCACGCTGATGCCGAGCTGGCGGGCGGCGACGGCGAGGTTGGGCGGGGGCGGGCCGAGCACGCGGCGGAGCGTCGCTTCGCTGATGCCGAGCTTGGCCGAGGCGACCGTGAGGTTCGGGCGACCGGGACCCCCTCCCGGAATGCCGTTGGCATTCCGACCTCCCCTCAAGGGGGAGGTTGCGCCGGGACCGCCGTTGCGCGGGCCGAGCATGCCCTGGCGGCGGGGGCCGCCGGAAAGCGTCATGACGGTTGCCTGCGACCACGTGCCCTTGAGGCAGCCGATCGTGTAGGGGAAATCGAGGGTGGCGACGTAGTGGTACATGGTCACCGTCTTGCCCTCCCACTCGACCGCGCTGGTGATGCCGTGGCAGGCGTCGAGATCGGCGGACGTCAGCGTCTTGCCGGAGGCATCGCGCGGGCCGTAGATGCCGAAGCCGTCGACGGCGTAGCCGACCAGCTTCGACGGGCCGGACTTCGAATCGTACTCGGCCAGAACGCAACTCGAGACGTTGTGATAGTGGTAGACGCTGGTCTCCTGCGGGTGGCCCTGACAGGAATCCTGCGTCTCGTGGGCGACGGCGTCGCGGCCCGGCGCATCGAGCGCGTTGAACAGCACCACACCGGAGAGAAGGATGCCGACCGCGCCGGGGGCGCAGGTGGCGGATGCGGCGAGCTGAGGCTCCGTCGGCAGGGTGATCTGCATCGACTGGGCGGCGATGTGGTTGGGGTTGCGGTCGGTCTGGTAGGCGTCGTCGGAGCGCGCGATCGGGAAGACGCCGGTCGGGTGATCGGGCAGGTCGTTCCACGCGAGGACGCGATTGGCGCCCGACACGGTCATCTTGAAGGCGTGCGGCCAGGTGACCGAGCCATCGACGATCGCCTTGGCGGTGAGGTCGTAGGTGCCGTCGGCCTTGTCGATCCACGGGCCGTCGCGGAAGGCGCCGCCGGCGTTGGGGTCGGTGTGGCAGGCCCAGATGAAGCCGGCCTTGGGGGCGGAGGAGAGCTTGCCGTCACCGAGCGGGAGCCTGGTGGGGTCGAGCTCGTGGGCGAAGGCGGGCGCGGCGGCAAGGATCAGCGCCGCCGCGGCGGCGAGCGTGTGGGCAGCGGCGCGCGCGGGGCGCGGGGTCGTCGGTGGGGTTGCAGGCATCGGCGGCGGGTCCTCCCAGGTTTGGGCCGTTGATCCTGACGTTACGAACGAAAGCGGCGGGCCCTACGGAATTTGTCCCTTAGGATTGCCGCCAGGAAGCGCTGCGGCCACCTCTCCCCGGCGGGGAGTGGAGTGCCTCGTCCGGCGAAGACGGCGGGAGGGATCAGGCCTTCGCCTTGGCCGGGGCCTTGCGCTTCTTCTTGGCCGGGGGCGGGTTATCGGCGGCTTCCTTGGCGTCGGCGGCCTCCTTGGCGAGGCGCAGCGCCTTCAGCCGCGCCGTGTTGTCGTCGACGCGCTTCGCCTCGGCTTCCGCCTCGCTCATCGCCTTGGTGGCGTCCTGGGCGCGCTTCTGGGAGCGCGCGTAGCGCGCCTCCGCTTCCGATTTCGTGCTGGCCATTGTCGCTTCTCCTTGACGGGCGCGCGCCGCAACCATAGCGCATTTTTGAGGTGACTTGAGGGAACGCGGACCGCTACTCGGCCGCGTCGGCGGAGACCTTGGCGCCGAAGCGCTTGTCGACGTAGTCGGCGACCATCTGGCGGAAGTCCGCGGCAAGCGTCGGACCGCGGAGCGTCGCCGCCTTCCTGCCGTCGATGAAGACGGGTGCGGCGGGCTGCTCGCCGGTGCCGGGCAGCGAGATGCCGATGTCGGCGTGCTTCGATTCGCCGGGGCCGTTGACGATGCAGCCCATGACCGCGACCTTGAGCGCCTCGACGCCGGGATATCTGGCGCGCCACTCCGGCATCGCCGCGGCGAGGTCGTCCTCGATCTGCCGGGCGAGCTGCTGGAAGACGGTCGAGGTCGTGCGCCCGCACCCGGGGCACGCCGCGACCACCGGCACGAAGGCGCGGAAGCCCATGGTCTGGAGCAGCTCGCGCGCCACCGTCACCTCGCGGGTGCGGTCGCCACCGGGCTCCGGCGTCAGCGACACGCGGATGGTGTCGCCGATCCCCTGCTGCAGCAGGATGCCGAGGGCGGCCGACGAGGCGACGATGCCCTTGGAGCCCATGCCGGCTTCGGTGAGGCCGAGATGGAGCGCGGCGTCGGAGCGCGCCGCGAGCATGGTGTAGACGGCGACCAGATCCTGGATCTGGCTGACCTTGGCGGACAGGATGATCTTCGACCGCGGCAAGCCGATGTCCTCGGCGGCCTTCGCGGAGAGCAGCGCCGACTGGACGATCGCCTCGCGGGTGACTTCGGCCGCGGTCATCGGCGTGGCGGATTTGGCGTTGTCGTCCATCAGGCGGGTCAACAGCGCCTGGTCGAGCGAGCCCCAGTTGACGCCGATCCTGACCGGCTTGTCGTGGCGGAGCGCCACCTCGATCATGGTCGCGAACTGGCGGTCGCGCTTCTCGCCGAAGCCGACGTTGCCGGGATTGATGCGGTACTTGGCAAGCGCCGCGGCGCAGTCCGGATGCTCGGTGAGCAGCGTGTGGCCGATGTAGTGGAAGTCGCCGATCAGCGGCACGGTGACGCCGCGCTTCGCCAGCGCGTCGCGGATGCGCGGCACCGCTTCCGCCGCCTCGGCGCGATCGACCGTGATGCGCACCAGCTCCGAGCCGGCGCGGGCGAGCGCCGCCACCTGATCGACGGTCGCGGCAACATCGGCGGTGTCGGTGTTGGTCATCGACTGCACCACCACCGGTGCGCCGCCGCCCACCGTCACATCGCCGACCATGACGGGTACGGTCATGCGGCGCGGGAGGGGTGCGCTGAGAACGGGCGCGGTCGTCATGCCGTCTGGCACCGCGCGCAGAGGCCGCGCACTTCCAGTACGCGGAGCCGCGGCTTGAAGGCGCGCTGTTGGGTCTCGGTCGTCACCAGACGACCGAGCGCTTCCGACGAAGCCTCCGCGACCACGCCGCAATTGTCGCAGATCAGGAACAGCGTCGCGCCCGGCTCGCAATCGGCGCCGCGGTCGCAGGCGACGTAGGCGTTCTTCGATTCGATGCGGTGGGCGAGATTGTGCTGGGTGAGAAAATCGAGCGCCCGGTAGACCGAGACCGGCGCCAGCCGCTCGCCGCCGTGCCCGGCGAGCCGGTCGATGACGTCGTAGGCCGAGGCCGGCACGTGGCTTTCCAGAAGCGCTTCCAGAACCTGCCGGCGCTGGTGGGTGAAACGCAGGTTTTCGCGCTCGCAGATGGTCTCGGCGTAGCGAATCGCCTGGCGCTCGCAGGCGCCATGATCGTGCTCGCGATATTCGAGGACGGGGCTGATCCGGCTCATCCTGTGGCTTCTACCATCGGCGCGAAGCGTTGCGAAACGCCGCACCCGGTGCCGTTTCGTGTGCGATGCAATATATAGGAGATCGGGCGAGGAAAACGAGGAGTTTCAAGCCATGCTGAAGGGCAAGACGGCACTGGTGACCGGGTCGACCTCGGGCATCGGCCAGGCGCTGGCGACGGCGTTCGCGAAAGAGGGCGCCAACGTCGTCCTCAACGGGTTCGGCGACAAGGCCGCGATCGAGACGGAGCGCGCCGGCCTCGCCAAGAAATACGGCGTCGGCGTCATCTATTCGCCCGCCGACATGACCAAGGGTGACGAAATCGCCGCCATGGTCGCCGACGCCGAGAAGGAGTTCGGCGCCGTCGACATCGTCTGCCCGAACGCCGGCATCCAGCACGTGGCGCCAGTCGACGAATTCCCCATCGACAAATGGAACGCGATCATCGCCATCAACCTGTCGTCGGCGTTTCATGTGATCCGCGCCGCGCTCCCCGCCATGAAGAAGAAAGGCTGGGGGCGGATCATCTCGACCGCCTCGGCGCACGCGCTGATCGCCTCGCCCTACAAGGCGGCTTACGTCGCCGCCAAGCACGGCCTCGCCGGCCTCACCAAGGTGGTGGCGCTCGAGGTCGCGCAGATGGGCATCACCGTCAACGCCATCTGCCCGGGCTACGTGTGGACGCCGCTGGTCGAGAAACAGATCCCCGACACCATGAAGGCGCGCAACATGACCGCCGAGCAGGTCAAGAAGGACGTCATTCTCGCCGCGCAGCCCACCAAGGAATTCGTCACCGTCGACGAGATCGCCGGGCTCGCAGTGTTCCTGACCTCGGACGCCGCGAAGAACATCAACGGCGCGCTGCTTTCCATGGACGGCGGCTGGACCGCGGCGTGACGGCGTCAGCTTGACCAACCGTGCGCGGCATGGCACCGGCGTTAGCATGACGCCGGCCGAATTCATCCGGAAGTGGGGAAACAGTGAGCTTCGTGAGCGCCAAGGCTCGCAGTCGCACTTCAATGATCTTTGCGCGCTGATCGGCGAACCAACGCCGGCCGAAGATGATCAGAAAGGCGACCACTACTGCTTCGAGCGCGGCACTGCGAAAACCGGCGGTGGCGATGGGTGGGCCAACGTCTGGCGGAAAGGCTGCTTCGGCTGGGAGTACAAGGGCAAAGACAAGGACCTGAATGCGGCCCTTCGGCAGCTACAGGCCTATGCCCTCGATCTTGAGAATCCACCATTCCTCGTCGTGTCGGACATGGACCAGATCATCGTCCACACCAACTGGACGAATACGGTCTCGAAAGTATTCACGTTCACTCTGGACGATCTGCGTGAGCCGCAGAAGCTCGACCAGCTTCGCCTCGTCTTTCAAGGCTCCGAACGCTTAAAGCCGAACCTCAGCCCGCAAGACATCACCGCCAAGGCAGCGGCGCGCTTCGGTGGCCTCGGTCAGAAACTTCAGGAACGTGGACATCATCCGCGCATTGTTGCTCATTTCCTCAATCGTCTCGTCTTCTGCATGTTTGCCGAAGACGCCCGTCTGCTTCCGTCGGGGTTGTTTTCGCGTGCCATCCGCGCCGTAGAAAAGCGTCCCGAGGAGGCATCCGCACAGCTTGGCGATCTCTTTGCGAAAATGAGCAAAGGCGGGTTCTTCGGCGCCGACGAAATCCATTGGTTCAACGGCGGCCTGTTCGACGACGCGACGGTGCTGCCACTGGATTCCGACGACCTGAAGCTCATCGGTGACACTGCCGACGAGCACGATTGGTCGGAGATCGATCCCGCGATTTTCGGGAACCTCTTCGAGCAGGCGTTGAAGGCGACACGAGAGCGGCCGGCGCTTGGCGCGCACTACACCGACCGCGAGAAGATCCTGAAGATCGTCGGACCGGTGATCATCCGGCCGCTGACCGCGGAATGGGAAGCGGCGCGTGCCGAGATCGCCGAGGCAGTGGAAGAAGCGAAGGCCGCCGAAGCCGACCGGAAGGCATTTCAAGAGCGCGCGGCGGAGGTGCTGCGGCGTGAAGGGGCCTTGGCCAAGGCTAGCGAGCCCGCTCGCCGCAAGGAGGAGAATGCCATCATCAGGCGGCGCACGGCCGCGACAGCGAAAGCGCGCGGGCGTCTTGAAGCTTTCCTCGCGCGGCTGGCGAATTTCCGCGTGCTCGATCCGGCATGCGGCTCGGGCAACTTCCTTTACGTCGCGCTCCACGCTTTGAAAGATATCGAGCTCAGGGCCATCGTCGACTCCGGCCGGATGGGCGTGCCCGACTTGCCCGCTCCGCGCGTCGATCTCCACGCGGTCCGCGGGATCGAGATCGAAGAGTATGCCGCCGAACTCGCACGGGTAACATTGTGGATCGGCTATCTCCAATGGATGCGCCAGAACGGCTACACCAACTGGCAGAAGCCGATCCTTTCAACACTCGATCAGATCGAATGCCGCGACGCGCTGCTCAATCCAGACGGCAGCGAAGCCGAGTGGCCGATGGCGGATGTGATTATCGGCAATCCGCCGTTTCTTGGAGCCAAGAAGATGAAAGCCAGCTTGGGCGACGCGTATGTCGAGAAACTGCGCCGTATCTGGATGGGCCGGCTTCCGGACTTCACCGACTTCGTCACCTACTGGCTCGAGAAAGCGCGCGACCAGATCCAGCGCGAACGCGCGAAATGCGCGGGATTGGTTGCCACGAACTCAGTCCGGGGCGGCTCCAATCGCACCGTGCTAGATCGCATCGCGCAGTCGCTCAGCATCTTCGACGCTTGGTCGGACGAACCTTGGGTGATTGAAGGCGCAGCGGTCCGCGTTTCGATCATCTGCTTCTCGCGTCCAGACCTAGCAGGGGGCAGTCGCCTAGACGGGAGGGACGTCCATAGAATCAATCCAGACCTGACAGCGGATGTTTCGATCTCATCTGCAAGTCATTTGATCGAGAATGAGCAAGTCGCATTCATTGGCGTGCAGCCCACAGGGCCATTTCAAGTCGACGGAAACACGGCGAGGCGCTGGTTGACCGAATTGATCAATCCAAACGGCAAAGCAAATTCTGATGTGCTCTTCCCCTATGCGAACAGCATCAGTGTAGTCCGGAGACCCCAAGATATCTGGATCGTTTACTTCGGCGTCGAGCGCTCGGAAGCTGAAGCCGCTTTCTATCAGGCGCCATTCGCGCACTGCCAATCTCAGGTGAAGCCGGTTCGCGCAACAAACAAAGAGCGCGCTGCGAGGGAATATTGGTGGCTGGCGTGGCGCCCGCGTCCCGAGATGAAAGCCGCGCTCGCAAGTCTGCAGCGATTCATTCTGACCGGCCGCGTTGCCAAATACAGAACCTTTATTTGGGCGCACCGGCAGGTGCTGGCGGATAGCGCAGCGGTCGCAATAGCGCGCGACGACGACACCACGTTCGGCATCCTCCATTCGCGTTTTCATGAACTGTGGTCACTTCGTCTGGGAACGTGGCTCGGAGTCGGTAACGACCCCCGCTACACGCCGTCAACCACCTTCGAGACCTTCCCCTTCCCGGAGGGGCTTACCCCGAACGTTTCGGCCGCCGACTATGCAGATTATCCGCGTTCAATTGCCATCGCGGAGGCCGCTGCCGAACTCAACCGACTGCGCGAGGCGTGGCTGAACCCGGCAGACCTCGTCACCGTCGTTCCGGAAATCGTGCCGACGGCGGCGCCCGGCGAGGCGCCAGTCAAATATCCCGACCGCATTCTGCCCAAGGACGAAGCGGCGGAGAAGCTTCTGAAGAAGCGGACGCTGACCAACCTCTACAACGAGCGTCCGGCCTGGCTCGCGATGGCGCATCAGCGCCTCGATGCGGCTGTGGCCGCCGCCTACGGCTGGCCGCCAGACCTTTCCGACGAGGAAATCCTCGCTCGAACTCTTTGCGCTCAACCAAGAGCGTGCCTCAGCGGGACGATGACCGACGACGAGGCACGGTTTCGCGAGCTCGTCGTCACCAACCCGGTGATCGCGACGCTGATCGAGCGGCTGCCGACGTTGGCGCTGCCCGATTGCTGGATCGTCGCCGGTGCGGTCATGCAGAGCGTGTGGAACGCGCTCGACGGGCGCGACCCCTCCTACGGTATCCGCGACTACGACGTTTTCTATTTCGACCCCGACACATCGTGGGACGCGGAAGACCGCGCGATCAGGCGGGCGGCGGAGGCCTTCGCCGACATCGACGCGAAGATCGAGGTGCGCAACCAGGCCCGCGTCCATCTCTGGTTCGACGAACGCAACGGCACCACCGGCTACCCGCAGCTCACCTCGTCGTGCCACGGCATCAACGTCTTCCTCGAGACGCCGAGCATGCTCGGCCTCCACCCGATGGGCGGCGGCGCCTTCGATATCTACGCGCCCCACGGCTTCGGCGATCTCTTCAACTTCATCCACCGCCCCAATCCCGGCGCCATCGGACCCGCCACCCACTACGCCGAGAAGGCGGAGCGACGGCGGGCCCTTTATCCGCAGCTCACGCTCGTGCCGTGGGACGCCGCGTTCAGCGAGGACCACCCATGACCGATACTCCCGACAAGGCGGCGCCGCCCAAACGGGGCGTTGCCCATCGGCTCCGCGAGATCGCGGCGCGGGTGAAACCGCAGAAGGAGCCGCTGCCGCCGAAGCTGAAGACCATCAACCTCGCGCTGCAGGGCGGCGGCGCCCACGGCGCCTTCACCTGGGGCGTGCTCGACGCGCTGCTCGAAGACGAGCGGCTCGACTTCGAGGCGATCTCCGGCACCAGCGCCGGCGCCATGAACGCGGTGGCGCTCGCCGACGGGCTGATGCGCGACGGCGCCGAGGGCGCCCGCCACCGCCTCGGCGCCTTCTGGCGGCGCGTCAGCCAGGAAGGCGGCGGCTCGGGCACGGCCGGCGAGATCCTGCAATCGATGCTGGGCTTCTGGCACATGCAGAGCTTCTCGCCCTTCGAGTTCTTCCAGCAGCTCACCAGCTTCGTTTCGCCCTACCGGACCAATCCGCTCGACATCAATCCGCTCCGCGATCTCGTCGAGCACCTGATCGACTTCAACCGCGTGCGCGCCAACGACGGGCTGAAGCTCTTCATCTCGGCGACCAACGTGCGCACCGGCAAGATCAAGGTGTTCTCCGGCAAGGAGGTGACCGCCGAGGCGGTGATGGCGTCGGCCTGCCTGCCCTATCTTTTCCAGGCGGTGGAGATCGACGGCGAGGCTTACTGGGACGGCGGCTACGCCGGCAACCCGGCGCTGTTTCCCTTCTTCGAGGAGACCGCGACCGAGGACATTCTGGTCGTCCAGGTGAACCCGGTGCGCCGCGAGGAAATCCCCCACACGGCGCAGGCGATCACCGAGCGGGCGAGCGAGATCACCTTCAACGCGTCGCTCTTGCGCGAATTCCGCGCCATCGACTTCGTCAACCGGCTGATGGACGAGCACCGCCTCGACCCCAAGCGCTATCGCCGCAACCGGCTGCACCGCATCGACGCCACCGCGGCGCTCGCGAAATACAACGCGGCCACCAAGCTCGACACCAGCTGGCACTTCTTTCAGGAGCTCCACCACGCCGGCCGCAAGGCCGGCAAGGACTGGCTCGCGGCGCACTACGACGATCTGGGCGTGCGATCGACGCTGGATGTGCGGAGCGAGTTCATGTGAGGCCCCTCACCCCGGCGCCGGTGCGTTGACCTGAGACTTGAGCGCCGTCGCGAGGCGGTCGAAGACGAGGCGGAGGCGCCGGTTGGCGCGCTGGTCCTCGTGCATCGCCACCCACATGTCGAGCGACCAGGCGACGACGCGCGGTAGCACCGGCACGAGGTCCTTGTCGCGGCGAGCGATGCCGTGCTGCAGGCCGCCGATGCCGAGGCCGGCGCGGATCGCGGCGATCTGGGCGAGGTCGCTGTCCGAGCGGAAGGCGAAGAGGTCGCGATTCCAGCCCGCCGATTCCGCCTCGACCCCGGCGAGAATCGGCGGGCGCGTATCGAAGCCGACGACGGCGTGTCGGGCGAGATCGTCGATGCTTTTCGGCAAGCCGTGCTTGTCGACGTAGCGGCGGTGGGCGTAGAGGCCGCCACGCACCTTGCCGACACGCTTCGCGACCAGCGCCGCCTGCTCGGGGCGCACCATGCGCACCGCGATATCCGCGGCGCGGCGGAGAAGATCGTCGACCCGGTTCGACAGCACCAGCTCGATCACCAGCTTCGGGTAGTCCTCGCGGAGATCGGCAAGGATCGGCGGCAGCACCTCGGCGCCGACGACCTCGCTCGCCGTGATGCGCACCACGCCGCCGGTGTCGTCGGCGAGGCCGGAGGCGGCGCGCACCATCGCCGAGGCGGCGCCGGCCATGGCCTCGGCATGGGGGCGGAGCTCGACCGCGGCCTCCGTCGCGGTGAGGCCGGAGGGCGAGCGCGCGAACAACACGACGCCCAGCGCCTTCTCGAGGGCGTCGATGTGGCGGCCAACGGTCGGCTGGGTGAGGCCGAGATCGCGCGCCGCGGCCGACAGACTGCCGCCCGCCATGACGGCGAGGAAGGTGCGCGAGAGCTCCCAGCCAGGAGTCGGATCGGCCATACAGGAATGTATAGCCGACCCACACAGATAGGCAATTTCCTTTCAGGCGCCGGTGTCCGATATCCGGGCCAACGAAATCGAAAGGATAGTCCCATGAGCAAGACGAAAACGGCGCTGGTGATCGGCGCGACCGGCGGGATCGGCGGCGAAGCCGCCCGCCAGATGCTGGCCCGCGGCTGGCGCGTGAAGGCGCTGAACCGCACGCTGCCCAAGGAACGCGGCCGGATCGAATGGATCGCTGGCGACGCGATGGACGCACAGACGGTCGCCGAGGCGGCACGTGGCGTCGACGTCATCGTGCATGGCGCCAACCCGGCCTACTATCGCAACTGGCGAGAGCTCGCGATCCCGATGCTCGCCAACACGATCGCCGCGGCGGTTGCCGAAGGCGCGCTGATCGTCTTCCCGGGCAACGTCTACAACTACGGTCCCGACGCCTGGTCGGCGATCCGCGAGGACTCGCCCCAGCACCCGGTCTCCCGGAAGGGCGCCGTGCGCGTCGAGATGGAAGCGATGCTGAAGGCCGCGGCGAGCGCCGGCGCGCGGGCGCTGATCGTGCGCGCGCCGGACGTCTTCGGGACGCCCTCCCCCTCGTCCAACTTCGCCAGCGTCATCGTGCATGCCGGCAAGCCGGTGACCAGCATCACCGAGATGGGCAAAGCGGGCGTCGGCCACGCCTGGGCCTATACGCCCGACCTCGCCGCGGCGATGGTCGCGCTGATCGAGAAGCGCGCCGAGCTGGCGCCGTTCGAGACGGTCAACTTCGCCGGTCACTGGCTGACCGGCGCCGAGATGACCGCCGCCATCCGCAAGGCAGCGGGCAATCCGGATCTCCCGGCGCGGCGCTTCCCGTGGTTCCTCGTCCGCGCGCTGGCGCCGGTGGTGCGGCTGTTCCGCGAGGTCGCCGAGATGCGTTACCTGTGGGACACGCCGGTTCGCCTCGACAACACCAAGCTCGTGTCGCTGCTCGGCGCCGAACCGCAGACGCCGCTCGACGTGGCGATCCGCGCTTCGCTGAACGCGATCGGCTGTTTGCCGCAGGCGGCGACGCCCCGCGCTCAGACGCCGGAGCCGTCGCTTTCGTCGGGGGTGGGTTCGGCGGGACGCTGACGGCGGCTGTCGGAGGCAAGGCGCGGCAACTGGCCGGGCAGCGGCATCCAGCCGGTCAGTTCGTTCTCCGCGTAGACGACGCGGGCGAAGGGATCGGAATCGTTGGCGACCCAGCCCTCCTCGCGCGAGCGCGCCGAGGTCGACCAGCGCACCGCGTCCATCTCCGCCGGCCCCTGCTCGGTGGCCCGCAGGCGCGCCAGAACCAGCGTGCCGTCGCGCGGCGCGCTTCTCATCGGCTCCCAGCGAACGGTGTCGGTCATCGCGAGTCTCCTTATCCGGCAGGCAAGAATGGCACGGTCGGCGGTGTGGGCAAGTGTGAACGGAGCCACCCGGCGCCTTGAGCGGGCGCCGGGACCCGGCTAGGCTCATGGGCGATCCGTGAGGTATGGGCAGGGGGCCCCGCGGGCGACCGACCAACGAACCGGATCGAGCGAACGATGCGTCGCGTTCCCCCCGCCCTGCTGGCCGCCGCCGTTCTGGCGTTCGCCACCCTGCCCGCCGCCGCCGCGCCGCAAACGGGCTCCTCCGAGACCCCCATCCACTTCATGAAGCGGCTCTTCAAGGAGCCGGTCGACGTACTCACCGGCAAGACACCGACGCTCCACAAGGCTGCGCTGGCGACCTCGGGACCGGCAACCGCACCACCGACCGCCGCACCCGACGTGCCGCTGCCGCGGCTGCGCCCCGGAGAAGGCGAGGTGACGATGGTCGCCTCGGCGGCGCCCGTGACGACCCCGGCGCTGGTCGTGCCGACGCCGCACCTCCGCCCGGAGCCGGGCGCTGTCGTGGCCGCGGCTCCGGCAACCGACGTCCCGGTCCCGCCGGTCGCGGACATCCCCGCCCCGCCCGCCGCCGAGGCTGCGGCGGCACCGGCCGCCGATGGCACCGGTTCGGCTCCTTCGCCGGAAGTGAAACTCGCCGCGCTGCCGCCGGTTCCGACGCCCGCACCGCCGGCGCCGCCCAAGCTCATCCGCCCGCCGCCCGCGGCAACCTCGTTCTGCGGCGCCGCGATCGCCAAGCTCGGCGTGACCGCGACGCCGCTTGCCGTGATCAGGGAAGGCGCCAACAACGCCTGCACGGTGCCCGAGCCGGTGGCCATCGCCGCGCTCGACGACGGCAGGGTCGACTTTTCCTCCAAGGCGATCGTCGATTGTTCGCTCGCCGAAACGCTCGCCGACTGGATCGACAAGAAGGTCGAGCCGGCGGCGTTCAAGATCTACGGCGAGCACCTGACCGGCTTGCGCATCGCCGACGCCTATTCGTGCCGGACCCGCGACAACATCGAGGGCGCCAAGCTCAGCGAGCACGCCAAGGGCAACGCCATCGACATCTCCGCCTTCCGCGTCGGCACGCGCTGGATCGCGGTCGGCCCCGGCTGGCAGGGGGGCGGCGACGATTTGGCGTTCCTCACCAAGGTCAGGAAATCCGCTTGCGGCCCGTTCAAGACGGTGCTCGGCCCGGGTGCCGACGCCTACCACACCGATCACTTCCACCTCGACCTCGCCAAACGGCGGACCAGCGGCCCGAGCCGCGGCCTCGCCTGCCCGTAACGCCTGAGCCGGCAACTGTGCTATCGCTCCCGGACCGGACGGAACTGGGAGGGACGCGACCATGATCCGACTTGGCGGCCACGGCCTGCCCGTCTCCAGCGACGACCCCTATGCCTTCGCGCGCGCCCACGTCGATTTCGGCTACGGCGCCGCCTATTGCCCTCCGGTCAGGCTTGCCGACACCCAGCGCCTCGCCGACATTCGCAAGGCCTTCGCGGCGGAAGGCGTGCCGATCGCCGAGATCGGCATCTGGCGGAACCTGGTTTCGACCGATCCGGCAACGCGCAAAGCGAACCGCGACTATGCCGCCGAGTGCCTGGCGATCGCGGAGGAAGTCGGCGCCCGCTCGGCGGTCAGCTACATCGGCAGCTATGCGCCGGGCTCCGACTACGGGCCCCACCCGCACAACCTCACCGACGAAGCCTTCGCCGACACGGTCGAGGTGGCGCGGGAGCTGATCGATACGGTCAAGCCGAAGCGCGCGAAGTTCGCCCTCGAGATGCTCCAGTACGGGCTGCCGGACAGCATCGACAAGACCGTCGAACTGATCCACGCCGTCGACCGGCCGGCGTTTGCCGCCCACCTCGACCCGGTCAACCTGATCCTGACGCCGCGCCAGTATTGGGACACCGGCGCGCTGCTCCGCGAAGCCTTCGCCAAGCTCGGCAAATGGATCGTGAGCTGCCACGCCAAGGACATCGTGCTGCACCACCAGGCCGCGCTGCACTTCGACGAAGTGATGATCGGCGAAGGGCAGCTCGACTATCGCACCTACCTCCGCGAACTGGAGAGAGCCGGCGACGTGCCCCTGATGCTCGAACACCTCGACGCCGCCGACTACGCGAAAGCGCGCGACGTCATCTTCGCGGTCGGCGACGAAGTGGGCATCGCCTTCGTCAACCGGAAGACGTGAGGCGCGCGCAGCGCCGTCGCCCGGACAGCGTGGGGCAACGCTGGGGGTCGCCACTATCTTAGATTGCATCCACGGTGAGTCGTAGTATCATCGGTTGACCCGACGGCGGGCCATGGGGCTCGCCGGGCAGTTCCGCGTTGGCATAGGAGGCAAGTCCCATGCTGCGGATCGTGTCTGGTGTGTTGGTCGCGCTGGCCCTCACCCTCGTTCCGGCTTTGGCCGGCGACCTCACCGGTACCTCCGTGACTCCGATCGCGCCGTTGCCGGTCCTCGATTCACCACCCGGCGGCTTCTTCAAAGGAGCCGGCAAAGAGATCGGCACGGCGAAACCGGGACAGTTCTTCATTGTCCTGCAGCAGCTCACCGTCCCGTCGATCGTCGGGTCTCAGGACTGGCTGCAGGTCAAGTCGCAGTCAGGCGAACAGACCACCGGCTGGATTTATCTGGGCCCGAGCGACGGGTCCACCGTCAACGTCAAGTCCTTCTAGGGAGTCAGGTCAACATGGCCGTCGCCGTCGCTGCGCAATCGCCACCAGACATCGCGTACTACGCGTTCACGGCGTCGGCCGTCGTCGGCCTGATGGCGCTCTACACGTTTGGGGTCTGGCTTCGCACGTACGTCTTCCCGACCGGCAAGGAAGGGCCGCTCAAGCGCCAGCTGCTCGCCAGCATTCCGATCGGCCTCATCACCATGGCGGGGTACGCAAAGACCGCGCTGCCATCGCTGGCCAGCGACGGCTCGGCGGTGTTCGACGCATTCCTGATCGCCGGCTACGCCATCATCTTCGGCATGCTGTCGCGCGACGTGCTCGAACGCGTGCTCGCGGGCGGCGCGCCGACCCCGACCCTGCCGAACGTCGCGCCCTGAGGCGGGAGGGCCGCCGCCCTCCCTCTCCTCTCGTCAGACGAAGCGCTGGACGAACGTGAGCGCGGTCTCCGCCACCTCCTGCCAGCCGTTGTCGATGACCAGGGCGTGGCCGCGATCCTTGATCAGCGCAAACTCGGTGACGCCGGAGTTGTGGCGCTTCTGGAGCTTGAAGGTGGCGTGGGCGATTGCGTAGGGGACGGTGTGGTCCTTCTCGCCCTCGATGATGAGGAGCGGCCCGCGCTTCGGGTTCCGGCTGTCGACCCGGGCCTCGGTCCACGGGTTGAGGTTGGCGGCGGCGGCCTGGAAGAGCGGCTTGCCCGACGTCGGCACGGCGAACTCCTTGTAGAGGCGCTTGGCCTCGGCCTCGCTGACCATGTTGGCGAATGCGTAGCGGAACTGCTCGTAGGTGAGCGGCACGGCGCGGCTGCGATTGGCCGGATTGCCGAGCACCGGGAAGGCCGACTTCAGCGCCGAGAACGGCAGCGGCAGCACGCCGCGGAAGGGCGCCGGGTCGATGGCGACCGACGCTTGCGCGAGGCCCATGCCGGCCAGCGCCTGGGTCAGAAGCCCGCCGAACGAATGGCCGACGATCGCCGGCTTCATCTTCAGGCCGCCGATCACCTTGGCGAAGTGGTCGACCACTTCGCCGATGCCCTTGTTGGCGAACACTTCCGGCCTGGCGTTGGCTTCCGCGACGGTCTCGGGATCGTCGGGCCAGCCCGGCGTCAGCGCGGTGAAGCCCGCCTTCTCGAAGAGCGCACCCCAGCGGTCCCAGCTCGACGGCAGGAGCCACAGGCCATGCACGAACACGACCGGCGGCTTGCCGGTCTTGTTGGCCTTCTCGACCTGCATCATTTCGTGTTCGGTAATTGTGACCGGCTTCTTTGCCCTGGCCATGACGATATGCCCCTCTGCACTGGCGCGTACGCCGATGGATGAAGTCTCTGGACTTTCGGGATGCGAGACGTACTTGAGGAATGCCGCCTCGGAAGGGGCACGTCTCATGCCGCCATCGAAGGGCGGATGCCGGTCAGATAGCACGGCTCGTGAAGATGACACTGCCGAAAGAAACGACACTTGGCCCGGTGCACATCGCCGTCACCGACGGCGAGCGGGCGCTTGCCGTGTGGCGCGATCTGGTCGGGCTGAGCGTTCAGGGAACCGATGCGGACGGCATCCGCCTCGGCGCCGGCGGGCGAACGCTTGTCGTGCTGGAGCCGGGCGCGACGCGGCCGGTCGAAGAACACCAGCGGTCTCTATCACGTCGCCCTGCACGTGCCGGCGCGCAAGGAACTGGCGCGAATCACCGCGCGGCTGATGGCGACGCGCTTTCCCAATTCGCCGACCGACCACCTCGTCTCCGAAGCGACGTACCTTTGGGATCTCGACGGCAACGGCATCGAGATCACCTTCGAGACGCCGTGGCGCGGCACCTTCAAGTCCAACGGCGACGATTTCTACGCGCTGACCACCGACTGCCGGCGCCACTCGGGCCGCGACGCCATCGACCTGCATGGCCTGATGGCCGAACTCGATCCCGCCGACGACCTCCGCCAGGCGATGCCGGCGGGAACCCGCGTCGGCCACGTTCATCTCCACGTCGGCGATCTCGACGCGGCGATGGGCTTCTACAACGCAGGGATCGGCTTCGAGCGGCTGATGCTCAACAGGCGGGTGCGCATGGGCGACGTCGGCCTCGGCTATCAGCCGCACGCCATCGCCTTCAACACGTGGGCGGGAACTGGCGCGCCGCAGGCGCCGGCCGGCGCGAGCGGCCTGCGCTGGTTCGGCATCGAAGTGCCTGGCGTCGACGACCTCGCCGCGATCCGCGATCGCCTCGCCGACGGCGGCGCGGAGGTCGGCGAGCGCGACGGCGGCTACGACACCCGCGACCCGGCCGGCAACCGGGTGCGGCTGACCTCGGCAGCCTAGCCGTGGGCAGCGACGGCGTGCTGCCTAGTGCATCAGCTTGGCGGCGCTGCCGCCGAGTTCGCGGAAGCGGCGTCCGTAGCCGCGTCCCGCCCCGCTGGTCACCGACACGAGCTCGCTGAGCGGCGTTTCGGCGACGTCCTCTTTCGGCCGCGAGATGAACAGCTCCGCGTGCAGCAGGCCTTCGGCCTCCTTGCCGCGCGGGTCGATGTCCTGATCGCGGAGCGCATCGACCGTCGATTCGAACTCGTCCTTGGAATGGAAGCGCCGCTGCACGAACGTCACCCCGTGCACCTTCTCGGTGACCAGACCGAAGCCTTCCAGCTCGCGGGCAATGGCATCGAACGGGTACATGCGCAGGACGAAGTTCGCCACCCACGGCATGCGCCCTTCCTGAAGCTCCAGAATCCGGCGGAAGGTGGCGCTGGTGATGTAGCCGACACAGCCGGTCGAGAAGATCAGGTCGACACCGCTCATCAGCGTGCGCTCGCGCTCGCTCGGCGCATTTTCCTCGAGGTTGGTGGTGACGCCGCCGGAAAGCAGCCCGACGCGGGTGGCGTAATCGATGGCAGGCTTCGACGTGTCCTGCCCGATGAAGCGGGCGTCGGTCGTCTTCGGCCACGACGCGAAGTAGGCGCGGTCGAGGTCGATCAGCTCCTTTGGTTCGAGGTCGAACGCCTCGGGTCCGACGTAGCGCCGGGCCAGCCGCGACAGATCCAGCGGAAAGCGCGCCAGCGCCGCGTTGATGCCGTAGGAACAACCGAGATCGAGAATCTTGAGGCGATCGGCCACCGCCTCGGCGCGCCGCTCGATGAGGGCGCGGAAGACGGGCTTCGCCAGCTCGGGGATCACGTAGTCGAGGCCGAAAAGGACCCGGTAATATTCGCGCGGATCGGGCGCGGTGTAGATCTGATCGAAGTTCGCCTTGAAGGCGGTGAGACGGTCAAAGCGCTGCGTATCGATCTCTTGCATTGAATAAGTCCCTTTCCTGCCCGCTCGCGCGCGGGCACGCTCGTTCCTTCGACGGTGGTGATAGAGGGCGAGTGTAAGGCACCCGACCCGACGCGACAACCGCAGCCGAATCTGGCGCGGCCCTGCGACACCATCGTGAACGATGGCAAAAGGCGGGCGGCACCAGCGAGCGCTTAAGGATCGGGAAAGGATGGCGAGCGCGAGCCGGCGTCCGCCACCCCGACGCGAGACGCTACATGTCGGACATGGATGCCGACATCGGCTTGCCGGAGAACAGCGCGTTCATCGGCTGCCAGTACATCTGGTGCCAGCCGCCCTCCAGCATCTCCTGCGCGCCGTCGGGATGGCCCGCCTGATCGAAGGTCAGTCTGGTGCCCTTTCCGTCGGCGACGAGTTCGAACTTCACGATCGAATAGACGCCCGCCGGCCACGCCTTCGAGCGCCACGCCTGCACGACGCGCTTGCCCGGCACCAGTTCGACGTTGCGCCCCTCGATATCGCCACCGAACATAGAGAAGGTGCCGCCGACATCGCCGGAAATCTTCGCGGCGCGCCCGCCGGTCATCCTGGCGAAATCGGCGGAGCTGGTGAGCACGCCGTAAACCGCCTCGGGGCTCGCGGCGAGGGTCACTTCCTGGTGGATGGTCATGCGTGTTCTCCCTGTTTGACAGCGGTTGCGACGACGCCTACGGTCGTCAACCAATCGGTTGAGACATCAATAGCGGCGCGCCCGCCAAGTTGTCAACCGTTTGGTTGAGAGGAAGATCGCATTTGCTGCGCCCGCGCGACGAAGACCAGTTGGACGAAGTCTTTCACGCCCTTTCCAACCGGACCCGGCGCGCCCTGGTCAGGACGCTCGCCGACGGACCGGCGCGCGTCACCGAGCTCGCCAGACCGCACGGCATGTCGCTCGCCGCGATCTCCAAGCATCTGTTCGTGCTGGAACGCGCCGGATTGATCGCCCGCAAGCGCGACGGGACGGTTCAATCGTGCGTGCTGAACCCCAAGGCAATGGCGAGCGCCGACCAGTGGCTCGCCACCTACCGGCGCTTCTGGAGCCGGACGTTCGACAAGCTCGCCGATTTCGTCGAGCGACCGAAGGGAGACGCCTGATGCAGCCGGCGGAACTGAAGATCAGCCGCATCATCCGGGCGCCGCGCGCCCGCGTGTTCGCCGCGTGGACGGAGCCCGAGCTGCTGGTGCAGTGGTGGGGACCGGGGCCGACGACTTGCCCGGAAGCACACGTCGACTTGCGCGAGGGCGGCAGCTATCGCCTCGCCAATCGCGACCCCGACGGTTCGATCACCTGGATCAGCGGCACCTTCGAGCGCGTGCGCGCGCCGGAAGAGCTGATCTACACATGGTCGATCGGCGACGGCGGCGGCGACCCGACGCTGGTCACCGTCGAGTTCCGTCCGCATGCGGAGGGAACGGAGATCGTGCTGACCCACGAACGCTTTGCGACCGAGGCGGCGCGCGAGATGCACGGCCAGGGCTGGGCGGGATGCCTCGACAAGCTGGCGGCGCTGGTGGGCGCCGAGGCTTCCTAGCGATCGACCGTCACGATGAGCCGTTCGTTGTAGCGCGCGCCGGAGATCTTGCCGGGCGCCAGCGCTTCGTCGAGCGCCTGCATGTCGGCCGGTGAAAGCCGCAACGCGGCAGCCGCGATGTTTTCTTCGAGGTATTTGCGCCGCTTGGTGCCCGGAATCGGCACCACGTCGTCGCCCTGCGCCAGCAGCCAGGCAAGCGCGACCTGAGCGGGCGTCGCGTCATGCGCTGCACCGACGTCGCGCACGACCGCCGCCGCCTTCATGTTGGCGTCGAAATTCGCGCCCTGATAGCGCGGGTCGCCGTGGCGATGGTCGTTCTCCGGGTACTCCTCGGCGCGCTTGACGGCGCCGGTCAGGAAACCGCGACCGAGCGGCGAGAACGGCACTAGGCCGATGCCGAGCTCGCGCAAGGCCGGAATCACGTCGGCTTCGAGATTGCGCTCCCACAGGGAGTATTCGCTCTGCACCGCCGACACCGGATGAACCGCGTGGGCGCGGCGGAGGTTGGCGACGCCGACCTCGGAGAGACCGAAGAAGCGCACCTTGCCCGCCTCGACGAGGCCGGCAACGGCGCCGGCGACGTCCTCCATAGGCACCGCCGGATCGACCCGGTGCTGGTAGATGAGGTCGATGCGGTCGGTCTGAAGACGGCTGAGCGACCCTTCGACCGCCTCGCGGATGTGTTCGGGCCGGCTGTCGACGCCGCCGCGGCTGCCGCCCTTGAGATCGAAGCCGAACTTGGTGGCGAGCACGACGCGATCGCGCCGGCCCTTCAGCGCCCGGCCGAGCAGTTCCTCGTTCTTGAACGGACCGTAGACCTCGGCGGTGTCGAGGAAGGTGCAGCCGAGCTCAAGCGCGCGGTCGAGGGTGGCGAGCGATTCGGTTTCGTCGGCCGGACCGTACGACTGGCTCATGCCCATGCAGCCGAGGCCGATAGCGGAAACCTCCAGCCCCTGGCTGCCGAGTTTGCGTGTGTTCAAGGCCATGTCTCTTTCCAAGGTGCGGGGTGCGAGCCCACCAACATAGGGCGGGCTTCGCGCGATCCGAACCCCCCGCGCGAGGGGAAGCCCATGCGCGGGCGGCCGCTCGCCGCGGCTTCCCTCAGTGTGCCCGCGCCTCCAGGCGCGCGACCATGTTGGGGTCGCCCGCCTGCCGGGCCGCTTCGAGAGCCTGGCCGAAATGGGCGGCACTCTCCTCGTTGGCGTGCAGCGCCGCGGCGACTTCGCCGGCCATCATGAAGTAGCGCGCCGCGCGTTCGTTATCGCCGGCCAGCGCGAAGTGCTGGGCGAGGCGGTGGGCATGCTCCTCCAGCTGATCGCTGAAGATGGTCTCCATCGCCTCGCCGACCCGTTTGTGAAACTCGCGGCGCTTGCGGTTGAGCATCGAGCCGTAGGCGGCATCGCGGGCGAGGTCGTGCTTGAACATGTATTCCAGCTCGGGCACCCGGCCGGCCTCGCGCAGCAGCTCGGCGCGTTCCAGCGACAGCATCTGCTTGCCGAGCGCCAGCGCCGTGTCCGAAATGCGCTCCAGGATCCGGTAGTAGAAGGCGCGCCCGATTACCGAGGCCGCCTGCAGGGTCGACTTGGTCTGCTCGTCGAGCCGGTCGATGCGCGCCATCAACAGCGCCTGCAGGCTGTCGGGGATGGGAATGTCGGCGACCTTCGTGTCAGCGTTCCAGCGCAAGCCGGCGTCGCTCTGCAGCACCGCACCCTGCTCGATGAGCGTGCGCACCACCTCCTCGACGAAATAGGGATTACCGTCGGTCTTGCGCATGACCAGCTCGTGCACCTCCGCCGGCAGGTCCGCGATGTCGAGCAACGCCGACACCAGCGCGTCGGTATCCTGGGCGTTGAGCGGCTGCAGGAAGAGCTCATCGTAGCGATGCGGGTAGTCCAATTCGGCGGCCTGCTTGATCCGCCACGACGGCGCCTGACGCTCGGGCCGGAACGCGCAGAGGAAGAGGATCGGCACCTCCTCGACCATCTTGAACAGATGGATGACGAGATCGATCGAGGCCGGGTCCGCCCATTGCAGATCGTCAAGCACGAGGACGCGCGGGCCCTCCTTGGCCGACGCCAGCCAGGCCGGATAGACGTTGTCGAACAGGTCCTGGCGGAGCGCCTCGGCCGAATAGTCCTGGGCCGCCTCGTGCAGGACCTTGGCGGCGATCACGCGCTCGACCGCCACCGAGCAGAGCGACACGACCTCGTCGCCGGCGCCGGTCGCGCGCAGTCCGTTGTCCACCTTGTGGTGGACGACCTCGGGCGGATCGTCGAGCTCGATGCCGAACATCTGCCGGGCGAAGTTCTGAAACAGTCCGAAGGGCCGATTGGCGTCGTAGGGAATGCCGTGGGCGACATCCCAGCCTTCGGCGAGGCCGTCCCGCTCCCAGTCCTTGAACAATTCGGCGATCAGCCGGCTTTTGCCGAGCCCCGCCTCGCCGATCAGCGTGATGATGCGGCCCTTGCCCTGCTTCAGGTCGCTGAGCGCCGCCTTCATGCGCGTCAGCTGCTGATCGCGCCCGATGAGCGGCGCGCCGACGCCGCGCCGGCTCTCGCCCGGCGCCCCTTTGGTGCGGAGCACCCGGTAGGCGGGGACCAGTTCGCTCTTGCCCTTCAGCTCGACGCCACCCAGCGCCTCGACCTCGAAGAACGGCTCGATCAGCCGGAAGGTGTCTTGCGAGACCTGAACGGTTCCGGGGGCGGCGGTCTGTTCCATGCGCGCGGCGACGTTCACCGCGTCGCCCATGGCGGTGTATTCCATCGCCTGCGCCGAGCCGACGTCGCCGACCACCACCGGGCCGGTGTTGATGCCGATGCGGATGCCGAACTCGATGCCCATCTCCTTGCGGATCTCTTCCGCGAGGAGACCGACCGAGGCGAGCATGTCGAGGGCGGCCAGCACCGCGCGCTGCGGATCGTCTTCATGGGCGACAGGCGCGCCGAAGAACGCCAGCACCGCATCGCCCATGAGCTTCGCGACCGTCCCCTCGTAGCGCACGATCGGCGCGGTCAGCCGCTGGAAGGCCCGGTTCATCAGGTCGGTCCAGTCTTCCGGGTCGAGATTTTCGGCAAGCCCCGTGGAGTTCACCACGTCGCAAAACAGCGCGGTGATAACCCGCCGCTCGCCGCGCATCTCGCGCTTTCCCGGCGCCGGTTTTGGATTGGAGGGCCCTATCGCGGCGGGCCCGTCAGGCTCAGTCGCCATTTCAACCTCCCCGCAAAAATGACAGGGGAGTGTAGCACCTGATCGGCGAAGAACGTCTGCAATCTCCGGCACGTATCTGGCCGCCCGGTGCAACCCGTTGCGCGTGAAGGCGTTCCGCGGTGAAAAGCGGGGAGGAGTCGTGGGGGCCGACCGCCGCCTACCCCGCGTAGACCAGCAGCAGGTCCTTGGCGTCGATCTGGGCGCCGGCGGCAACCAGCACCTCGGCGACGACACCGTCGCGTTCGGCGTGGATGGCGGTTTCCATCTTCATGGCCTCGATGGACAACAGCACGTCGCCGGCGCTGACCGTCTGGCCGGCGGAGACCGCAAGCGTCGAGACGACGCCGGGCATGGGTGCCGCGACGTGGTTGGGGTTGCCTTCCTCGGCCTTGCGCCGCGCCTGGCCGCCGCCGGTAGCGCCATGGGCGCGATCGGGCACCTTGGCCATGCGCGGCTGGCCGTTCAGCTCGAAGAAGACGCGCACGAAGCCCTGCTCGTCCGGCTCGCCGATCACCTGGGTGCGCACCACCAGCGTCTTGCCGCGCTCCAGCTCGACCGGAATCTCCTCGCCGGCCGGCAGGCCATAGAAGAAGACCGGCGTCGGCAGCACGCTGACCGGGCCGTAGGTATCCGCGGCACGGGCGAAGTCGACGTAGACCTTGGGGTACATGAGGTAGGAGGCGAGCGCGCGATCGTCGATTTTGTGGCCGGTCTTTTCCGCCGCGGCCGCCGCCTCCGCCTCGAGGTCGGCAGGCGGCAGCAGCGAGCCCGGGCGCACGGTGATCGGCTTTTCGTTCTTCAGCACCTTCTTCTGGAACTCGGACGGCCAACCTCCGGGCGGCTGGCCGAGATCGCCGCGCAGCATCTGCACCACCGAATCAGGGAAGTGGACGTCCTTGTCCGGGTCGACCACGTCTTCGCGGGTGAGATCGGAGGCGACCATCATCAGCGCCAGGTCGCCGACCACCTTCGACGACGGGGTCACCTTGACGATATCGCCGAACAGCATGTTGGCGTCGGCGTAGGCGCGCGCCACTTCGTGCCAGCGCGCCTCGAGCCCCAGCGAGCGGGCTTGCTCCTTGAGGTTGGTGAACTGGCCGCCGGGCATCTCGTGGAGATAGACCTCCGAGGCGCCGGCGCGCAGATCCGATTCGAAGGCGATGTACTTGGCGCGCACCGCCTCGAAATAGAACGAGATCTGGCGGATGGCGCGGGCGTCCAGCTGCGTGTCGCGCTCGGTTTCGGCGAGCGCCTCGACCAGCGCACCCAGGCACGGCTGCGAGGTCAGCCCCGACATGGAATCGATCGCCGCGTCGAAGGCATCGGCGCCGGCCTCGACCGCGGCCAGCACCGTCGCCGCCGCGATGCCGGAGGTGTCGTGGGTGTGGAGGTGGATCGGAAGGTCGGTTTCCTGACGCAGCGTCGAAACCAGTTTAGCCGCCGCGGCGGGCTTCAGAACGCCCGCCATGTCCTTGATGCCGATGATGTGCGCCCCGGCCTTCTCCAGCTCGCGGGCGAGATTGACGTAGTACTTGAGGTCGTACTTGGCGCGGTCCGGATCGAGGATGTCGCCCGTGTAGCACATGGCGCCTTCGCAGAGCTTGTCGGCCTCGCGCACGGCATCCATGGAGACGCGCATGTTCTCCACCCAGTTCAGGCAGTCGAACACGCGGAAGAGATCAACCCCGGCCTCGGCCGCCTGACGGACGAAGAACTTGACGACATTGTCGGGATAGTTGGTGTAGCCGACGCCGTTGGAACCGCGCAGCAGCATCTGCAGCAGGATGTTCGGCACCTTCTCGCGAATGTCGGCGAGCCGTTCCCACGGGTCCTCGGCGAGGAAGCGCATGGCGACGTCGAAGGTGGCGCCGCCCCAGCACTCGATCGACAGCAGCTCGGGCAGCGCCGAGGCATAGGCCGGCGCGATGGCGACCAGATCGTGGGTGCGCATGCGGGTGGCGAGCAGCGACTGGTGGGCGTCGCGCATGGCCGTGTCGGTGACCAGCGCCCGCTTCTCCTGGCGCATCCACCGCGCGAAGGCGTCCGGCCCGTCGCGGTCGAGGCGATGCTTGGTGCCGAACGGCGGTTCGTTGTCGAAGCGCGGCGGCGGCACCACCAGTCCGTCGGCCGCCGGCCGCGCCCGGCCGCGGGTGTCCGGGTGGCCGTTGACGGTGACGTCGGCGATGTAGGTGAGCAGCTTGGTGGCGCGGTCCTGGCGATGGACCGAGGTGAACAGCTCGGGCGTCTCGTCGATGAAGCGCGTCGTGTAAGAGGCGTCGCGGAAGGCCGGATGGGTGACGACGCCTTCCAGGAACGTCAGGTTGGTGGCGACGCCGCGGATGCGGAACTCGCGCAGCGCCCGGTTCATGCGCGCGATCGCCTCGTCCGGCTTCGGCGCCCACGCCGTGACCTTTTCCAGAAGCGGATCGTAGAAGCGCGTGATGACCGCGCCGGAATAGGCGGTGCCGCCGTCGAGCCGGATGCCGAAGCCGGTGGCGCCGCGATAGGCGGTGATGCGGCCGTAGTCGGGGATGAAGTTGTGCTCGGGGTCTTCCGTCGTGATGCGGCACTGGAGGGCGTGGCCGTAGAGGCGGATTTCGCCCTGGCGCGGCACCCCGGACCCGGGCTCGCCGATCGCCTCGCCCTCGGCGATCCTGATCTGCGCCTTGACGATGTCGATCCCGGTCACCTGCTCGGTGACGGTGTGCTCGACCTGGACGCGCGGGTTGACCTCGATGAAATGGAATTCTCCGGTGTCGGCATCCATGAGGAATTCGACGGTGCCGGCGCCGACGTACTTGGCCGCGTGGGCGATCTTGACCGCGTGGGCGGCAAGCTCCGCGCGCTGCGCGTCGTCGAGGTAGGGCGCCGGGGCGCGCTCGACGACCTTCTGGTGGCGGCGCTGGACGGTGCAGTCGCGCTCGAACAGGTGGACGATCGAGCCGTGGCTGTCGGCGAGAATCTGCACCTCGACATGACGGGCGCGCTGGACGAGCTTCTCCAGATAGACGTCGTCCTTGCCGAAGGCGGCCTTGGCCTCGCGCCGGGCGGCAGGAAGATCGCGAATGAGCGTTTCTTCGTCGGCGATGACCCGCATGCCGCGCCCGCCCCCGCCCCACGACGCCTTCAACATCAGCGGGTAGCCGATTTTGCCGGCAAGATCGGCGGCGGCGCGATCGTTCTCGGGCAACGGTTCGGTCGCCGGCATGACCGGCACGCCGACCGAGATCGCCAGATTGCGCGCCGAGATCTTGTCGCCGAGCAGCCGCATGGTGTCCGCCGACGGGCCGATGAAGGTGATGCCCGCGGCGGCGCACGCCTCGGCCAGCCCCGGGTTCTCCGACAGGAAGCCGTAGCCCGGGTGGATGGCGTCGGCGCCCGATTCGCGCGCGATGCGGATCACCTCGGAAATCGACAGGTACGCCTCGATCGGCCCTAGCGTCTTGCCGCCCACGACCTTGGCGATCTGGTAGGCCTCGTCGGCCTTGAACCGGTGGAGGGCGAGCTTGTCCTCCTCGGCGAAGATGGCGACCGTCCCCATGCCCAGCTCGGTCGCGGCGCGAAAGACGCGAATCGCGATCTCGGAACGGTTGGCGACGAGGATTTTCTTGATCGGCACGGGCGGCCCGGTCTGCAAAAAGGCTTTGCGGGCCTCATCTTTAGCGGGATTGTGCGCCTGCGAGAAGGCCTCTTGTGCAGGTGCGAAGGGCTGGCGGAAGCGCCCGGCGTCGTGCCAATCTTGCCGGCCTGCGGAAAAGCAGGACGCGAGCGAGGAGATAAATGCCCGAAGTCATCGTCTACGCCGCCGAGGGGCGCACCCCGGAACAGAAGAAGGGCCTGATGAAGGACATCACCGAGGCGCTGGTGAAGAACTACGGCGTCAAGGCCGAGGTGGTGACGGTGCAGATCGTCGAGGCGCCGATGACGAACAAGGCCAAGGGCGGGATTCCGTTCACGGAACGCTAGGTCGACCCCCCATGCCAGCCCCGATCCCGGTCGAACTCGTCGCGCCCTCCGCCGACTGGGTCGCGCTTGCCGAAGCCGAAGCCGCGCGCCTCAAGGCCGCGCTTGGCGACGTGCTTGTCGCCGTCCATCACATCGGCTCGACCGCGATCCCCGGGATCATGGCCAAGCCGATCGTCGATCTCATGCCCGAAGTCACCAGCCTCACCGCGCTCGACGAGATGGAGGATCGCGTCGTGGCGCTCGGCTACGCCTGGTGGGGCGAATACGGAATTGATGGCCGCCGCTATTGCGTGCTGAGCGACCCGAAGACGGGCAAGCGCCTTGTGCAGCTCCATTTCTACGAAAGCGGCTCGCCGCACATCGCCCGCCACCTCGCCTTCCGCGACTACATGCGCCGCCACCCCGACAAGGCGCGCGCCTACGAGGCGGAGAAGGTCCGGGCGCGCGACCTTCATCCGGGCGACTCGCACGCCTACACGGAAGAAAAGGCCGCCTGGATCCAAGCCGTCGAGACCAATGCGATGACCGAGTGGCTGCTGCGAGGCGGCGCATGATCACGGTTTTCGGGTCCATCAACGTCGATCTGGTGACGCGGGTGAAGCGCACGCCGGGCCCCGGCGAGACGGTGCCGGGCTCCGACTACGCGCTGATCGCCGGCGGCAAGGGCGCCAACCAGGCGCTCGCCGCCCGCCGCGCCGGCGCGCCGGTTCGCCTTGTCGGTGCGATCGGCGACGACGCGATGGCGGCCTTCGCGCTGCGTGAACTGACCGCGGCGGGCGTCGACCTCGCCCCCGTCGCGCACGCCGGCGGCGCCACGGGCCTAGCCATCATCACCGTCGACGAGAAGGGCGAGAACGCCATCGTCATCACGCCGGGCGCCAACGCCAAGGCCCGCGCCGCGCACGTTCCGGCGCGCGCCCTCTCGCGCGGCGACACGCTGCTGTTCCAGATGGAAGTGCCGTTCGCCGAGAGCCTCGCCGCGGCCCAAACCGCACGGGGCGCCGGCGCGCGCACCATCCTCTCGCTCGCCCCTTACGTCGCGCTCTCCGCCGCCGACCTCGCCGCCTTCGACGCCATCATCGTCAACGAGCACGAGGCGGCCGATCTCGCCGCGCACTTCCGCGTCGCCGCAGCCGGCGCGGAAGCAACCGTGACCGGGCTGGCCGCAAGACTGGGACGCACGGTGATCGCGACCCTCGGCGCCGAGGGCGCCGTCGCCGCATCCGCCGGCGAACTCATCCGCGTCGCCGCCCTCCCCGTCACGCCGGTCGACACCACCGGCGCCGGCGACGCATTTTGCGGGGTGCTCGCCGCCTGCCTCGACCGCGGCATGAAGATGGCGGATGCCATGCGCAACGCGGCAGTCGCCGGTTCGCTCGCCTGCACCAAGGCGGGCGCCCAGCCGAGCTTCCCCACCCGGGCCGAGATCGACGCGGCGCTGCCCGCCTAGGCGGCGAAACGGAACATCAGCCGCAGAAGCGCGTCGAACGCCCGATCGGAAAGGATCTTGCGCAGGAACAGGATCGGCCGGGCACCGCCGCCGGCCGCGTAGCGGGCGCGCGGACGACGCGCCGCGAGCGCCTTGGCGACGGTCTGCGCCACCACCTCCGGCGGCGAGACGAGCGGCGACGCGTCGGCCGCACCCAGGATTCGGGCGTGGGCCTGCGCACCCGGCCCATAAGGCCCCTCGCCCGAATGGGTGAGGAGGTTGTCGTGGGCGATGGTCGCCCACTCCGAACGGATCGCGCCGGGCTCGACGATGATGATGCGGATGCCGGTGCCGGTGAGTTCGAGACGAAGCGAATCGCTCATCCCTTCCACCGCGAACTTGGTGGCGTGATACCAGCACCCGAACGGCTCGTAGATCTTGCCCCCCATGGACGAGATGTTGACGATAGCGCCCGACTTTTGAGCGCGCATCAGCGGCAGCACGAGTTGGGTCATCCGCGCCAGGCCAAAGACGTTGACCTCGAACTGGCGGCGGCCCTCGGCGAGCGGCACCTCTTCCAGCGACCCGTAGGAGCCGTAGCCGGCATTGTTGACCAGCACGTCGAGGCAGCCGGCCTCCGCCATGACCCGCTCGACTGCGGCCACCATCGACCCGTCATCGGTAACGTCGAGCGACAGGAGCGCCGCGCCGGCCCGCTCGAGATCGGCCATGCGGTCGACCCGGCGCGCGCCGGCGAACACCCTATAGCCGTCGGCAAGCAGGCGACGGGTGATCGCTTCGCCGATGCCGGACGACGCACCGGTGACCAACGCTGTTTTCGTCATGGCCGCCTCTTTCTTTTTGAGTCGTGAGCCTGTGCCTGTATAACCGTGGAGTAAACTCCATGGTCAAGGGACCGCCATGCTCATTTCCGAATTCGCCCGCCAAGCCAACCTGTCGCCCGACACGGTGCGCTTCTACGTCAAGCGCGGCCTGTTGAAGCCCGAGGCGGGCCGGCGCGGCGGCGCCAACCCCTATCAGGAGTTTTCCGCCGCCGACGTCGCCCGCGCCCGTCTGGTCAAGCTCGCCCAGTCGCTGGGTTTCACGCTCCGCGAGATTTCGGCGATCGCCGCCGAACTCGACGATTCCGGGCTGCCCCGCAAGCGACGCATCGCGATCATCGAGGAGCGCCTCGGCGCGCTCGACGACAAGGCAGCCGAACTCGCCCGCATGACGACGTATCTGCGCGCCAAGCTCGCGTGGATGAAAGCCGGCGAAAAGGGGCCGGAGCCCACCCTTGGCCCGGTCGGCGAAGAGGCGACGTTGGCAGGGTTGCTCGACCGGTTCGAATCCGGCCGCCCGCCGGGGCCAAAGCCCCGGTCCCAACGTCGCGGCGGCGTGCTAGAAAAGGGCCGCCGCCACAGCGCCGCCACCAGGAAACCGACCCGAGATGACCCCGCCCACCGACACCGTGACCCCCATGCCCGGCCTCTCCGAGCGTGCCAGAAACCCGCGCACGCTCCGCCTGCACCCTGACGACAACGTGGTCGTGGCGATCGAACCGATCCTGCCCGGCGCAGTCGCCGAGGGCGTGACGGCGATCGCCCGCGTGCCCAAGGGCCACAAGATGGCATCGCGGCCGATCGGCGAAGGCGAGCCGGTGCTGAAGTTCGGGCAGATCATCGGCTTCGCGACGGTTGCCATCCGCCCCGGCGAGTTCGTCCACGAGCACAACTGCGGCGTCCACGACTTCGCCCGCGACTATCACTTCGCCGAGGACGCCAGGGAAGAGCGCGTGTTGCCGGTGGAACAGCGGCGCACCTTCCAGGGCTACAAGCGCAAGAACGGCAAGGTCGGCACGCGCAACTACATCGGCATCCTGACCAGCGTGAACTGCTCCGCCTCGGTGGCCCGCTTCATCGCCGACGAATTCAACCGCTCCGGCCTGCTCGACGACTACCCCACCATCGACGGCGTCGTGCCGTTCGTCATGGGCTGGGGCTGCGGCATGGCGGGCCGCGGCTCGGAGGGCTTCGAGGTTCTGCAGCGCACCGAATGGGGCTACGCCCGCCACCCCAACCTCGCCGGCGCGCTCATGGTCGGGCTCGGCTGCGAGGTGATGCAGATTCCCGAGCTGGTCGCCGACAACGGCCTGAAAGAGAACGAGATGTTCCGCACCATGACCATTCAGGCGACCGGCGGGACGCGCAAGACGATCGCGCGCGGCGTCGCCATGATCAAGGAGATGCTGCCTGACGTGGCGGCGGCGCGGCGCGAGGCGGTGCCGGTTTCGGAAATCATGCTGGCGCTCCAGTGCGGCGGCTCGGACGGCTATTCCGGCATCACCGCCAACCCGGCGCTGGGCTATGCCGCCGACCTGCTGGTTGAGCAGGGCGGCACGGCGGTGCTCTGCGAGACACCGGAAATCTACGGCGCCGAGCACCTTCTGACGCGGCGCGCGGCGACCCGCGAGATCGGCGAGAAGCTCGTCGACATCATCAAGTGGTGGGAGGACTACACCGCCCGCAACAACGGCGAGATGAACAACAACCCCTCCCCCGGCAACAAGGCGGGCGGGCTCACCACGATCCTCGAGAAGTCGCTGGGCGCGGCGGCCAAGGGCGGCACCACCACCATGCGCGGCGTCTACCGCTACGCCGAGCCGATCGATGCGCGCGGCTTCGTCTTCATGGATTCGCCGGGCTACGATCCCGTCGGCGTCACCGGCCAGGTGGCCTCGGGCTGCAACATGATCGCCTTCACCACCGGCCGCGGCTCGGCCTTCGGCTTCAAGCCGTCGCCCTCGATCAAGCTCGCCACCAACAACGACACCTACCAGCGCCAGACCGAGGACATGGACATCAACTGCGGCGACATCCTCGACGGGGTGAGCATCGAGGAGAAGGGCCGCGAGATCCTCGACAAGGTGATCGCGGTTGCTTCCGGCGAGAAGTCGAAGTCGGAGGAATTCGGCTACGGCGACAACGAGTTCGTGCCCTGGCAGATCGGCGCGGTGATGTAGACGCGGCGGCTAGTACAGCCGCTCGCGGGCGTCGGCGTCGATGCCCTCCTGCATCTCGTCGACCGACTGGCTGAGCTTGGCGTGGGAGACGAGCATCTCGGCAAGCGTCGGGACGGCGTCGGCCTCCCCCCAGGTGCCCGGCTGCCACATGCCTGAGCGCGTCATGCACTTGGCGCAATGGGACAGCACATATTCGACCGAGACGACGACGGCGTGATCGGGAAGCTTGCCTTTCACGGCCATCGACTGGCGGAGCGTTTCGTCGCGCACGATCGCCGCGGTGCCGCTGACCCGCAGCGTGTGCGACACGCCGGGGATCAGGAAGATCAGCCCGACGCGCGGACTCTTCAGGACGTTGGTGAGCGTGTCGAGCCGCCGGTTGCCGGGGCGGTCGGGGATGGCGAGGGTCTTCTCGTCGAGCACCTGGACGAAGCCGGCTGGATCGCCCTTCGGCGAGACATCGGGAAAGCCGTTTTCGCCGACCGTGGCAATGAGCACGAACGGCGACGCCGCGATGAAGGTGCGGCTCATCTCGTCAATGACCGGGAGAACCTTGTCGAGGACGTGCTGCTTGGGGCTGCCGGCGACGGCGCGCAGCGCCGCCTCGCTGGTCACAACGTCGCGGAAGCGATGGTGGAGTTCTGTCTCGTCGCCGGTCATCGTGCCCTCTCGGGTTGGGAATTCCCAAGGAGCATACGCAAAAAGGGCCTGGCGATACACGAAAACGGCGGCGGCCGGCGTGGAGGACGCGCGGGCCGCCGCCGGGAATCTCCTCCAGCGCCGAGACTAGCTCGACGACATCTCCACCTTGGTGATCGTCTTGCCGTCGTCGCCGACGGTCAGCATCACCTTCTCGCCCGGCTTCAGCGACGCGACGTCGAAGTTCGCCGGCAGCGTGTAGGTCTTGCCGTCGTCGAGCGTCACGGTTCCGGCCTGCGCGTCGATGCTGGTGATGGACCCTTGCACATCGGCCGCGAACGCGGCGAACGACGAAGCGGCGAGCAGGGCGGCGGCAGCCGCGGCGGTCATGAGCTTTTTCATCTGCACACTCTCCTAGTTCGGTGAAGCGCCACCGCCGAAGCGGCCGACGCGCCCCCCCAACCGGGCGCGAGCACACCCCGGAAATTCGACCGCAAATGGACCGTGCCGGGACAATGCAAAGGCAAAATCCGGGCACACGCTCCACAATCAAAGCGCGGCCGCGGCAAGCCCCGGCGAAAGCAGGAAGATTCGCTGGTCGTTTATTCCTGCGGCGGGTCGCCGGTCACCACGAAGCCGTTCTGCCAGCCGACACCGATGTTGATCTGCGCCGCATAGACGCGCGCATCGGACACGGCGCCGGGAGCAGGACGATAAAGCGGCTCTTCCAGCATGACGCCGAGCTTCTTGAAGCGACCGCACTGCTTCTGGGCCGCGAGATCGGCATAGGCCTTCTCGCCCGCGTCGACGCTTTCCGCGCGCGCCCGCGCGATGGTCTCGGCACCCGGCTGCGAAACGCACAGGATCCAGTCGTGGACAACCATGACCGTGTTGAGCTGGAATTCTGTCGGCGGTGGCGGCGCACTCACATCGAGGTTGGCCGGTGCGGCGGCAAACGCCGGACCGGCAAGCGGCGCCGCGCCACACGCGGCGCATAGCAGTACCAAGGCGATTCTCTTCATGGCAAATCCCCAGCCGTTGTGGTTCTGAGCAACACTCGGGGCGGGGAGACGCCAACTGATGTGGCGCGGGGCGCTTGAACTGTGCAATGTGCGCCGTGCGCGCCTTGGGTACTTGAAATAACCCGGCCGCGAGTGGCGTTCAGTAAACGCGATCAATGGCTTCGCGACAAGCGGGGCGGCCGAAATCCGGCGCCGGGCGTGACCGGACGGCAACAGTGAGGACGGGAGCGGACACGGTGGATTTCGACATTTCCCTTTCATTTGCCCTGCCCGACGACCACGAGCGCGCCGTGCTGGTCGGTCGCGTCTGGCGGCCGGACGTCGGCGGGCCGTCGGTGGTCGTGGTGCGCGGCAGCGAACTGGTCGACATTTCCGAGACCGTGGCGACCATGAGCGCGCTCTGCGAAGCACCGATGCCGGCCGCGCTCGCGCTGGACGCCACCGGAACGCCGATCGGCGCGCTCGCCGACATCCTCGCCAACACGCCGCGCCAACGCCGCGACCCGAAGGCGCCGTGGCTGATCGCCCCCAACGACCTTCAGGCGATCAAGGCGGCGGGCGTCACCTTCGCAGTGTCCATGCTGGAGCGCGTCATCGAGGAGCGTGCCCGCGGCGCCCCCGAGCAGGCGGCGATCATCCGCGCCGAGATCGGCGCCCTGATCGGCGACGACCTCGCCAAGCTGAAGCCCGGCTCGGAGGCGGCGATGGCGCTGAAGCGCCTGCTGATCGAGAAGGGCATGTGGTCGCAATACCTGGAGGTCGGCATCGGGCCGGACGCCGAGGTCTTCACCAAGGCACCGCCCATGGCCGCCGTCGGCCACCTCGCCGAGATCGGCGTGCGCCCGGATTCGTCGTGGAACAATCCCGAGCCCGAAATCGTCATCGTCGCCGCGTCGACGGGTGCCATCGTCGGCGCGACGCTCGGCAACGACGTCAACTTGCGCGACTTCGAAGGCCGCTCGGCGCTGCTCCTCGGCAAGGCCAAGGACAACAACGCCAGCGCCGCCATCGGCCCCTTCATCCGCCTCTTCGACCGGCACTTCTCGCTCGACGATGTGCGCGCCGCCGAGGTCCACCTGACCGTGAAGGGCGAGGACACTTACGTTCTGGAAGGCGGCAGCGCCATGTCGAAGATCAGCCGCGACCCGGCCGATCTCATGGCCTCGACGCTCGGCAAGAACCACCAGTACCCGGACGGCGCCGTGCTCTACCTCGGCACCATGTTCGCCCCGATCGCCGACCGCGACATCAAGGGCCAGGGCTTCACCCACAAGTCCGGCGACATCGTCACGGTCGCTTCCGCGAAGCTCGGGCGCCTGTCGAACCGGGTAGTTTCGACCCACGACGCCGAGCCATGGACGTTCGGCACCGGCGCGTTGATGAAGAACCTCGCCAGCCGCAAGTTGATCTAGGCGGCCAGCGCGGCGCGGAACTCCGCGACCAGCCGCGCGTCGTCCCAGTAGTCGCGGGCGAGCAACGGCGGCGCGGCAGCGACCGCCGCCGGATCGCCCGGCACCCAGCCGACCCGGATCGCGATGCCGGTGCGCCCGGCCGCTTCGTCGTACATCGCCGCCAGCGCCTCGACGACGCGCTTGGAGTGCGCGTAGGCGTTGAGATAGAGCCCCGCTGCGGGCTCCGCCCAGCCGGAGGAAGCGGCGATGACGCGGGGCACACCGATTTCAGCGCACGCCACGAAGAGCCGCGTCGTCGCCATCGTCGACCGCCAATGCACTGAGTCAGGCGCGTGCGGGTCCGCGCACGCGGCCAGATGAATGACCGCTTCGGCGTCGGCAAGCGCGTCGCGCAATGGACCGGCCGCATAGTCGACGGTGGCAAGATCGGCGACGATGGCCGCGCCCGGCTGCGCGTCCACGCCGACCGCGCCCGCAAACGCCCTCATCAGGCGCCGTCCGACGTTGCCTTCCGATCCGGTGATGACGATGGCCATGCGCGCTCCCCTTGGCGGGGAAGCGGTATCACGCCGCGGCGACGCGGCGGAAGCAATTCATCAGGGCGGTGGCGGTGCCCGACAAGAGCACGTCGAGATAGCGGCGCTCCTGAAACTCGCCGTTGACCGAAATGCGCGGCAGCGCCCGCAGATGGTCGGTGTGCTCGGGGAAAAGCACGCCCGGCCGCGTCGTGACGGCGGTCTCGACGCCAAGTTCGGCAGCGATGGCGAATTCGCGCGTCGCCGCCGCGCCCGGGCCGCCGACCGGGTAGGAGAAGTGCGTCGGACGCTGGTGCAGGTGCGTTTCGATGGCCGCGATGCCGCCGGCAATCTCGGCGCGCACGCCGTCGTCGCTGAGCTTCGAGAGGATCGAATGGTGGACGGTGTGGCTGCCGATGGTGACCAGCGGCTCGTCGGCGAACGCCGCGATCTCGTCCCAGCCCATGCAGGCTTCGCGACACTGGCCATGAAGATCGACGCCGTAGCGCTCTGCAAGGTCGCGGGTCGCCGCGACGAACTCGGCCGCGCCGGCACGGCCCGACAGATAGCCGTTGATCTCCTCGAAGGCCTCCGCCTTGGCCGCGGCGGTGGCGCAATCGAAGACGCGCGCCTCGCCGGCAAGCGTTACCTCGATGCGCGCGTTCTCCGCGATCGCCTGCTCGACCGCCAGCCACCACATCTCGCCCGCGCCATCGGCGAAGGCCGAAGGAACGAACAGCGTGAACGGCGCCCCGTGGCGCTTCAGGATGGGCAGGGCGAAGTCGCGGTTGTCGCGGTAGCCGTCGTCGAAGGTGAGCACCGCGAAGCGCCCGGCCCGCGGCGCGGCGAGCCGGTTCGCGAGCTGGTCGATCGGGATAACCTCGATGTCGTGGTCGGCGAGCGTCGTCAGCGCTTCGTCGAGAAACTCGGGCGTGATCTCGAGGAGCCGGTTCGGCTGGAACGCATCCGGACGCCCCGGACGCACCCGGTGAAAGGTCAGGATGACGCCGACGCCGGCCATGAGCTGACCGGCCAGGCGATGGACGCCGCTGTAGTAGAGCGTTTCGAGACCAGCCCGGATGACCGATTTGTTCATGCTTCGCTTCTCCCCTCAGCCGGCGAGCGCCTGCCGGGCGTCGGCCTCCAGCCGGTCGACCGGGCCGAACACGCCGTCGCGAAACGTCGAAGCGCACTGGAGGACCTGGGTCGCGCCGGCCTTGAGGGCGGTCAGCAGCTGATAGAGGCCGTAGTGCGAGGACAGCGGCAGCGAAGCGACCACCACCGCGTCGGCCGGGGTTTCGCTGCGCGCAGCGGCGGCGACGAGATCGGCGTGGCTCAGAACCTCCGGTTCGCGGTCTCGGCCGGCAACGTTGAGAACGACGGCCGGCGCCTCCGGCCCGGCCGGCGCGGCCAGACTGACGCCGGCGCCGAGCGAGCCGGTGATCTCCTCGAAATTCAGGCAGCCGTCGCGGCTCGACGAGCGATCGCCGCCGGACAGCACCACCACCTTGACGCCCCTGACGCCCGCCAGCGCGGTCGCGGCAGCCGAGGCCAACCGCGCCTCGGTGACGATGCCGACCGCGCCAACGGCCTGAAGCGTATCGGCGAGCGCACCGGCGCTGTTGGCCGGATCGACCGGACAGGCAACGCCTCCGGTCAGCAGGATCGCGAACATCGAGACGATCGCCTCGAAGGAATTGTCCATGAACAGCGCAACGCGATCGCCGTGGCCAACGCCGTTGGCGGCAAGGGCTGCCGCCAGACGCGCCGCCTTGGCGTCGAGATCGCGATAGGAATGCTGGCGCCGGCCGCACACGAACGCGACCTTGCCACCGAAACGTTCCGCCCCGTCCCTCAGAAGTTGTTCGACCCGCATCCCATCCTCGTTCTGCGCGTGGCGTGAAAAAAACCTATCGACGCCGCCCGGCACTGACAAAGCCAAACCCGGCGTATCGTAAACACGCATCAAGTTTCGTTAGGGCTAACTCCGGCGGCTTTGCCGCCCACCAAACGCGCTTCGAGGCAGCGTTCCGCTCTTAAGGTTAAAGTCAGCCTATTGTTTTAAGTGCGTACCGGAGGCGCCATTGTCGCCGCCTCGCCGCGGCATCACTTGCGCGGCACGAAGGGTTCGCCCGAGCGACGGCGGGCCACCCCGGCGAGGAGGCGCCCAATGCGGCAGACAGACGTAGCAATCATCGGTGGCGGGCTCGCAGGCTCGACGGCGGCGGCCATGCTCGGCCGGGCCGGCATCGACACCGTGTTGATCGACCCGCGCACCACCTATCCACCGGAATTCCGCGCTGAAAAGCTCGACGGCGAGCAGGCCGCGATCCTTGCCCGAACCGGCATCGCCGACGCCGTTCTGGCGCACGCCCAGCACGCCCAGGCAATCTGGATCGCCCACTTCGACCGGCTCCTCCACAAGAAGCCCAACGGCACCCAGTACGGCATCCTCTACGACACCCTGGTCAACGCGGCGCGCGCCGCGGTTCCCGACACCGTCGCCTGGCTCGCCGCCAAGGCGACCGCGGTCACCACCAGCGCCGAGCGCCAGGTGGTGACGCTGTCGACCGGCGAGGAAGTGTCCGCCCGGCTGGTGGTGCTCGCCAACGGCCTCAGCCTTTCGCTTCGCCACACGCTCGGTATCGAACGCGTCGTCACCGACCCCTGCCATTCGATCAGCGCCGGTTTCGACATGAAGCCGATCGGCCGCGCCAGCTTCGACTTCCCGGCTCTCACCTACTACGCCACGCGGCCCGCCGACCGCTTCGCCTACCTGACCCTCTTCCCGACGAAGAGCGGCATGCGCGCCAACTTCATGGCCTACCGCGATCTCTCCGATCCGTGGGTGACCGCCTTCCGCGACGATCCGGTCGCCGCGCTCAACGAGGCGATGCCCGGTCTGACGGAGATCACCGGTCCGTTCGAGGTGGCCGGCACGCTGAAGTTTCGCCCCGCCGACCTCTACGTCACCACCGGCCACCTGCAGGCCGGGATCGTGCTGGTCGGCGACGCGTTCTCGACGTCGTGTCCGGCCGCCGGCACCGGCACCGGCAAGGTCTTCACCGACGTGGAGCGCCTCTGCAACGTCCACATCCCGGCCTGGCTGGCGACGCCCGGCATGGGCCGCGACAAGATCGCCGCCTTCTACGCGGACCCGGTGAAGATCGCCTACGACACGTTTGCCATCGGCAAGGCGCGGCGCCTGAAGGCGACCTCGGTCAACCCCGGCCTCAGGTGGGGCGCGCGGCGCTGGGCGCGTTTCGCCGTGCACGCGCTCAAGGGGCTGCGCGAGCAGTTTCGCGCGCCGGTCCCGACGCCGCGGCACGTCGTTGCCGCCGACGCCCACGACAAACACGCGACCGCGGCGTAGCGAACCAGCCGGGCCAGACGTCGTGCAAACCGTGACCGTCGAAGTTCGCTCGGGAATCGTCGATATCGGCGAGGCCTGGCACGATCTCGTCGGGCGCGCCGAACCCAACGTCTTCATGGATCCGACCGCGACCGGCGCCGCCCACCGCGCCGGGCTTGCCCGCATCCACACCCTGCTCGCCTGGGACGCCGGCGCCCGACCGGCGAAGCTCGTCGGACTATGGACGCTGAGCGAGCGCGCCATGAGTTTCCTCGGGCCGTCCTACCTCGCCGCGCCCCAGCACGACTTCGCCTTCGTTGGCAATCCGGTCATCGACGCCGACTGGATCGAGACGGTGACACCGGCGTTCCTCACGGCAATCGCCGAACATCCACGTCTGCCCAAGGTGGTGCGCATCGCGCACCTCGACGGTGATACGGCAACCTGCGCAGCGCTGGCACGCGCCGCCGGCGGCCGCCCGAGCGTCGTCCTGTCGGAACATCCACGCGCCTTCATGACCCGCGAGGGTGGCGTCAAGCGCTCCGGCGCGACACGCAAGAAGCTGCGTCAGGACTGGAACCGCCTGTCGAGTGAGGGCGAACTTGCCGTCGTCAACCGGCGGGACAGCGACACCGCCGAGGCCGACTTCGAAGCCTTCCTCGCCATGGAACAGCAGAGCTGGAAGGGCGCCAACGGCACCGCGCTCGGCTCGCGCGAGCGCGACGCCGGCTACGCCCGCGCCCTGTTCGCCGATCTCGCGCAGCGCCACGCCGCGTCCGTGGCGTTCCTCACCCTTGCCGGCAAGCCGATCGCCTGCCAGGTGCTGCTCTACAGCGGCACCCGCGCCTACACCTGGAAGACCGCGTACGACGCCACCTATGCCCGCCATTCGCCGGGCGCCCTGCTCATCGACCGGGTCACCGAGATGCTGCTCGACGCGGGTTTCGCGTCCATCGAATCGTGCTCTCCGGCGAAGAGCTTCATGAGCCGCCTGTGGCCCGACCGCCGGCGCACCATCGACATGGTCGTCGACCTCGGCGGTCGCCGCTCGCCGGCCTTCGTGCTGATGGTTGCCGGCGCCCGCGCCTATGCGCGCGCCAAGGCGATCCGCGACCAGCTTGCCGCGGCCCGGCAGCCGGCACGCAAGCACCCGCCGCAGCCGGCGACCTGACCGCCGGACATTTCAGTGATTTAGGACAGCTACGTTTCGGGGTTGGCCGACTTGCGCGTCCACGCCGCGCACTGCGCCCGCACCTTCTGGGCAAGCGCCCATAGCTTCGGCGAGCGCTTGATGAAGCCCTTGGCGCGGGCCCATGCGGCCGACGGGGCGGCCACTGCGAAGCCCAGCACCGTCACCGAGCGATGGTGATCGCGGAGCGCGATGGTGATGTCCGCCCACTCGCGCTTGTAGGGTTCGTCGCCGATGGTGAAATCGAACACGTCGCAGCCGGCGTCGATGGCGTAGGCCATCAGGTCGTGAAGGTGCGCGGCGCCCGGACCGAAGCGCGCCGCCGGGCTCGATCCGTCGTAGCTGGCGAAGATGTGGTAGTAGCGCCGTTGGAAGATGATGCCGAAGTTGGTGGCGGCGGTCGCGCCGCCGATTTCCAGGCGGCTGATGTGGACGCGGACATCGTCCGGGCGGTGGCCGGTGGCCAGCTCGAGGAAGAGATCCTTCAGTCCCGGCCGCTCGAAGAGCTGACCGACACCGAGCGCGGCGAACTGGCTGGTCTTCTGTTCGATCAGCGTGTTGTAGGTGGCCGCGATGTCCGCGTCATCGGTCGCGGTGACGAACTGGACGGGCCCGATATCGGCGAAACGCTTGCGCTTGGTGCGGTCGCGGCGCCGGGTCGCCGACGAGCGCTTCTCGACGTAGAAAGATTCCCAATCGCCGAACAGGCGCGTGGCGTAGGCGCCGCTCGGGTTGAGCTGAGTGTCAAGGGCCATGAACGGGTTGGGCTGGCCACCGACCGTTTCCGGCATCTTGTCGAAGATGACCGCGTCGGGCGCGAAGCGCTTGTCGTGCGTCAGCATCCGGATGATTTCGGCGTAGATCGCCAGGAAGCGCGGCCGGTCGACGGACGCGGCGAAGGCAGGCGCCAGCAGCGGGGCGTTGTAGTCGGCGAGGCTGCCGGTGTGCCACACCAGCCGCCGTGCCTTGCGGCCGTGCTCGACCGCGAGGGGAAAGATGAACAGGATGCGGTCGCGCTCGCGACCGATCACGATGGCCGGCTGCACACCCGCCGCGGCGCCCATGTGCTTGCGCCACAGCGACTGCCAGGCGAACGTCTGGAAGACGGTGCAATCGGCGCTCGTCTCGAACTGACGCCAGTCGCTTTCGACTTCGGCGAGATCGTCATGGATGGACAGCGCGATCGTGCCGAGGGCCGAGCGGAGGGCACCTGAAGGGGTTGGCCGCACGTCGCCTGCGCGCACCGGCGACGGCGGGCGCTCGAGCACCGCACTACCCTGAAAAGTGGAGGTCATAGAAGGCCGCATCTCAACTCCCGTCCGCATTCCGCCGCCGCTGTTTTGCCCTCAAAGCCATTGAATTGACACGAGTTTTTCGACCTGTGGTTAATGACTGATTCACCTCCGTTTTGGCCGGGCGCCGATGCTTCGCGTCGTGCTAGGTTCGCCCCCGCATGATCGTTTCCTGCGGCGAAGCCCTGATCGATTTTCTGCCCGTGACGAGCGCTGCCGGCGAGGCCGCCTACGCGCCGCACGCCGGCGGCTCGCCCTTCAACGTGGCCCTGGCAATCGGCCGTCTCGGCGTCTCCGCCGGCTTTTTCGGCGGGCTGTCGCGCGATCTTTTCGGCGAGATATTGCGGAAGGCGCTCCACGAGAGCGGCGTCAACACCGGCCTCGCCCACGTCAGCGACCGGCCGACGACGCTGGCCTTCGTCAGCCTGTCGGACGGCAACGCCCGCTATGCCTTCTTCGACGAGGGCTCGGTCGGCCGCGTGCTCACCGACGCCGACCTGCCGGCCTTGCCCGCGACCGTCGAGGCACTTCACTTCGGGTCGTTCAGCCTGGCGGTGGAGCCCTGCGGATCGGCGCTCGAGACGCTGATGCAGCGCGAGCGCGACGACCGGGTCATCTCGCTCGACGTCAACGTGCGCCCCGGTTTGATCCACAATCGCGAGGGCTACCTCGCCCGTATCGAGCGGCTGGTGGCGATGTGCGACATCGTCAAGCTGTCGGAAGAGGACGTGGCGTGGCTGGCGCCGGGCGTCGCCTTCGCCGACCTTGCCGAACGTTGGCAGAAGAAGGGCCCCGCGCTCGTCGTCCTCACCAAGGGCGCCGAGGGGGCCGTCGCCTGCATCCGCGGCGAGACGGTCACGGTGCCGGCGGTCAAGGTGACCGTCGCCGACACGGTGGCGGCCGGCGACACCTTCACGGCGGGGCTTCTCGTCCGCCTCCACCAGAAGGAGCGGCTCACCAAGAGCGCCGTCGCCGATCTCGACCGCGACACCGTCGCCGACCTGCTCGGCTATGCCGCCAGGGCCGCCGCGATCACCGCGTCGCGGCCGGGGGCCGATCCGCCATGGGCGCGCGAACTCGCCTGAGGCCCTGGTAGAGCGCGCGGAAGCGCGGCAGGCGCGCGGCGTAAGCCTCCTGAAGGGACACGTCCGGCGCGATCGTCTCCGCGATGGCGGGCTTCATGCACACCGCGTCGATGGCTTCGCCGGTCAACGCCATGCGGGCAAGCCGCGCCGCGCCGAACGCCGGGCCGGCCTCCGCCGCAGCGAGGCGCGCCAGCGGCCGGCCGAGAACCGACGCCATGATCTTCAGCCAGAACCGGCTTTGCGCGCCGCCGCCGATCGCCGGCAGCACCGCCGCATCGAAATCGCCGAATGCCGCCACCCCTTCGGCGAGCGAGAACGCCACCCCATCGAGCACCGCCTGGACGAGATCGGTGGGGCCGGTGGCATGGTCGAGATTGGCGAAGGCGCCGCGCGCGTCGGGGTCGTTGAGCGGCGTACGCTCGCCGGCGAGATACGGCAGGAAGAGAACGGGCGAGGCGCCGCGAAACGCCGCCTCGGTGCGCGCCATGAGCGCGCCGGGCTCTTCTTCGCCGAGCAGGCGCGCCACCCAATCGAGGCAGCCGGCACCGTTGAGAAGCGCCGCCATCTCGAACCAGCGGCCGGGAAGCGCATGCGCAAACGCGTGGATGAGCGTCTCCGGCTTCGGCGCGTAGCGGTCGCGGGCCCGGAAGACCTGCGCCGAGGTGCCGAGCGAGACGAACGCGTCGCCTTCGGCGAGCGCCCCGATACCGACCGCGCCGGCCGCGATGTCGCCGGCCCCACCGGCGACGACCACCGACGGCGGCAGGCCCCAGGCGGTGGCGACCTCGGGGCGCAGCGAGCCCGACGTCGATGCGCTTTCGACCAGACGCGGCAGCAGCGTCATCGGAACCCCGGCGGCCTCCACCAGCGCCGGTGACCAGACGCGCGCCGCCTCGTCGAGAAGCAGCGTGCCGGCGGCATCGCTCGGGTCGGTGGCGACCTCGCCGGTGAGTTTCAGGCGGACGAAATCCTTGGCGAGGACGATATGCGCGGCGCGCGCCAGCGATCGCGGTTCGTGCGCACCGAGCCACATGAGCTTCGGCGCCGTGAAACCGGGCATGGCGATGACGCCGGCGATCCTGGCGAGGTCGGGCATCGCGCCGGAAAGCGCGGCGCATTCGGCGCCCGCCCGGGCGTCGTTCCACAGGATCGCCGGACGCACCGGGTTGCTATCCGCATCGATCAGGACCGCGCCGTGCATCTGGCCCGACAGGCCGATGGCGGCAACCTCGGCGAAGGCAGCGGGCGCCGCGGCTTTCAGGCGCGCAACCAGCGCTTCCACGGCCCGCCACCAGTCTTCCGGGTCCTGTTCGAACCAGCCGGGGCGTGGCGCATGGATCGTGAGCGGCGCCGACGCCTGCGCGACGATTGCCTGACGATTGTCGACGAGAACCGCCTTGGCGGCCGAGGTTCCGATATCGAGGCCGAGGACGTGCATCTGCTCCGCCGCCAGACGATGGGCCGCGCAACAGCGGGCCGCCCTAAGGCCCCTGCAAGCCGCCGCTCACTTGTGTATACCAGACGGGCGGTCCCGGGGGCGGGCCGCAACCTGTCCGCATCTGCCGGCCCGCCGGATGGCACCGCGCCGGCGCCTGAAGTCGAAATGGAGAACTGCAATGATTGTCGTCACGGGAGGAAGCGGCAAGCTCGGCCGCGTCGTCGTTCATCACCTGATGGAGCACGGGTACGATGTGACTTCGGTCGATCTCGTGCCGCCGCGGGACGTTCACAACCCGCCGCTGCCCACCGACATTCGCTTCGCCCGCGCCAACGTCGTCGACTTCGGCGAGGCCATGGCGTCCCTGTCGGCAATCGACGAGCGCGTCGCCAAGGTCACCGGCGTAGTGCACCTCGCCGCCATTCCGGCGCCGGGGCTGGCGACCAATCCCGCCACCTTCGCCACCAACACGCTCTCCACCTACAACATCTTCGAGGCCGCCCGGCAGCTCGGCATCAAGAACGTGGTGTGGGCATCGAGCGAGACGGTGTTCGGCATCCCCTACGCCAAGGGCCCGCAGTACGCGCCGGTCGACGAAGAGGTCGAGCGGCCGGAGAGCGCCTATTCGCTGTCCAAGCTGATGGGCGAGAAGATGGCGGAGCAGTTCTGCCGCTGGGACCCCAAGATGAAGATCGTGGGTCTGCGCTTCTCCAACGTCATGGAGCCGCAGGATTATGCGCGCTTCCCCACCTTCGACAAGGATCCGCGCTCGCGCCACTGGAACCTGTGGACCTACATCGACGCGCGCGACGGGGCGCAGGCCGTGCGCCTGGCGCTGGAGTCCGACCTCAAGGGCGCGCATGTCTTCGGCATCGCCAACGCCAACTCGGTGATGAGCCGGTCGAACGACGCGCTCCTCGACGAGGTCTTCCCGAAGACCAAGCGCAAGCGCGCCTTCGGCAAGAACGAATCGCTGATCTCCATCGAGAAGGCGCAAAGGGTGCTCGGCTACAAGCCGAAGTACGCCTGGCGCAAGCAGGTGAAGGCGGCGAAATCGAAGGCCAGGGCCAAGAAGTAGCGGCCGTGGCCACGCCGATCCGGATCGCCGTCGAGAGCCATCGCCCTCTCGGCCCCTGGCGGCCGATCTGGAACTGGTTCGGCTACGACGAGCCCAACTACACCGACCAGCCGCACGGCCGCGCGCTGCTCGCCGACCTCGCCGCGCTGCACGCCGGCCCGGTCTACGTGCGCACCCACAACCTGCTGACCTCCGGCGACGGCACCCCGGCGCTGAAGTGGGGCTCGACCGGCGTCTACGGCGAGGACGCGGCCGGCTCGCCCGTCTATTCGTGGACGATCATGGACCGCATCTTCGACTCTCTTGTCGAAGCCGGCGTGACGCCGTTCATCCAGGCGGGCTTCATGCCGGAGGCGCTGACCAGCGGGCCGCCGCCCTATCGCCACGACTTTCCCAACGGCGGCATCACCGCCGGCTGGGCGTGGCCGCCGAACGACTACGGCCGCTGGGGCGAACTGATCGAAGCCTGGGCACGGCATCTCCGCGACCGCTACGGCTGGGAGCGCGTGACGACCTGGCCGTGGGAAATCTGGAACGAGCCCGACGGGCTCTACTGGAAGGGCACCATCCCCGACTTCTGCCGGCTGCATGACATCGCCGACGCCGCCATCCGCAGGGCGATCCCCGAGGCGCGGGTCGGCGGCCCGCACACCTGCGGCCCTCTCGACCCGCAGGCCGCCGGATTCCTCGAGGCGTTCCTCACCCACGCCGCCTACGGCACCAACCACGCCAGCGGCACCTACGGCACGCCGCTCGACTTCATCGCCTTCCACGCCAAGGGCAAGCCGACGCTCGTCGACGGCCACGTGCGCATGGGGATCGTCGACCAGCTCGGCTCGATCGCCGCCGGGCTCGACATCGTCCGTCGCTTTCCGGAGTTCGCCGGCCTGCCGGTCATCCTCGGTGAATCCGATCCGGAAGGTTGCGCCGCCTGCTCGACGGCGACACACCCTGAGTACGCCTATCGTGACGGCACGCTCTACGGCGCCTCGGCGATCGAGGCGCTGGCCCGCACGCTGGAGATCGGCGAACGCGCCGGCGCCACCATCGAGGGGGCGGTGACCTGGGCGTTCACCTTCGTAGGCGCGCCGTTCTTCGCCGGGTACCGCGAACTCGCCACCAACGGCATCGCCAAGCCGGTGCTGAACGCCATCCGCATGATGGCCGCGCTCAGCGGCACGCGGGTCGCGGCGGAGAGCAGCGGCCGCCTGCCGCTCGACGCGATCCTGAAGGACGGCGTCGCCGGCGCCGCGGACGTCGACTGCCTGGCTACCCGCGACGGCGGAACGGTGAACGTTCTGGTCTGGAACTATCACGACGACAACCTGCCGGCTGTGGGCGCCGCCGAGGTGGAACTCGTCGTCGGCGGGCTCGCCGGGCGCTATCGGGTCCGGCACCAGCGCGTCGACGGGACCCACGCCAACGCCCACGCCGCGTTTCTGGCGATGGGCGCGCCACAGCCACCGGACGACACGCAGTACGCCGAGCTCAAGGCGGCGAGCCAGCCGGCGCTGCTGGAACCGGAAGAGACGGCGACCGCCGAGGATGGCGCGATCCGCCGCGCCTTCACCCTGCCCCGCCACGCGGTTTCGCTGATTTCGCTGACGCCGGCCTGAAACTCAGGCGTCGGGCACAACCTCGAGATCGCCGTGACGGGCGGGATCGCCGCCGTAGCGCTCGGTCTTGATGGTCGGGAAGGCGACGCCGGCATCGAGCACCAGACGCGCCGCGACATCCACGAAGGCGGTGGCGCCGCACACGTAGGTGTGGCTCGGCAGAACGCCGCCGAGGCTGGCGAACGCCTCGCCGATCAGGTTCATGTCGATGCGGCCCGAACGGACGCGCGGATCGGTCGGCGTTTCGCGGGTGACCGCGACGAACAGATGGAAGTTCGGGGCGCTCTCGGCGCGGGCGAAGATCTCATCGCGGAAGATGAGGTCGGAGAAGCGCCGCACCGAATAGATCAGCACCGCCGGCACGTCCGGCGCGACGTTCATGCGATGGCGCAACATCGACATCAGCGGCACGACGCCGGACCCGCCGCCGACCAGCAGGATCGGTCCGCCATCAGCCTTGCGCCACGTGAAGTGGCCGCCGATCGGCCCGCGCAGTTCGACATCGTCGCCTTCCTGCACGACGTCGTGGAAGAACGGCGACACCTCGCCGGTGTTGAGCTTCTCGATGACCAGCTCGACTTCCGGATCCTCCGGAGCGGAACCGATCGAATAGGAGCGCTGCGCCTGATAGCCGTCCGGCGCCGTGAGCCTGACGTCGACGTGCTGGCCGGCCATGAACCCGCTCCACGCAACCGGCCGCATGAAGTAGCTCTTCACCGTCGGGGTTTCCTCGACGATGCGCATGATCCTGGCCTGCTGCCAGATCAGTCTTTCGGTGAGTGCGTTCAATTGCCTGCGCCGCCTATGGGTCGCCCGTGAACCGCTGCTCTTTCCACGGATCGCCGTAGATATGATAGCCGCGGAGCTCCCAGAAGCCGGCCTCGTCGCGCTCGGTGAACTGGAGGGCGTTCACCCATTTGGCCGATTTCCAGAAATAGAGATGGGGAATGAACAGCCGCGCCGGGCCGCCATGGTCGGGCGCGATCGGCGCGCCTTCGTAGCGCGTGGCGACCATCGCCTGTTCGCCGGTGAGGTCCTTGAACGGCACGTTGGTGGAATATCCGTCGAAGGAATGGGCGAGCACGTACGGCGTCGGCGGCGCGTCGAGACCGGCATCGGCCAGGATGTCGTCGATGGTCACGCCGTCCCAGTTGGTATCGAACTTCGACCACTTGGTGACGCAGTGGATGTCGCGGTGCTGGCTGGTGCGGGGCAGCGCGTTGAACTCATCCCACGTCCACGACTTCAGCTTGCGCGGCCCGACCTTCAACTCGAACGTCCACGCGGTCGTCTTGACCTGCGGGGTCGGACCGGCCGAAAGCACCGGAAAACCGTCCTCCTTGTACTGCCCCGGCGGCAGCCGGGCGGCGAGTTCGGGTGGCAGACGGCGGCCGAGAAACCCTCGCGTCAACATTGGAACGGTTCTTTCGTTCGCGGGAGGAGACTGGATGGGGGACATGACCAGCGCCCGGCGCCGCCGTCAAGACAGGGAGCTGTGATGCGCGCCCTCACGGGCGGTTGCGCAGCAGCGGCATCCGCCGCGACCACTGATGGAGCTGTTCCTCGCGGAAGAAGGTGAAGAGCCCGGAACCCGCAACCAGCGCCATGCCGAGGAAGGCGACCCAGTCGGGAAACTCGTTGAAGAACAAGGCGCCGTAGGTGACCGCCCAGACGATCTGGCTGTACTGGGTGGGCGCCACGCGGTTCGCCGGCGCGAGCTTGGTGGCGATCATCATGGTGATCTGGCCGATGCCACCGACCAATCCGGCGTAGAGCAGCAGGCCGCCTTCGGCGGCGCTGATCGGCCGGAACGTGGCGAGCATGAACGGCAGGTTGACGACGAGCACCACGATATAGACGACCGCCAGTACGCTCACCCGCTTTTCGGTACGGCCGAGCACCCGCAGCGTGATCATGGCCAGCGCCGACAACAGCGCCGCCAGCGCCGCCGCCAGATGGCCGAGGTGGAGTTCGCGGAAGCCCGGCCGCACAACCAGCAGCACGCCCGCGAACCCGGCCACCACCGCCAGCCCGCGCCGCCAGCCGACCTCCTCGCCGAGCAGCGGGATCGACAGGACGGTGGCGAACGCCGGCATCAGGAAGAGCAGCGCGTAGGCCTCGGCGAGCGGCAGCGTCGTGAACGCATAGACCCCGCACAGCCCCGCCCCGACCCCGCAGAAGGCGCGCACCAGCACCAGGCCGGGCCGGTTGAGGTGGAAGACCTCCGACCACTTCTCGGCGCGCGGCTTGGCGAAGCCGATGGTGCCGACGAAGGTGATCAGCGTCACCATGAAGTTGATCTCGAAGACCGGCATGCCAAAGCCGCCGAGCGCCTTGACGGAGGCGTCGGTACTGGAAAACAGGCCGTAGGTCAGAAGGCCGACGGCAACGCCCTTGAGCATGTGGGTCTTTTTGGAATCACGGCAGCGGGAGCGCCGAACATACGCCGTCCGGAGGCAGACGGTACGGCAGATATCGCCGCAGCCTAGGGCAGGCGGGCGAGGCGTTCGGTGAGGAGCGCGAAGAAGCCGTCGGCGTCCGGTTCGCGCAGGAAACAGACGTTGCGCGGCCGCTCGGTGATCTGCCACCAGTCGGCGACCGTCATGCCCATGGTCAGCTCGCTCGCGGTCTCGACGGTGACGTTGATCTGCTTGCCCTTGAAGAGGTCCGGCTTGAGCAGATAGGCGATTACCGTCGGGTCGTGGAGGGGCGCTCCGGCCGAGCCGTACTTGGCGAGATCGAAGCGCTCCGAGAAGCCAAGCATGCCGACCACCGTCTTGCCGGCCCGGTTGCCGATCGCGCCGATCGCTGCCAGACGGTCGGGCGTCGCCAGAACGCGATGCGTGAGGTCGAGCGGCGCCATCACGATCGGCACGCCGCAGCGCATCACCACGTCGGCCGCCTGCGGATCGACGAAGATGTTGAACTCGGCCGCCGGCGTGATGTTGCCGACCTCGAAGTAGGCGCCGCCCATCATCACGATTTCGCGGATGCCGGCGACGATCCCCGGCGCCTTGACGAGCGCCATGGCGATATTGGTGAGCGGACCGAGGGTGCAGAGCGTCACCGAGCCCGCCGCAGCGTTGCTCAGCGTCTCGACGATGAAGTCGACGCCGTGCTGCGGATGCAGCGGAAGCGTCGGATCGGGCAGGTCGGACCCGTCGAGGCCGGTGCGGCCATGGACGTGCTCGCCGGTGATCAGCGGGCGCGCCAGCGGCCGCGAGCACCCGGCGAAGACCGGAACGTCGGTGGCACCGGCAAGCTCGACGATGCGCCGGGCGTTGCGCTCGGTGTGGGCGAGCGGCACGTTGCCGGCGACCGCGACGACCCCCGCCACCTCGATCTCGTCAGGCGAGGCCAGCGCCAGCAGGATCGCGACCGCGTCGTCCTGCCCCGGGTCGGTGTCGATGATGACGCGCCGGCGCATGGACCCTACTGGTGGCCGAGCACCGGATGGGGCTTGTAGACCTCGGCGAGGGCCTTCAGTTCGTCGGCGTCGAGGGTGATGTCGAGGGCCCTCACGGCGTCTTCGAGGTGGCCCGGCTTGTTGGCGCCGATGATCGGCGCGGTGATGCCGGGCTGGGCGAGAAGCCAGGCGAGGGCGATTTGCGCGTTGGGCACGCCGCGTTTGGCAGCGATCTCGCTGACCCGGTCGACCACGACCATGTCGTCCTCGTTGTAGAGCTGCTTGCCGAAGGCATCGGTGCGCGCCCTGACCGTCGCGTTCGCTTCGCCGCGCGGCCGCGTCAGCAGCCCGCGCGCCAGCGGGCTCCACGGAATGAGGCCGATGCCCTGCTCGACGCAGAGCGGGATCATCTCGCGCTCCTCCTCGCGGTAGATCAGGTTGTAGTGGTTCTGCATGGTCACGAAGCGGGTGAGGCCAAGCGCGCCCTGCATGTCGAGCATGCGCTGGAATTGCCAGGCGAACATCGACGAAGCGCCGATGTAGAGCGCCTTGCCCGCCTTGACCACGTCGTTCAGCGCATCCAGCGTCTCCTCGATCGGCGTCTCGGGGTCGTAGCGATGGATCTGGTAGAGGTCGACGTAGTCCATGCCGAGGCGCATCAGCGAGGCGTCGATCGCCTGCATGATGTGCTTGCGCGATTGACCCTTCATGTTGGGGCCCTCGCCCATGGCGCCGTGCACCTTGGTGGCCAGGAACAACTCGTCGCGCGGCGGCCCGACCTCCTTCAGGAGGCGGCCGGTGATCTGTTCGCTGACGCCGGTCGCGTACACGTCGGCGGTGTCGAAGAAGGTGAAGCCGAGATCGACCGCCTTCTTGACCAGCGGCCGCGCCTCGTCCTCGCCCAGCGTCCACTCGCGCTGCGCCTTGTCGCCATAGGTCATCATGCCGAGGCAGACGCGCGAGACGACCGCGCCGGTGGTACCCAGCCTAGTGTATTGCATCGCAGACTCCCGAAATCCCAAGCTGACTTCGGACCGGACGGGCCCGAAGCGACAGCAAGCCCCAAAAAGGCGCCAACCTCAAGGCGAGCGCCGGGGACCCCGGAGATTCAGCTGGCCGCGGCCAGCGTGTCGCCGGCCCGGGCAACCTCACGCGCTCCGATCGGCAGGGCCCCGAACAGCGCCGCGCGCTCCGCGTCCGTCGAGGCGAAGAACGGGTAACGCGCCAGGATTCGATTGCGCTGCGCGGGGTAGTCGAGCGTCATCAGGCTGATCGGCTTGATCAGACCGGGATACGGCCGCGCCGGGCAGACCGGCAGGTGGCCGAACACGCGCCGGTAGAACGCCTGGTGCTCGGCGCGCACCGTGGCCAGCACCGTATCGGCGTGGAAGTGCTCCGCCGCCATGTGGCCGACGCGGACCGTGACGTAGGGAATCTCCGGGAAGTAGCGGGTCGCGGCCGGATCGACCACAAAGCGCGTTGGGTCGATGATGATCTTGCCGGCAGCGATCAGCGGCCGGAGGTAGTCGCCGAAGACCTGATTGGCCGGCATGTCCGGATAGTCGGGCGTGGCGACGTGGATGCGAAACGAGCTGGTCAGCACGCCATCCACGTAGGCGCCCACGATCCAGGCGTTATCGTCGTCGTCGTGCGCGTCGCTGTAGCGACGCCCGAAACTTGGCTCGATGGCCCCTTCCCTCAGGTAGGCCTCGTAGCGCAGCCGATAGATTGCCTCGCGATCTTCGTCCCTGTCTGCACGCCGATACTCAACGCGGTCCAGAAGCTGGTGGACCCTTTCATCGAGACCAAGCGGCAACCGCGCCGCTGACACTGACATCTAATTCTCCCGTGGCGGAGTGGCGCCGCCGACCCACGGGTAGAATTAACCCTTCGTTAAGCAAAGTAAAGAAACCGAGTTAATTTTCTCTGCATGGCGCGCGTCAACACCCTGCAAAAACCGCAGTTCAATTCGAAACACATCTGTTTAGGTTAAGGACAGGCGCGAAGAAATGCGCCCGCGCCGGCGCAGCGCGTCCCATTCTTGCACAGATTGACGATGGTAGACTTGCGCGTGCCCGTACTTCAGGCGGTCAGGCGACGCGCTCCAGCATCTGCGGGATGGAGGTATCGAGGAGCAACTGCACCTCCTTCGCCGGCAGCGCCGGCGCGAACAGCCACCCTTGCGCCTCCGTCACGGTGTCCTCGGCGGAGATGAGCGCCAGCTGTTCGGCGGTCTCGATGCCTTCGACGGTCACCGACAGCCCGAGTTCGGCGCTCAGCCGCGCGATGCCGCGCAACAGGACCAGCGCCCGCTCGCCCAACTCGAGGCCCTCGATGAACGAGCGGTCGATCTTCACCTTGTTGAGCGGCAGGCTCTGCAGGTAGCTGAGGCTGGAGTAGCCGGTGCCGAAGTCGTCGAGCGAGATGCGCACGCCCAGATCGCGGATCTGGTGAAGAAGCGATTGGGTTTGCCGGGTGTTCTGGAAGAGCACGGTCTCGGTGATTTCCATCTCGAGCCGGTTCGGATCGAGGCCGGTTTCGGCGAGCGCCTCCTTGATGGTCCTGACGACGTCGCCGCGCTGGAACTGGCTGGCCGACAGGTTGACCGCCACGCGCACGCCCTCTGGCCACTGCGCGCAGGTCTTGCAGGCCTCGCGCAGCACCCATTTGCCGAGATCGACGATCAGGCCCATTTCCTCGGCCACCGGCACGAACTCGGCCGGCGAGATCATGCCGCGCAGGGGATGCGGCCAGCGCACCAGGGCCTCGCAGGTCGACACGCGCTTGGTCCTGAGGTCGAACAGTGGCTGGTAGAAGACCTGGAAGGAATTGTTGGCGAGCGCATGGCGCAGGTCGAGCTCGAGGCTGCGGCGCGCATGGGCGCGCACGTCCATTTCCGGTTCGAAGAAGCGCCAGGTGCCGCGCTGGTCGGCCTTGGCCCAGTAGAGCGCCATGTCGGCGATCTTGAGCAGATGATCGGGCCCGGTGGCGTCGCGCGGCGACATGGCGATGCCGACGCTGGCGCCGATGACGACCTGGTGGCCGTCGACCTCGTAGGTCTCGCTGAGCGCCGCGACCACGCGCCGCGCCAGAGCCGCCGCCTCGTCGCTGCCGGCGACCGGCGTCTGCACGATGACGAATTCGTCGCCGCCGAAACGCGCCACCACATCGGTGCTGCGCACAAGATGACGCAGCCGGTCGGCGACCGATCGCAACAGGATGTCGCCCCGCGGATGGCCGAGCGTATCGTTGACCTGCTTGAACTGGTCGAGGTCGACGAACATGACGGCGACCGGACTGGAGCCCGCCGCGACCAGCGCGTTTTCCATCTGCTCGCGCAGGAACACGCGGTTGGGCAGCCCGGTGAGCGCATCGTAGCGGGCCAGGTGGCTGATCCGCGCCTCGGCCGACTTGCGCTCCGTGATGTCCTCGACCAGCACGACGGAGCCGCCGTTCTTCATCGACTGGAAGGTGAGGCTGAGGGTGCGGCCGTCCTGCTTCTGGAAGTTGAAGCCCGTGGCATCGCCGCCCTTGAGCCGCTTTTCGATGGCCGCCGCGAACTCGTCGACCTGGGAGCGCAGGATGCTACCCGCGTCGACACAGTTGAGCACGAACTCGCGCACCGTCTCGCCACGTCCGTCGAGGTGCGCGTTGATGCCGAGAACCTCGGCGAGGCGCTTGTTGGTGACCGCGACGCGCAGGTTTGCATCGAACATGCACAGCCCGTGCGGCATGTTGTTGAGGGCCGTATCGAACCGCGTCGCAAGCAGCGTCACCTCGCGCGCCGAGATCACGGCGTCGAGCAGAGTCTTGCGCAGCCGGTCCGAGATGAACTTGAAGCTGATGAAGAACGCACTGAGCAGCAGCGCGAAGATCGAGTACCACGGGTCGCGGGTGAGGAGCAGCGCGATGGCGATCTCGCCGCCGACGATCGCCGTCAGGACGGCGACGACGCGCGCGCTACCGAAGTTGCGGCCCGAGATTCCGATCATGTAGGCCAGCGTCGATCCGACGCTGACCAGACGGACGAAGGGATCCTGGGTGGTCGTGAACGCCGCCACGCACCATGCCCCGAGCACCCCGACGAACGCCGCCGCGCCGACCACGTAGCCGAGTTCCCAGCGCCGCGCCTCCGCAGCCTTGGTCAGCTGAGCGCGGTGGTTGGCGTACCGGCTCATGGTGAGCAGGCGCACGGTCGCGATCGCGACCAGCGCGAACCAGGTTGCATAGAGCGTCGCGTCGGCGGCCTTGAAGGCCGTCAACAGCACCGCCAGCGACACCGCCAGCGACCCAAGGAACAGCGTCCGGGTTTCGGAATACAGGGAATCGACCAGCGGGATGTACACCTCCGCCGGCAAGTCCGTTGCCCTCGGTCGTTCAAACCGCTTGATGTCCGACATTTGGGACCGCTTCGTCTCCCTGGTCGACGCGACTGTCTCCTATTTCTCTAAAAACTTCCTTCAGGGAATCCGCCCAAACCGCTCTATCCAGAGAATTGTTCAAATTCGAGCGCAATCGGTCCCGGCGCCGGGAAACGACGGAATTCCCCGACATGTCTGGGGTTGCGAGAAGTTGCGCGCGGTAACGATTTGCTAACCACGCGGCGGATTTCACGCTCAAAAGGCGCTTTGCGGAGCCGATCAGTAATTCGGTAGGCGTTTGCGGCCTATCCTGCGGCCGATCAGCATCGCGAAAAGGCGAGGACTTCATCTTGCCTGGCAAACCGACCACGCCAAAACCGGTCGACGACAGCGCAACGCCCACGGAGGCGCTGGAACTCGGGCTGCGCCCGCCGCACCACGACGTCTTCATCATCGACGACGACAAGCCGCTCGCCGAGGTCTTTCATCAGGTTCTCGAACGACGCGGTCTCTCCACCCGCACCTTCGGCGGCCGCCAGGCGCTCGAGGAGGTTCCGCCCGGTCAATGGGCGCCGATCATGATTCTCGATCTGTCGCTCGGCGAGTCCGATGCCATCGAGGTCATCCAGATGCTCGCCGGCCACCACTACGCCGGCACCGTCGCGCTGATGAGCGGGCGGGGCGAGGAACGCCTCAACCAGGTGCAGAAGATCGCCCTGCGCCGCGGGCTGACCATGCTCCCGCCGCTTGCCAAGCCGATCCGCAGCGACCAGATCGACCGCATCGTGCGCCATGCCGCCACCATCGAGCGCGAGGATCCGCCCTACGATCTGGCGTACGCGCTGGACGCCGATCTGGTCGAATTCTGGTACCAGCCGAAGGTCGACCTGAAGAGCGGCGCGACGGTCGGCCTGGAAGCGCTGGCGCGCGTCCGCCATCCGACCGCCGGCGTGCTGTCGCCCGCCGACTTCCTGCCCACCCGTCCATGCACGGCCCTCGACCGGCTCGCCGAACGCACCATCACGGCGGCCTGCCGCGACTGGAGCCAGATGCACGCCCACGGCATCGACGTGCCTGTCTCGATCAACGCGTCGATGAGTTCGCTGAGCAGCCTTGAGGTGATCCCGCTCATCCGGGCGACCGCACCCAACCAGCTCGCCGCCTGGCCGGGCCTGACCATCGAAATCACCGAGGCCGAACTCATCCGGGACGTCGACGCGGCCTTCGAGCTGGCCGTACGTCTCGGCCTCTACAAGGTCGACCTGGCGATCGACGACTTCGGCAAGGGTTTCTCGTCACTGTCGCAGGTCAACGCGCTGCCGTTCGCCGAAATCAAGATCGACAAGGATTTCGTGAGCGGCGTTCACGCCGACGCCAAACGGGGGGCGATCTGCGAGATGACCATCGCGCTCGGCCATCGTTTCGGCAGGACGATCACCGCCGAGGGCATCGAGAGCACTACCGACCTCGACTGGCTGCGCCAGAGGAACTGCGACGTCGGACAGGGCTACTACTTCGGTCGCCCCGAGCCCCTCTCCGCGATCATCGGCGCCCGCGGCGATCGCAACCAGCCGCTTTCGGCATAGCGCCGGTGCACACGACCCGCCCGCCGCCACGCGTGCCCGAGCCGGACGCTGGCGCCGGTGAAGGCTGCTTCGACACCAAGGCGGCGGCCACCGCCCTCCACGATGCCAACAACGTCCTGGCCACGATCGCCCTGCGCGCCGATCTGCTGCTCGAAGACGTCGGCGCCGATCACCCGGCGCGCCAGCACGTCGAGGCGATCGTCGACGCGGTCGATCGCGGCAGCGCACTGATCCGCCGCGCCCTGCCCCCGCCCGGAAACGAGGATGACCGCGGCTAGGCGGCCGACCGCGTCGCTTCGAGAAGTTCGCCAACAATCTTGCGCAGCGCGTCCGCCTTGAACGGCTTCTCGATCGAGCGGACCGAAGCATGCTTGAGGAAATCAGCGATGTCCGGCGCGAACGCGCCGCCGGTCATGAAGACCATGCGGCGCGCCTGATCGGGCACCGAGGCCTGCAACTGGCTGAACAGTTCCGGCCCGGTCATCTCCGGCATCATCAGATCCGACAGGACCGCATCGAAACGCTCACCGCCCTCGATCATGGCAAGCGCGGTCTTGGCCGACGTCACCCCGGTCACGTCGTGATCGCGGGACAGGATCCGCTCGATCGTGGCGCAGAGCGCCGCCTCGTCGTCGACCACCAGAATGCGGCTTCTGGGCACGGCGACCGCGGCCGCGTCTTGCATCGCCGGCATCTCGTCCTTCGCCGGTTCCTGGATGTCCGCCGCCCGCATGAGCAGGCGGAACTCGGTCCCCTTGCCGATCTCGCTTTCGACTTTGATCTCGCCGCCGAGCTCGGTGACGATGCGATGGCAGATGGCGAGCCCGAGGCCGGTACCCTGGCCGGCAGGCTTGGTCGTGAAGAACGGATTGAACACCTCGGCGATCTTCTCGGGCGGAATGCCGACGCCGGTGTCCCGGACGATGGCGACCACCCGGCCGTCCGGAGCGACTTCGGTGGCGAGCGTGATGCGGTTGGCGGCAGCGTTGCCGGCCGGAATCGCCTGGGCGGCGTTGACGATCAGGTTGAGGAGCACCTGGCCGTAGCGCGACTCGTTGCCCATCACCAGCGGCACCTCGTCGAGCTGTTTGACGAGCTGGGCGCGATGGCGAATCTCGTTGGAGGCCATGCGGATCGACGACTGCAGCACCTTGAGGATGTCGACCGGCGCGACCTCGTTGTCGCCGTCGGAGCGCGAGAAGATGCGCAGGTCGCGCACGATCTGGCGGACGCGCTCGCTGGCCTCCAGCGCATCGGCGAGCGGCGCGCGCGTCGTTTCCAGCGACTCCAGCACACGCGCCCCGATCTGGCCAGCGCCGGAGAGCGCGCCATCGGCGGCCAGCGCGTCGAGCGCCATGCCGACCAGCTCCAGATTGCCGGTGACGACACCGAGCGGATTGTTGATCTCGTGGGCGATGCTCGCCGACAACATGCCGACCGACGCCATCCGCTCGGCGTGGCGGCGCTCCACGATCGTCGCCTCGAGCTCGCGCGTCCGCTCCTCGACCTTGCGCTCCAGTTCTTCGACCATCGCGGCGCGCGTTTCGGCAAGCTCGCGCGCCGAGCGCTCGCCGGCCGCCTCCAGTTCGCGGCTCATCAGCTCCTGGCGGAAGCGCCGGTTCTCGTCCTCGAACTGCTTGCGGCGGATCTGGGCGCGGACCCGCGCCTTGAGCACCTCGAACTCTCCCGACTTGGACAGGTAGTCGTCGGCGCCGGCGGTCAGCCCTTCCAGCATGGCGCCGCGGTCGTCGAGGGCGGTGAGCAGGATCAGCGGGATATCGCGCACGCCGGGCGCCGCCTTGATGCGCTGGCACGCCTCCTTGCCGCCGATGCCCGGCATGATCAGGTCCATCAGGATGCAATCGACCGGCTGCACGGCCAGAAGCTCCAGCGCCTCCTCGCCGGAATGGGCGAGCGACACGTCGTAGCCTTCGTCGCGCAGCGCCGCGGCCAGCTCCTGCAGGAAGGTGAGGCTGTCGTCGACGGCCAGAATCTTGCGCCCGACCAGGCTCGTCACCTGTTCGACCGGCCCCTCGCTCGATCGCCTGAGCACGGCGGCGACGCGGGCAAGGATGATCTCCATGTCCTCGTCCTTGCGCACGAACGCATCGGCGCCCGCATCGAGGGCCCGCAGCTGGGTGTTGCCGTCGTCGGAGCCGGTGAGCAGCAGGCACGGGATCGCCCGAAACGCGGCGTCGAGGCGCAGGCGGCGGATGAGCGTCGGCCCGTCCATGTCGGGCATGACGCCATCGACGATGATCAGGTTCGGCCGCCGGTCGGACAGCATGGCCATGCCCGCCTCGCCGCTCGGCGCGGCGAACACCGCGTAGCCGGCCGCGCGCAACGCCTCGCCGAGCGTCTCGCGGAAGGTCGGGCTGTCGTCGATGATGAACACGCTCTGCCGGTCGCCGTTGCCGACCCGATGGGTGCGCAGCAGCGCGCGCGCCTTGGTCAGAACGTAGCGGGTATCGTAGGGCTTGCCGATGTATTCGTCGGCGCCGGTCTTGAGGCCGCGGATGCGGTCCTTCACCTCGGCCTCGGTCGACAGCATGATGACGGGCGGCGAGACCTCCCGTTCGCGGAGCTCCTTGAGCAGGTCGACGCCGTTGCCATCCGGCAGCAGCACATCGAGGATGACCAGGCCGACGTCGCGAGCGGCCAGGGCCGCCCGCGCCTCGGCAATCGTGACGCAAGGGATCGTCTCGACACCGGCTTCCTCGAACGCCTCGACGAGGTCCATGCGGACCGTCAGGCTGTCGTCGACGATGAGAACGGTGTCGCTCATCACGCCACCGCCTGGCGCTCGCGGTCGAGCGCCACCAGGGCGGGCCCGATTTCGCCGATCGGCATGACGCTTTGCGCGGCACCAAGCTGCACGGCCTCGCGCGGCATGCCATAGACGACCGAGGTCGCCTCGTCCTGGGCAATGGTCGTGCCGCCCGCCTGGCGAATCGCGAGGAGCCCGCTGGCACCGTCGCGGCCCATGCCGGTCAAAAGGCACGCCGCCGCGGTCGCGCCGAACTCGGCCGCCACGGAATCGAACAGCGTGTCGACCGACGGCTTGCACGAATGCCGTTCCGGTCCGTCGTCCAGATGGATGCGGTTGCCCCTGACGATCATGTGGCGCTCGGCCGGCGCGATGACGACACGGCCGACCACATCGGAGACCGACTGGCCGTCGCGGGCGAAGGCGACGCGGCGGGGCGACTGAGCGTCGAGCCAGTCGGCGAAGGCGGTCGCGAACAACGCGTTGATGTGGATGACCAGGAGGATCGGCACCGAGAAGGTCTGAGGCAGGCCGCGAAACAGCTCGAGAACCGCGCTCGGGCCGCCGGTCGAGGCGCCGACCGCCACCACCTTGAGCGGCCGCTCTCCCCCGCCCGCCGGCAGCCGCGCATCGGCATGGCGCGTCGCCATGCGCGCCCGCGGATGTGTGATGACACGAACGCGCGCCACCACCTTGACCGCCGACAGGAAGCGCGCCTCCCATTCTCCGGGCGCCTCCTTGCCGCTTGGCTTTTCCAGAACGTCGACCGCGCCGGCGGCAAGCGCATCGTACATCTTGAACAGCTCGCCGCGATTGAACGACGATGACACCACCAGGATCGGCGTCGGGCAGTGCGCCATGATGTACTCGGTGGCGGCAAGGCCGCTCATCACCGGCAGCATCATGTCCATCGTCACCACGTCCGGGCGGTGGGCCTGACACAGGTCGATCGCCTCGCGCCCGTCGCGCGCCGCCCCGATCAGTTCGATATCGGGATCGCCGGCCAGCACCGAGCACAGCCTGTCGCGCACGGTGGCGGAATCTTCAACGACCAGAACGCGGGTCTTCGCCATCTAGGCCACCAGCTCCTTGATGTGCTCGAGCAGGTCGCCCTGGTCGAACTCGCTCTTCACCACGTAGCCGTTCGCGCCGACGTCCTTGCCGCGCTGCTTGTCTTCCGGCGCGTTGCGCGAAGTGACCAGGATCGCGGGGATGTCGCGGAGCCGGGCGTCGGCGCGGATCGCCTCGATGAAGGCAAAGCCGTCCATGCCCGGCATTTCCACGTCGCACAGGATGAGGGCGTAATCGGCGCGGCGGACGCGCTCCAGCCCCTCCTCGGCGGATGTGGCGACATCGACCCGATAGCCGGCCGACTCCAGGATGCTCTGTTCCAGCATGCGCGTCGTTAGTGAATCATCGATAACCAGCAGCGGCCGCGCCGCGACCTCGCGGTCGGCAACCAGGTCGCCGACCCCCATCGCGATCGCCACCAGCCCTTCCGGATCGAGCATCAGAAGCGGGCTGCCGTCGGCGTCGAGCGAGGCGCCGGCGATCGCCGCGCTGGCCGGCGCCAGCTCGGGCAGCGTGCGGAACACGGTGTTGGCGGTTCCGCGCAGCGCGTCGACGGCGATCGCCACCGTGCCGGCGGCGCCCGACAGGACCAGCGCCGAGACGCCGCCCTCGCGACGCGCCGGCGCCTTGGTGTGGCCCAGGAGGCGGCCGAGCGACACCAGCGGCACGGCGTGCCCCTCGTGGACGATCGCCTCGCTCGCCGAGGAATGGTGGATATCGTCGGGCGCCAGACGCAGCGAATGGCGAACCGCGGCCAGCGGCACGGTCGCCACCACCCCGGCCGACTCCACCACCAGCGCCTCCACCGACGAGACCGACAGCGGCACGATCAATTCCAGCGTGGTCCCCTTGCCGACCTCGGTGGCGACCGACAGCTCGCCGGAAAGCCGGGCGAGTGCATCGCGCACGATGTCCATGCCGATGCCGCGTCCGGCAATGTCATTGACCTGGGCGGCGGTCGAGATGCCCCCCGCGAGCAGCGCCCGGACAAGGCCGGAAGCATCGAGGTTGTCGAGTTCGCCAGCCGAGCCGCCCTTGGCGATCGCCGCCGCGCGCAGCGCCGTCACATCGATGCCGGCGCCATCGTCCCGGCAGGCGAACACCATCCGCCGCCCGCGCCGCGCGACCGAGACCTCGACCCTGCCGACCGGCGGTTTGCCCGCCGCGACGCGCCGGTCGCTGGCCTCGATGCCGTGGGCGACGCCGTTGCGCACCAGCTGGATCAGCGCGTCCTGGACGACGCGCACCACATGGGCATCGAGCCGGACGTCGCCGCCGGTGGCACTGAACTCAACGTCCTTGCCGAGGACATGCGCGGCGTCGCGGGCGGTTCGCTCGAACGTGCCGAACATCGCGCTGGCGGGCACCAGGCGGAGCTGCTCGGCGGCATCGCGCACCTGACGCAGCTCCCGGTCGACACGCTCGTGCGTGCCGGCAATCGTGCGCTCCAGCTGGCCGACGAGGCCGCGCAGTTGCTCGACCGAGGCCACAGCCCGCTCAAGCAGCGCCGTTCCCGCCTGCCCGCCGGCGCGGATCGTGGCGGCGAGCTGTTCACCGAGAACATCGACCTGGCGGTGGGCGCGATCGGCGAAGACCGCCGCCTCGCGCAGCGACACGATCTGGGTGTACGCCTCGGTGACCCCGTCGAGGATCTCGTCGACCTCCTCGACATCGGTGCGAATGATGTGGCCGGTATCCTCGAAGCTCTGTGCCTGGGACGCCGCCGGTGCGGACGCCGCGGGCGCGTCGGAGGCACCCGGCGCGGGCGCCGGCGCGGCGCCCTCCCCATCCGGCGCACGCAGCGCCATGACCCCCGCCGCGATCGCGTCGATGAGCTTCAGGACCGCATCGACGCTTTCGCGCGGCATCGACCCCGCCATCTCGCGGAACGGCGACAGCACCCCTTCGATGGCGTGCGCGTGCTCGGCGATCTCGGGCTGGCGGACAACCCGCGCCGCGCCCTTCAGGGTGTGGGCGAGGCGCAAGAGCCGCGGCACGATCTCGGCGCCGCTGCCGGTGCGCTCCAGCTCGAGCAGGCCCTGCCCGAGCTGGTCGGTGAGCTCGCGCGCCTCGACCCGGAAGTACTTGTAGGGGTCTTTTGCCATCTTCCTGCTATGCCGCGGCCGAGGTCGCCTTGCTCGCCTGCACCAGACGCAACAGATCGCGCGAGGTGGAGGCCAGTTCCGACGCGGTCTGGATGGTCTGCCCGGCCGACGCCTCGGTCTCTCTGGTCGCTTGCGAGACACTGGCGATCGCGGAGTTGACCTGCTCGACCGCCGTCGCCTGCTGCTTGGTCGACAGCTCGATCTCGCGGGCCGCCTCGGTCGTGGTCAACACCAGCTTGGCGATCTGCTTGAACGCGGTGGCGACGTCGCCGAACTGCTTCGAGCCGCTTTCGACCGCCTTGGAGCCGGTCTCGGTCGCCATCACCGTGGTGTTGACGGAACTGCGCACGTCGTCGATGAGCGCGCGGATTTCCTTGGCGGAGCCGGCCACCCGGTCGGCGAGTTTGCGGATCTCGTCGGCGACGATGGCGAAGCGCTTGCCGTTTTCGCCGGCGCCGGCCGCTTCGATGGTGGCGTTGATCGACAGGATGTTGGTCTGCTCGGCAAGCTCGGTGACGATGTCGAGCACCGCGCCGATCTGCTGCGACTTCTTGCCGAGTTCCAGCATGTGGCCGACCACCAGATCGACCTGACGGCGGATGCCGGTGATCGACTCCGAGGCGCGCTCGACCGTGCCGTCGCCGGACCGCGCCGCGTCGGTGGTCTCCTCCGAGATCTGGGCGACGCGCTGCGCGCTTTCGGCGATCTGCCGGGAGGTCGCGAGCAGTTCGTTGATGGTCGTGTTGATCTCGTTCATCGAGGTGACCTGCTCCTTGACGCCGGTCGCCTGCTGGTTCGCCGCCGACTGAAGCTCGGCCGACGAGCTCTGCACGTGGCCCACCGCCGCCCCGATCTGACGGCCGAGCGAGCGCGTGATGAACCAGCCGATCACGGCAATGATGACGATGCCGGCGAGACCGCCCCATATGGCGACTCCGGTCGCGACGTTTGCCGCCTGCTCGGCCGCCGTCGTTCGCGTTACCAGCAAGGTCGCTTCGGCCTGATCCGCCTCGTTCACGAGCGAACGAAGGGCCACCATGGTGTCTTCACCACCCGCACCCGAGATTTCCTGAGTGGCCTCGCTGAGGCCGCCTGCCTTGTAGGCCGCGACGTGCTTCTTGAGGAGCGCGAGGCGCTGCTCCATGAGGGTCTGCATCTGGCTCGCCCGGGTTTGCTGATCCGGGTTGTCGGATGTCAGTTGCCGGAACGTGGCCAGATCGTCGCCGGCCGCCTTGGCCGAACCGTCGTAGGTACCGATGTAGGTGTCCTGCCCCGTCAGCAGGTAGCCGCGCTGGAACGACTCCGCGCTCGCCATGTCGAGCAGGAACCTGGAGAGGGTTTCGCGAACCTGCTGGGTGTGCGTCACCCAGGCGTCGTTGGAGATCAGGCCGCTGATCGACCAGTAGGTCGCTCCGGCGATCGTGCAGAGCACCAGCGCGGCAACAGTGAAGGCGACAGCCAGCCGCCGGCCGAAAGTCCAGTCTGCTAACATCGCGATCACTCCTTGCTTGATGCGATCCTGGTGACGCGCGCCGCGACAGCCTCGGCCACGGACGCAACGTCGATGATGGGGTGGACGACGCCCCCAGTGCTGGCGACTTCCTTGACATGCCGCGCCTCGCCTACCGCGAGCGCCGAAGGCTCGACCCGGAAATGTCCGTCGAACGCGCCGAAGGCAAAGGCCAGCGAGCGGTCGGCGGTCAGCACCATCCATTCGCCGGACGAGCGCGGGTAGCCGAGCAGCTGGGCGAGGTCGTAGACCGGGGTGAGCGTGCCGCGGAAGGCAGCGATGCCGCGCAATTCCGGCACCGGGCTTGGGCACTGGGTGACCTTGACGTCGGTGAACAGGCCGCCGATCTCGCTCATGCGCAACGCGTGCACATCGTCGCCAAGGCGCAGCGCGATGAAATCGATGGTTTCGCGCCGGCCGACATCGGCTGGCACCGCGAAGGAGCGATCGAAGGTATCGCGCAGCGTCTCGGCGTGATCGAGCAGGGCGGCTTCGACTTGATCGGTCATCGCTGGGCCTCGCATGCCCGCAGTTCCGCCTCGCACAGCCTGAGCAGCCCGTCGCGGGTGAAGCCGCCGCCGAACAGCAGCAGGCGCGAACCGTCCTCGCGGCGCAACAGATCCATCGCCTGTTCCAGTTCGGCCCGGGCCGCGGTCCGCTTGCCGGCGCGCCGCAACATCAGGCCGAGATGCAGGAACGGCATGGCGAACAGCGGATCGAGATAGCCGGCGGCGCGGTAATGGCGCTCGGCGCCGTCGGGATCGCCGGCCGCCTCGAAGCACAGACCGAGCACGTAGTTGGCGCCGGCGTTCAGTTCGTCGGTCAGCAGCAGCTCGCGGCACACTTCGACCGCGGCAGCGAGCTTGCCGCCCTGGGCGAGCAGCATCGCCCGCAGCAGCATCACGTCGGGATCGCCGGCGGCCTCCTGGGGCATGGCGCCGATTGCATCGAGCGCCTCGCTGAACCGCTCCCGCTGCATGAGATCGAGGGCGCCGGCAAGGCTCCACGTCGGGATCGCTGGGGCGGCAACCGGCTCGCTGGCCGCGGCCGCCGGGCGCAGCAGGGCGTCGATCCGCTTCGAAGCATTGCCGATCGCCTCGAACCAGGATGTATCCCCCGGCACGATCGACGGCACCTCGGCCCGCGACGCGGCGCCGTTGGTGCGCGCCACGACGACCGGCCGCGGCGTCTCGAGTTCGAGGTCGCCCTTGCGCTGATAGTAGAACGTGCCGTGGGTGTGGACGAGGTGGAAGTCCGGCGAGAGCCCGCGCAGCGTCTCGGCGTGGCCGAGAAACAGGTAGCCGCCTGGCGCCAAGGCCCGCACGATGCGGCCGATCACCTGCTGCTGTACGGCCGGCTTGAAGTACATGATGACATTGCGACAGAAGACGATGTCGTAGGCGCCCTCGCGCCACAGGTCGGGGTCGTCGACGGCCAGATTGCGCTGCTCGAACGTGACGGCGTCCCTGATCTCCCGATCGAGCACGAAGCTGCGGCCCTGCTGGATGAACCACCTGGCGATCACTTCGGGCGGCGTTTCACGCAGCGACCACGAGCTGTAGCGACCGGCCTCGGCGCGCGCCAGCGCCGCCGGGTTCAGGTCCACGGCGCGGATCGCCACCGTCCACGACGGATCGACGAGTTCGCGCGCCACGACGGCCAGCGAATACGCCTCTTCCCCCGACGAACAGGCCGCCGACAGGATCGACAGCCGCTTCTCGGCGCCGCGCACCTTCAACCGCGCCGGCAGGGCCACTTCCTCAAGCGCACGGAACTGATCGCTGTTGCGGAAGAAGTAGGTCTCGCCGACCGTCAGTTCTTCGGCCAGCGGGCCCAGCTCGGCGCGCGGCGGACCGCCTTCGAGAAGCGCCAGATAGGCTTCGACCGGCTCGCGGCGCGCGTCCGCCCGGCGCTTCATCACCTCACCCAGGAAAGCGAGCCTGCCGTCGTCGAAGGCCAGGCCAAACACGGTCGAGACCGCGTCGCGGAAGCGTTGTGGGCTGGCCGGATCGAAGCGCACGGTCACGACGCCGCCGCGCCCGACTCGATGAGCTCGAAGATCTCCGGCCGCACCGCGCGCGCCGCTTCCAGCGTCACCAACAGGTCGCCATCGAGCGTGCCGAGTTCCGCGATCGCTTCCTGGCCGGCATCGCGCAGCAACGGCGGCAGGCGGCGCATCATCTCCGGATCGAGGGCGCGCACGCCGACGACGTCGTCGAAGGCGAGGCCGATGTGCCGTTCGCCGGACCGCACGGTCACCAGACGGCGGGGATGCTTCTCCTCGCGCGCGAACAGGCGCCCGACGAACACCACCGGCATCGGGCTGCCGCGCACCACGGAGACGCCGGCGACGAAATGCGGCGCGCCCGGCAGGGCGTCGAGGGGCATCGGCCGCATGGTCTCGACGACGCTGTCGATCGGCAGCGCGCACAGCACGTTGCCCGCACGGCACAGCAACGAGAACTGCGTTTCCTGCCCAGCCACAGGCGTTTCCCTCCGCGCGCCAGCTCGCGCCAATGCGCACAGCCGGCAGCGGTAACGGGGGCAACGAGACGGGGAGGACGGGCCGGCGATCCGAACGCACCGGCATATCAACCGATAGTGAACTGGTGCCACCGCTGCACGACAGTCGAATCAGTTCACGTCGAGATTAGGCCGCTGGAGTTGGCAGGTTCAACCGCCAAGCGAAAACAACACTTCGAAGAGATTAAGTTAACTGCTTGGGAATTTACGATTGGCGCGCGCCGGTAGATTTGCCAATGGGCGCCCGATCGCACCTATCCACCATCTATACTGGCACGTACGCCGGCCAGACCCGGAATCGCTGGCCAACCTCAACTCTTGAGGATCGCCGCAGCACCCTTGGTGGCGATCATGACCGTCGGCGTATTGGTGTTGCCGGACACGATGGTCGGCATCACCGAGGCATCGACGACGCGCAGATTCTCCATGCCATGGACGCGCAAATCGGCGTCGACCACCGCCATCGGATCGCTGGCGAGGCCCATCTTGGCGGTGCCGACCGGATGGAAGATGGTCGTGCCGATATCGCCGGCCGCCTTGACGAGTTCAGCCTCCGACTCGCCGACGCCCGGCCCCGGTTGAAACTCGCGCGGCGCGTAGCGCGCGATCGCCGGCTGCTGCATCAGGCGGCGCGTGAGGCGGATGGCATCGGCGGCAACGCGGCGGTCGTCGTCGGTGGACAGATAATTGGGCGCGATCTCCGGCGGCACGCCCGGGTCCGGTGAGACGGCGCGGATGGTACCGCGCGACGACGGGCGCAGATTGCACGGACTGACCGTGATGCCCGGCTCCTTGTGCAACGGGCTGCCGAACCAGTCGAGCGACAGGGGCTGGACGTGGAACTGGATATTGGCGCGCGCCTGTGCCGGGTCGGAACGGGTGAAGAGGCCGAGCGTCGAGGCCGCCATGGTCATCGGCCCGCGCCGCAGCAGCGCGTATTCGAGACCCAGCCCGACACGACCGAGAAGCGATCCGTACACCTCGTTCAGCGTCCTGACGCCCCGCACCCGGTACATCAGGCGAAGCTGAAGGTGGTCCTGCAGATTGGCGCCGACGCCGGGCAGCATGTGGTCGACCGGCACGCCGATCCGGTCGAGCCACGACACCGGACCGATGCCCGACAGATGCAGGATCTTCGGCGTGGCGACGGCGCCCGCCGACAGGATCACCTCACGCCGCGCCGCCACGAACATGCGCTGGTTTCCACGGCGGAACACGACGCCCGCCGCCCGAAGGCCGTCGAGACGCACCTTTTCGACCAGCACACCGGTCTCGACGCGCAAGTTCGCCCGGTTCATCACCGGCTTCAGGAAGCCGCGCGCTGCCGACCACCGCCGCCCGCGCTTCTGGTTGACGTGGAAGTAGCCCGAGCCTTCGTTGTCGCCGGTGTTGAAGTCGGGCGAGCGCGGGATGCCCATCTCCTCGGCCGCCGCGGCGACTGCGTCGAGCACCTTCCAGCGCACCCGTGCTTTCTCGATGCGCCACTCGCCCCCCGTCGCGTGGGCCGGGCCGTCGCCCAGGAAATGATCCTCGACCGACTTGAAGGCGGGCAGCACGTCGTCCCAGCCCCAGCCGGTGAGGCCCAGCTGGCGCCAGTGATCGTAGTCGGCCGCCTGGCCGCGCATGTTGATCATGGCGTTGATGGCCGACGACCCACCGAGCACCTTGCCGCGCGGATAGGCGAGCGAACGGCCGTTGAGTCCGGCCTCCTCGGCCGTGCGGAACATCCAGTCGGAACGCGGATTGCCGATGGCGAACAGGTAGCCGACCGGGATGTGGAACCAGATCCAGTCGTCGGTGCCGCCGGCCTCGAGCAACAGGACGCGGCGCGTCGGATCGGCCGACAGCTTGTTGGCGAGCACGCAGCCGGCGCTGCCCCCGCCGACAATGACGTAGTCGTAGTCGCCGTCGAGGGCCTGCGGCGGCGGGGCGGCCATGTCCGGCCTAGACAGACTTCTGCTTGTTCAGGTCGAGCGTCACCCGCACCACCGAGGGGATGGCGGATTCGGCGCGCGCGAACCCGAACTCGCTCGCCAGCGTCAGCATGGTGCCGTTCTCGGTGAGGACGTCGCCGAACAGCGTGTTGAGGCCGCGCTCGCGCGCATAGGCGACGAGTTCGCCAAGCAGCATGAAGCCGATGCCGTGGCTCTTCCAGTCGGAGCGCACCAGCAGCGCGAACTCGGCCTTGTCGTTCTCCGGGTCGGCGATGATGCGCCCGATACCAAGGATCTCGCCGGTCGCCGACGGCGGCTCGACGGCGACCAGCGCCATTTCGCGGCCGTAGTCGATCTGCGACAGGCGCGCGGCAAGCGCCGGCGGCACCGACTTCATGGCGCCGAAGAAGCGCAAGCGGATGTCCTCGGGCGTGCAGCGCGACACCATGTCGTGGAGGCGCGGCGCATCCACCGGCCGCACCGGCCGCACGTTGACCTGCTCGCCGCCCGGCAACGTCTGGTCGTGGACGAGTTCCACCGGATAGGGCGCGATCGAGGGCAGCGCCGCGGCATGTTCGGCCGCCGCCTGGATGACGATGCGCGCGTCGAGCGCCAGTACGCCCTGGTCGTCGGCGAGCAGCGGATTGATGTCGAGCTCGGCGATATCGAGGAAGTCGACGATCAACTCGGAGAGCTTCACCAGCGTCGCCTCGATCGCCTCAAGGTTTGCCGGCGGCCGGTCGCGATAGCCCTTGAGGAGCTTCGAGATGCGCGTCCGCGCCACCATGTCGGCGGCCAGCACCGGATTGAGCGGCGGCAGGCCGATGGCGCGGTCGCCGATCACCTCGGCGGCGGTTCCACCCTGCCCGAAGAGCAGCACCGGCCCGAAGGTCGGGTCGCGATTCATCCCGAGGAGCAGCTCGTGCGCCCCCGGCCGGCTGGCCATTTCCTGCACCGAGAAGCCGTCGATGCGGGCGTCCGGCACGCGCACCTTGATGCGCGCCAGCATGTCGCGCGCCGCTTCCACGACGACCTGAGGCGAATCGAGGTCGAGGCGTACACCGCCGACGTCCGACTTGTGGGTTATGTCGACGGAGAGAATCTTCAGGACCACCGACTTGCCGATTTCGGCGGCGGCCTTGCCGGCCTCTTCCGGCGTCCGCGCGACGCGGGTGGCAACCGTCGGGATGCCGTAGGCGAGAAGCACCGTCTTGGCTTCCGGCTCGGTCAGCACCTTGCGCCCTTCCTTGGCGACGCGCGCCAGAATCTCGCGAACCGTGTCGCGGTCGGGCTCACGCTCCGGATCGGTCGCCCGCGGAACCTGGATGAGCAGGTCCTGATTGCGCCGGTAGTCGACCAACTGCATGAAGGCGCGGATGGCGTCGTTGGGGGTGTCGTAGGTCGGGATGCGATGCGCGGCGAACAGCTGGCGCGATTCGCGTACGGCGGTTTCGCCGAGCCAGCAGGTCAGTACCGGCGTGCGGTTCGAGCGCGGCGCCATGTCGACCACGGCCTTCGCCGCGTCGAGGCTGTCGGCGACCGCCGTCGGGCAGTTCATGACCAGCACCGCGTCGCTGTCCTTTTCGGCGAGCACCGCCTCGAGCGCCGCCTGATAGCGCGCGCCAGGCGCATCGCCGATGAGATCGACCGGGTTGGCCCGCGACCAGGTGTGCGGCAGCGCCGCGTCGAGAACCTTGATCGTATCGGGCGACAGGGTGGCGAGACGCCCGCCGGCTTCATCGAGCGCGTCCGTCGCCAGCACGCCGGCCCCACCGCCGTTGGTGAGGATGGTCAGCCGGTCGCCGCTCGCCTGCTTGCCGGCGGAGAGCGTGGTGACCGCCTCGAACAGCTCGCGCAGCTCGAACACGCGCAGCATGCCGGCGCGCCGGAAAGCGGCGTCGTAGACCAGGTCTGACCCGGCGAGCGCGCCGGTGTGCGACATCGCCGCCGCGGCACCGGCCGAACTGCGCCCCGACTTGATGACCAGCACCGGCTTGGTGCGCGCCGCGATGCGGCCCGCCGACATGAACTTGGCGGCTTCCGTGATGCTCTCGACGTAAAGCAGGATCGCGCGGGTCGCCGGATCGAGGGCGAGGTGATCGAGGAGGTCGCCGAAATCGACGTCGGCCATGTCGCCGAGCGAAATGACGTGCGAGAAGCCGACGCCGCGCGCATCCGCCCAGTCGAGCATGGCCGTGGCGATGGCGCCCGACTGGCTGACGAAGGCAAGGTCGCCGGCCTTCGGCGTCAGATGGGCGAAGCTCGCGTTGATCCCCTTGCCCGGCGAGATGAAGCCCAGGCAATTCGGCCCGACGATACGCAACAGGTGCGGCTTGGCCGCCTCCAGCATCTGCTCACGCAGTTCCTGGCCGTGGGCCCGGTCGCCTTCGCCGAAGCCGGCGGTCACCACCACCGCGGCCCGACAGCCGCGCGCGCCCAGCTCGGCGACCAGCCCGGGAACCGTTTCGGGCGGCGTCGCAATCACCGCCAGTTCGGGATCGAGCGGCAGATCGGCGACCGAGTGGTAGTTGAGCGTCGAGTGAACCGCCTCTTCGTGCGGGTTCACCGTGAGGATCGGACCGTCGAACCCGGCGCTGAACAGGTTGCGCGCCAGCACTGCGCCGACCGAGCCGGGACGGTTGCTTGCTCCAATCAGCGCGATCGATTTCGGTTCGAACAGAGCATCGAAATTTCGGGTGGTCATCGGGGGGAGAGCCTTGGGGGAAAAGCCGGACGGGTTTTGCGCCAGTCGAGCGGCCGCGTCAAACGTCGAAACCTAGAATGGATGGAAGTTCGCGAAGCGTTGCAATCTCGCGATCCGGCGCGCCCGGAAGCCGCTCGCGCGGCTGCCCGGTGCGATTGCACCACACCGTGCGCAAACCGAAGGCAGATGCCGCGTGAATGTCCCATCCGTTCGACGACTGGAAGCTTATTTCTTCGGCACGCACGCCAAGCTGCTCGACTGCCAACTGGTAAACCGCCGGATGCGGCTTGTAGACACCCACCGCCTCGACAGAGAGCGTCTCGTCGATGAAGGCCCCGATGGCAGCTGATTCGACCGCGGCGGCCAGCATGGCGGGCGTGCCGTTGGACAGAATGGCGATCCGCATTCCCGCCGCCTTGAGGCGTGTCAACACGTCGGGAACTTCCTCATAGGGCGACAGCGTCATGTAGAGCGCCATCAGCCGATCACGCAGACCCGGCGCGTCGATGGCCAGCGCCTCGAGGCTGAAGTCGAGGGCGTCCGCGGTCACCTGGCGAAAGTCGGCGTGGCGCCCCTGCGCGGCGCGCAACCAGGTGTAGTCGAGCTGCTTGTCGCGCCACATCGCGGCAAGCCGGGTCGCCGCGTCCGCGCCGAGCACGTCGCTGCACGCCCTGGCGGCTGACGCGACGTCGAACAGCGTTCCGTAGGCATCGAACACGCAGGCCCGGATGCCCGAAAAAGCGGCATCCGGCGCCGGCACCCTACTTCGCCCCCTCGAAGGCGACGGCTGTCGCCGGCCGCGCCTTGGCGCGGGCCTCCGCGGCGGCCGCGAACGGCAGCGAGACGCAGAAGGTCGCGCCGACGCCGGCCGGCGAATCGAGCCAGATGCGCCCGCCATGGTGCTCGACGATATGGCGCGAGATGGTCAGGCCGAGGCCGCTCCCCGACGGGCGGCCGGTGTTGCGGTCGCGCGCCTTGGCGAACTTCTCGAAGATGATCTGGCGGTCCTGCGCGCTCACCCCTTCGCCGTTGTCGGTGACCTCGACCACGTAGTCGCCGCCGACCGCCCTGCCCTTCACCTCGACGCGGCCGCGATCGGGATCGGCGAACTTGGCGGCGTTCGAGAGCAGGTTGATGAACACCTGCATGAGCCGGTCGCGGTCGGCGCTGACCGGCCGGTCGGCCGGCGCGATGTCGACGGCCAACTCGGTGCGCGCATCGCGGAAGAGGCCGCCGGTCGCCGCCACCGCGTCCTCGAGGGTCGCCGCCGGATCGACCTCGGCCATGCTCCAGTCGGCCTGGCCCTGCTCCAGACGGGTGAGATCGAGGATCGTGTCGAGCAGGCGCGTCAGCCGCTGCGTCTCGCTCTGGATGATGGCGAGGTAGCGCTCGCCCTGCTCTGGCGACACGCCGTCGCGGTCGCTGAGGATTTCCGAGAAGGTGCGGATCGAGGTAAGCGGTGTGCGAAGCTCATGGCTGACGGTGGACAGGAAGTCGTCCTTCAGCCGGTCGAGCTCCTTGAGCTGCGCGTTGGCGCGGGTGAGTTCCTGCGCCGTTGCTTCGAGCTCGCGGGACTTCTGCTCCAGTTCGCGGCTGTAGGCGATCACCTGCCGCGTTTCCTCGAGGATCGCCATGACCTCGTCGAAGCGCAGGGGCTCGCCCTTGGCGACCGAGGCGACCATGCCACGCGCCGAAGCGGCGCCGACGCTGCCCGCCAGCATCCGCTCCACGAACGCGATCAACCCGGCGTCCGCTTCGAGACGCTCACCGATCGGCTCGCCGCGCGTATCGGCGTAGTCGCGGAAGGCACGCGCGGCGCGCTCCGGCCCGATGAAGCGCTGAAGCAGCGCATAGAGGTCGTCGGTCGCAGCCGAGCGCCGCCAGATTTCCGCTTCGCCCGGCGGGCGGCGGAAGACATCGACGAAGTTGATGGCCTGGATGCGCTCGATGGTGTCCTGATGGGAGAACAGCGAAACCAGGATGAAGCCGCCAAGGTTGGCGGTCATGCTCCAGAAGAGCGCGTGGGCGAGCGAATCCCATCCGCCCAAGCCGAACAACGCCTCCGGCCGGAACGCGGCGATCCCCCACGGGCCGTCGAGGATCGACAGGGGCAGGACGCCGCTGCGCGCCAGCAGCGGCACCAGCATGGTGTAGGCCCAGGTCAGGAAGCCCAGAATGAGACCGGTCTGGGCGCCGCGCCGCGTCGCGTTCCGCCAGAACAGGCCGCCGACGATCGCCGGCGCCAGCTGCGCGGCGACCGCGAACGAGACGAGGCCGATCTGGGCGAGCGCGCCGGCTTCGCCGGTGACGCGATAGTAGGCGTAACCGAGGAGCAGCACCGCGAAGATACCGGCGCGCCGGATGAACAGCAGGAGCCGGGTGAGATCGCCGGCGGCGTCGAGCTTCAGCCGCTTGATGCGCAGCAGCACCGGCATGACCAGGTCGTTGCACACCATCGTCGACAGCGCGATCGCCTCCACCACAACCATCGCCGTTGCCGATGAGAGGCCGCCGATGAAAGCGAGCATGGCGAGCGCATGCTGGCCCTGCGACATGGGCACGGTCAGGACGAAGAAATCGGAGTCGGCGCCCTGCGGCAGCAGCGTCAGGCCGGCCGCTGCGATCGGCAGCGCGAAGACGCACATCAAGAGCAGGTAGAACGGAAACAGCCACGAGGCGGTCGCCATGTGGCGCTCGTTGACGTTCTCGACGATGGCGATGTGGAACTGGCGCGGCAGGCAGATGATCGCCGTCATCGACAGCAGCGTCATGGCGAGGAAGCGGCCGGCGTCGCCCTCCGGCAGCGTCGCCAGGCCCTTCATCGCCGACGATTGCAGCGCCTCGGTGGCGCCGACGCCGAGCCCCGGCCCGAGCGCGAACACGACGAACAGGCCGACCGCCAGGAAGGCCAGCAGCTTGACGCACGATTCGAAGGCGATGGCCGCCACCATCCCCTCGTGATGCTCGTTGGCATCGATGTGGCGGGTCCCGAACAGGATGGCGAAGATCGCCATGCCGACGGCCGTGAGGAACGCGGCATCGACCAGGATCGCCGGCGGCTTCTCCGACAGCGCCACCGCCAGATCGGCGAAACGGTCGTAGTTGACCAGCACTGCGAAGGTGCTCGACACCGCCTTAAGCTGCAACGCGATGTAGGGCATCGTGCCGACCAGCGCGATGACCGTGACGGTCATGCCGAGCACGGCGCTCTTGCCGTAGCGGGAGGCGATGAAATCGGCGATCGACGTGATGCGCTGCGTCTTGGAGATGCGCGCGATTTTGCGCAGCAGGAACCACCAGCCGAGGAAGACGACCGTCGGGCCGGTGTAGATGGTCACGAACTCGATGCCGCGATGCGCCGCCGTGCCGACGGCGCCGTAGAAGGTCCACGACGTGCAATAGACGGCGAGCGAGAAGGTGTAGACGATCGGCGAACGGATCAAACTGCGGCCGAGCTTGGCGCGCCGGTCGCCATACCAGGCGATCGCGAACAGCAGGCCGAGATAGGCAAGCGCGACGACGACGACGGTGGCGGGCGTCGTCCACATGGATCACGCCCCGTTGCCGGGTTCGCCGGGCGGCGGCGGCGGCGCGCCGCCTCCCGGAGTATCGTCGTAGGTCGTGCGCTTGGCGATCAGGAAGCCGCAGACGATCGCCGCCAGCCACACCGTGAAGCCGTACACATGCAGCAGCGGCACGCCGAGGATCAGCACCGGCACGTCGAAGATCGACAGGATCGGCGGCGTCAGAAGGATCAGCGTCGCCACGGTCAGCACCAGCGCGCGGTCGGCGTAGCGGCTCTCGCGCCTGAGTTCGACCGGCCTGTCTGCCATGCCTGCGCCTTTCAAGCCGTGAGCAGGGCGCGCACCCGCTGAACCACGTCGCCGTTCGAGAACGGCTTGGTGACGTAATCGTCGACCCCGAGCGCCAGCGCCTTGCGACGGTCCTTCTCGTGGCCCTTGGCGGTCAGCATGACGATGCGCGGCGGCCGCGCCGGCGCCGCCAGGCGAATCTGCTCGACCACCTCGAAGCCGTCGAGGCCGGGCAGCATGATGTCGAGCAACACGAGATCGGGGCCAAGCTTGCGGGTCATCTCCACGGCGGTCGGCCCGTCATGGGCGACGTTCACCGTGTAGCCGGCGCGACGCATGATGAAAGAGAGCGCCTCGACCAGGTTGCGCTCATCCTCAGCAACAAGAATGGATGCCGCCATGTCGCTCCCCATTCCGGTCCGGCCCGGCATTTCTTTATTCTTGTCAAGCGGATGATACCGTTCCGCCGCCTCCCTGTCACCGCGCCTCGGCAAGCCCCGCCGGGGCGCCGAGCACCGGCGCCCGCTCCAGCGCGCGCTGGACGCAATCCTCGCGCGGACACTGGCGGCAGGTGATGCCGATCGGCTCGGCCTGACGGACGCCGTCCGGATCGACCCCGTCGCCATAGACGAAACGGCGGATATGGGCGATCCCGGCCCCGATCATGACCGCATGGTTGGCGCGCGGCGACTCGGCGCGACCGCCGCCGGCCGTGGTTCGCGCCACGCAGAAGTACATCTCGCCATCGGGAAGCCGGCCGACCTGGGTGACGATGCGGCCGGGAAACGCGAAGGCGTGGTGGACGATCCAGCGCGGACAGGCGCCGCCGTAGCGCGGCAGGCGCAGGCCGGAGACCGAGAAGCGCTTGGAAATATTGCCGGCGACATCGGTACGCAGAAAATGCAGCGGCACCCCTTCGCTGCCCGGCCGGCGCAGCGTCGTCAGCCGGTGGCAGACCTGCTCGAAGCTCGTGTCGAACCGGTTGCCGAGGCGCGACAGGTCCATGCGCATTTCCTCCGCCGCCCGGAAGAACGGCGCGTACGGCATGATCAGCGCCCCGGCGAAGTAGCTCGCCAGCACCTTGCCGAGGCGGCCGGCGGCGCCCACCGAAGAAAGCGCTGCACCTTCGGCGATCTCGTCGAGCGCCTCGCCGTACTCCAGCGTGCCGATCAACCGTGCGAGGCGAAAACGCACGCTCACCCGGTCGAGATCGTCGGCGAGTGCAAAGCGTCGCCCCGCGACGCGCTCGCCGCCGACCGGCAGTTCGTCGGCGCTTACCTGTTCGACGGCCATGGCGTGGCGGCGCTTGAGGTGCGCCGACAGCGCCTCCACCGTCGGCGCGCCCTTCAGGACCGACAGCGTCTCGTCGGCGGCGGTCTCCAGACGGGGGAAATAGTTGGCGCGATCCGACAGGAAGTCCTCGACCTCCTCGCGCGGCGCCGGGCGTGGCCGGCGCGCGCCGCGCCCGCCCAGAAAATCGAACATGTCGCCGGCGCGCTGGGCGAGCCGCTCGCTCTCCTCGGCGAGCGTCGCCACGAACCGGTGGCGGTCGGCCTCGGTGAGGTCGCCGTGATCCTTCAGGATCTGCGAGTAGGCGTGGATGGTGGTGATCAGCGCCAGGATCTGGTTGCTCGCCTCGGCGAGGAATGAATCTTCGCCGAGCCGTTCGCCGATGAGATCGGTCCTGAGCCGCGCCTCGCGGTAGGCCCGGTAGAGCGCCAGGATGGCGCGCGCCGCCTTGGGGCTGGTCGCCACCACGTCGCCGGCGTCTTCCGGCCCCAGCCCCCCGACCAGCGCCGAATCAGCGGCCACCTCGCCGAGCTCGGCGATCAACCGCGCCTCCTCGGAACCGGCGAGCGCGCGGCTGTCGAGCCCGGTCGCCTCGGCGATGCGATTGAGCAGCGCGCCGCCGATGGCGCGCTTGTTGTGCTCGATGAGGTTGAGGTAGCTCGGCGAGATGCCAACGCGCCTGGCGAGCGCCGTTTGCGACTGGCCAAGCTCTTGGCGTCGTTTGCGAATCCGCTGACCGACGGGCGCCCGCGCCATCGCCGTCCTCCCTGTCACATTTTTACAGGATTACCGCGCGCTCCGCAACAAATTGACAAACAAAGTCTGTAATTTCAGTACGTTATTGAACCATTGACAGCCGATGCTAGGCTCGCCGCCTCGCAAGAGAACGCATAAGAAGACTGCCGGCCCGTCCGGCAAGGGAAACGGGAAACGCTCGGAGGACTTCCATGACAGACCGCAAGTCGCGGCTCGTTACGCCGTATTCGCGGCGCGCCGTCCTGAAGGGGACGCTCGCCACTTCCGCCAGCCTTGGCGCGCTCAGCCTGTCCGGAGTCGGACCGCTGCACTTCGTGCGGGACGCCTGGGCCGATGAAATGCCGATTGGGAACTTCCCCAAGGCGACGTCGGGTTCGACGGTCACCTTCGGCTTCAACGTGCCGCAGACCGGCGCCTACGCCGACGAAGGCAAGGACGAGCTGAAGGCCTACCAGCTCGCCGTTCAGCACATCAACGGCGAGGGTGACGGCGGCATGCTGAACACCATGTCGCCGAAGGCGCTCAAGGGGAACGGCATCCTCGGCAAGAAGGTGAAGTTCGTCACCGGCGACACCCAGACCAAGTCGGACGCCGCCCGCGCATCTGCCAAGCAGATGATCGAGAAGGACGGCGCCATCATGGTCACCGGCGGCTCGTCGTCGGGCGTCGCCGTCGCCGTGCAGTCGCTCTGCCAGGAAGCCGGCATCATCTTCATGTGCGGCCTCACCCACTCCAACGACACCACCGGCAAGGACCGTCGCCGCTATGGCTTCCGCCATTTCTTCGACGCCTACATGTCCGGCCAGGCGCTCGGGCCGATTCTCGGCGAGCAATACGGCAAGGACCGCGTCGCCTACCACCTGACCAGCGACTACACCTGGGGCTGGACCCAGGAGAAGTCGATCAAGGACGCCACCGAGGCGCTCGGCTGGAAGACCCAGGCAACCGTCCGCACCCCGGTCGGCGCGCCTGACTTCTCGCAGTACATCACGCCGGTCCTCAACTCCGGCGCCGACGTGCTGATCCTGAACCACTACGGCTTCGACATGATCCATTCGCTGACGCAAGCCGTTCAGTTCGGCCTGCGCGACAAGATGGCGAACGGCAAGAAGTTCGAGATCGTGGTGCCGCTGATCTCCGAGCTGATGGCGGCCGGCGCCGGCGATGCCATCAAGGGCATCCTCGGCACGTCCAACTGGAACTACAAGCTGCCCGACGACGCCACCAAGGCGTTCACCCAGTCGTTCGGCTCGGTCTACGGCGCACCGCCTTCGCAGGCGGCGCAGACCTGCTACGTGCAGGCGCTGCTCTACGCCAACGCCGTGGAGACGGCCGGCACCTTCTATCCGCCGTCGGTCATCAAGGCGCTGGAAGGGCTGAAGTTCGACGGCATGGGCAACGGTCCGACCGTGTACCGCGCCGAAGACCATCAGTGCTTCAAGGATGTGCTGGTCGTCCAGGGCAACGAGAACCCCTCGAACCAGTTCGACCTGCTCAACATCGTCAAGGTCGTGCCGGCCGCGCAGGTCACCTACGACCCGAACATCCCGGACTTCAACCCGGATGGGAAGGCGGAGCTCGGCCCCTACGTGCCGGGCTAGTCGTAGCGGAGACATCTGGCCGGCCGTCCTCGCGGGGGCGGCCGGCCATTTTTCATTCGGGTTCGCGCGCGTACGGATTCAATGTAGATAAGACCCGTGCCTGCGGCGGGTGGGGACCATGCTGGACGCGATCTTCATTCAGTTTCTGAACGGCCTCGACAAGGGCGGCGCTTACGCCCTCATCGCGCTGGGGCTGACACTCGTCTTCGGCACGCTCGGCGTCGTCAACTTCGCCCACGGCGCGCTGTTCATGCTGGGCGCCTTCTGCTCCGTCGCCTTCCAGAAGGTGCTGACCCTGTCGACCAAGATTCAGGATCCCAGCGTCACCGCCTTCGCCGCCTTCAAGGAAGTGCCGTACCTGAAGATCTGGCTCGGCGATCCCGGCCAGACGATCATCGACTATTCCGCGCCGCTCGCCATCCTGCTCGCCATCCCCGTGATGCTGGGGATCGGTCTGGCGGTGGAACGCGGGCTTATCCGCTATTTCTACAAGCGCACCGGCGCCGAACAGATCCTCGTCACCTTCGGTCTGGCGATCGTTTTCCAGGAGATCATCAAGGCCTTCTGGGGCGCCAACCCGGTTCCCGTTCCGGCGCCGCCCGCCTTCGCCGGCAGCGCCGACATCGGCGCGTGGATCGGCCTTGGCGCCGGCGTCGTCTATCCCTGGTGGCGGCTGATCTACTTCGCATTCTCCGCCATCGTGATCGGCGGCGTGTTCGCGTTCCTGCAGTTCACCACCTACGGCATGGTAGTGCGCGCCGGCATGCGCGACCGTGAGATGGTCGGCCTGCTCGGCATCAACATCACCCAGCGCTTCTCGATCGTCTTCGGCCTCGCCGCCGTTGTCGCCGGGCTCGCCGGCGTCATGTACGCGCCCATCGTTTCGCCCGACTACCACATGGGCATGGAGTTCCTGGTGCTGTCCTTCGTCGTCGTCGTGGTGGGCGGCATGGGCTCGCTTCCCGGCGCGGTCCTCGCCGGCTTCCTGCTCGGCATCCTGCAGTCGTTCGCCTCGACCACCGAGGTCATGCGCATCATCCCGGGCATCAACCAGATCGTCATCTATCTGGTCGCGGTGATCGTGCTGCTGCTGCGTCCGCGGGGCCTCATGGGCCGCGCCGGCATCATGGAGACCTGAGCCCATGTCGCGCAGCGGTCTTCATCACGACTGGGTGGCGATGGTGGTCTTCACCGCGGTCGTGCTGACCATGCCGTGGTGGCTGGCGCCGCTCGGCGCCGGCTATCCCGACCTCCTTCAGCGCTTCGCGATCTACGGGATCTTCGCCGTCGGCTTCAACATCCTGTTCGGCCTGACCGGCTACCTGTCGTTCGGCCACGCCGCGTTCCTCGGCGTCGGTTCCTACGCCACCATGTGGTCGTTCAAGCTCCTGTCGATGAACGCCCTGCCGGCGATCGTCTTCGCGGTTGTTCTTGCCGGCGTTGCCGCCCTCGTCATCGGCTTCATCAGCCTGCGCCGCTCGGGCATCTACTTCTCGATCCTGACGCTGGCCTTCGCGCAGATGTCGTACAGCCTCGCCTACTCGGTGCTCACCCCGATCACCAACGGCGAAACCGGCCTGCGCGTCGTGCGCGGCGACCCCCACGTCCTCGACGCGCTGTTCGGCTGGGCGGACTCCGAGAGCCTGCCGACGCCGGAGCTCTTCGGCCTCCACCTCGACGGCTGGGCCGGCTTCTACTTCTGCGCGGTGGCGCTCATCGTCGCCTTCTTCATCGCGCTGCGGGTGTTCCGCTCGCCCTTCGGACTGGAGCTGCGGGCGATCCGCTCCAACCAGAACCGCATGGGCTACGTCGGCTTCGCCACCCGCCCCTACGCGCTCGCCGCCTTCGTGCTGTCGGGCATGTACGCCGGCCTCGCCGGTTCGCTGCTGGTCATCACCGACCCGCTCGCCGGCGCCGAGCGCATGCAATGGACCGCCTCCGGCGAGGTTGTTCTGATGACCATTCTGGGCGGCGCCGGAACGCTGATCGGCCCGCTGCTTGGCGCCGGCGTGATCAAGTATTTCGAGCACATCTTCTCCGCCTTCAACGACCAGACCCTGCAGGACATCTTCTCGCTCCTGCCCGGCCCGATCCGCGACGCGGTGGTCGCGGTGACCGGCCTGTTCGTCGGCGGCGGCTGGCAGCTGACGCTGGGCATCGTCTTCATGCTCATCGTGATCTTCCAGCCGGGCGGCATCATGCAGGCGGTGCGCCGCGTCGGGCGCCTGTTCAACCGCGGCACGCCGGGCTCCATGGGCCCGGCCGTCCAGCAGCCCGCGGAGTGACGCCATGGCCCTGATGCACCCCGGCAATGTCGTCCTGCACGTCGCCGACGTGCACAAGAGCTTCGGCGGCCTGCATGCCCTCTCCGACATCGATCTCGAGATCGAGGAGGGCAAGACCCGCGCGATCATCGGGCCGAACGGCGCCGGCAAATCGACGCTGCTCAACATCTGCGTCGGGCGCATCGCCCCCGACTCCGGCGCCGTCGTCTTCGACGGCCAGACCCTGACCGGCAAGGCGCCCCACGAGATCAACCAGCTCGGCGTGGCGCGCGTCTTTCAGACGCCGGAAATCTTCGCCGACCTGACCGTGCTCGACAACGTCATGATCCCCGCCTTCGCCAAGCGCGACGGCGCCTTCCGCATCCACCTGTGGCGCAACGTCAGCCACGAGGCCGAGCTTCGCGACCAGGCGGTGGCGACGCTGGAAGACGTCGGCCTGCACGAGCGGCTCGACCACGAGGCGGGCAGCCTGTCGCGCGGCGACAAGCGCCGCCTCGAACTCGCCATGGCGCTCGTCCAGTCGCCGCGCCTGCTTCTCCTCGACGAGCCGACCGCCGGCATGTCGCGCCTCGACACCAACCGCACGATCGATCTGCTCCAGAAGATCAAGGCGCGCGGCATGACCAACGTCATCATCGAGCACGACATGCATGTCGTCTTCTCGCTCGCCGACCGGGTGACGGTGCTCGCCCAGGGCCGCATCATCGCCGACGGGGCCCCCAACGAGGTGCGCGGCGACCCGATCGTGCAGGAAGCCTACCTCGGAGGCGCCCACCTGTGACGCTCGCCACCGAGACTGCCACCCCCGCCGGTCCTGCCGCGGCACCCGCGGCGGAGCCCTACTTCGCCTGCCGCGACGTTCACGCCTACTACGGCGAGAGCTACATCGTTCAGGGCGTCTCGTTCGAGGTTCGAGAGGGCGAGATTCTGGCGTTGCTCGGCCGCAACGGCGCCGGCAAGACCTCGACGCTGCGCACCATCGCCCGCACCGACAGCCCGGCGCTGACCAGGGGCGAGATCGTTCTGGGCGGCAAGCCGATCCACCCGCTCGCCTCCCATCAGGCGGCGCAGGCCGGCATCCAGCTGGTGCCCGAGGACCGGCGCATCATCGGCGGGCTCTCCGTCGAGGAGAACCTGCACCTGGCGCAGGTCGCCAAGCCCCTGGGCTGGTCGATCGAACGCATCTACGACCATTTCCCCCGTCTCGCCGAACGCCGCAAGCAGGAGGCGACCACGCTTTCCGGCGGCGAGCAGCAGATGCTTGCGGTCGCCCGCGCGCTGGCCCGCGAACTCAAGCTCCTGCTCCTCGACGAGCCCTACGAGGGGCTGGCGCCGGTGATCGTGCACGAGATCGAGAAGATCGTCGCCGACATCAAGGCGGAGGGCATCACCACCATCATCGTCGAGCAGAACGCCATCGCCGCGCTCGAGCTCGCCAGCCGCGCCGTCATCCTCGACATGGGCCAGGTCGTCTTCAACGGCGACGCCCGCCACGTGCTCGACAACGCGGACTTGCGCGCCGACTACCTGGCGGTGTGACCCCTAGGTCGCCGGCATGCCGGCGCCGACGCGCCTGATCACCCCGCCGAGCGTCAGCCCCTGCACGATCACCGCGAAAATGACCACCGCGTAGGTGCAGGCGAGAATGATGCCCTTCGCCGGGCCTTCCGGCAGGGACAGCGCCAGCGCGATCGAGATGCCGCCGCGAACGCCGCCCCAGGTGAGCACCGCCACGGTTCCCGTCACGAACGTCTGCGTGACGCGCAAGACGGCGACCGGCAGCAGGACCGAGACGAAGCGCGCCGCCAGCACCAGCGGGACAGCGAGCACCACGATGCCGGTCAACGACAGGTCGAAGCGCAGCACCAGCACTTCGAGGCCGATCAGCAGGAACAGGACGGAGTTCAGGATTTCGTCGAGCAGCGTCCAGAAGCCGAACATGTAGCGCTGGGTTTCCTCGCTCATGGCGTCTTCCGCGGCGCGGTTGCCAATGAGCAGGCCCGCCACGACCACCGCGATCGGGCCGCTCATGCCGAGCGCGTTGGCCAGCGCGTAGGTGCCGGTCGCCAGCGCCAGCGAGATCAGCACCTCGATGGCATAGTCGTCGATGCGCCGCATGGCGCGGTAGGCGAGGTAGCCGGTGAGGAACCCGAGCAAGCCGCCGCCAAAGGCCTCCACAACGAACTCGCCGACGACTTCCGCCAGGGTCAGCTCGCCGGCCGGTTCGAGCGCGATCGCCAGAAGCGCCGTGAACACCACCACGCCGACACCGTCGTTGAGCAGCGACTCGCCGGTCATGTCGATGTCGAGCATCGGGTGGGCACCCACCGACTTCAGCGTACTCTGCACGGCGATCGGGTCGGTCGGGCTGATGAGGGCGCCGAACACCAGCGCCCACGGCAGCGATAGCGACACGCCGAGGGCGGCCGCGATCAGCCACAATCCGACGCCGACAATCGCCGTCAAGATGACGACGCCGACGGTCGCCATGGTCGACACGACCAGCGCCCGCCGCTTGAGATGGTTGAGATCGACGTGCAGCCCGCCGGCAAACAGCAGATAGGCGAGCATCCCCTGAAGCAGCGCCTGGGAGAAATCGACCTGGCCGATGACGGCGGCGACCTGGTCGGCGACGCCCGCCCCCGGAAAGACGAAGTTGACCCCGATGAGCAGCAGCGAACTGACCAGCCCCATGACCAGAAGCCCGATGGAGTTGGGCATCCGGATGAACTGGTGGTTCAGCCACGCGAAGGCGGCGGTCAGCGTGAACAGGACGGCGGTGAGTTCGAACAGCGACACGTAGGGTAGCGCCCTTACCCGGGAATCGTTGCGGACGGGAGGTCTTCTAGCATCGTGCCGGGGCGCGGCGATACCACCCACCGGCGATCCGCGCTTCATCCGTGAATCGGAAAACCTGCGCTCGCGCCGTTCGCCGCGCCGCGCGAGCGCGTGCGGGCCGGACGGGCGGTCTTCTAGGACACGGGTCACCGCGGCCGACGCACGTGCCGGCGTTTGCGATCTCTTTACCGTTGATTCGAGTGCCCGGTTGCCATGTCGCCGCGTGGCCCGCGACACTTCATCCAGCCCGAACCGACATCGATTTGATCCGCGTCAAGGGAGCGCCGCGCGCCCCGATGCAGGTTGCGCCACGGCTTCGATCCATCCAGGTCAACGAGGCAGAAAGGCAACACTCTGGGGCGGCGCATCGATTTGACCAGATGCGGCCCAGGGACTTCGTCCCTTGACCTACCATCGTCGACGCAAGTGTGGAATCATCGCCTCCAATGGCCGCTCACATGGATGAATCCGTGAACACTTCCGAGAGTGTTGTTCTGACCCGCGACGGCCTGCAGGGGCTGATCGCGGCACTTGCCACCGCCGGCTACCGCGTCTGCGGACCGACGGTGCGCGACCAGGCGATCGTCTACGACGACATCGACGGCGTCGACGACCTGCCCGCCGGCTGGACCGACGAGCAGGAGGGCGCCACCTACCGGCTGAAGCGCCGCGACGACGACGCCCTGTTCGGTTACGTGGTCGGCCCGCAATCGTGGAAGAAGTACCTGCACCCGCCGCGCCGCAGCCTGTGGCGCGCCAGCCGCGACGCCAACGGCATCGCCGTCACCCCCGAACCCGAGCCCGACACCCGCTTCGCATTTATCGGCGTGCGCGCCTGCGAGCTTGCCGCCATCGGCATCCAGGATCGCGTTTTCCTGGGTGGCAAATATCCCGACCCCCAATACCGCGCCCGTCGCGAGAACGCCTTCATCGTGGCGGTCAACTGCGGCGAGGCCGGCGGCACCTGCTTCTGCGTTTCCATGGACACCGGCCCGAAGGCCAGGGCCGGCTATGACCTGTCGCTGACCGAGATCGTGGTCGGCGGCGAGCGCGTCTATCTGACCGAAATCGGCAGCGACGACGGTCGCGCCATCCTCGCCGCGCTTCCCCAGCGGGCGGCCACCGAAGTCGACCGCGTCGCAGCCGACGCGGCCGTTCACAACGCCGCCGCCCACATGGGCCGCAAGCTCGAGACTGACAGCCTGCACGACCTGCTGCTCACCAATCTGGAGCATCCACGCTGGGAAGACGTCGCCGGGCGTTGCCTCACCTGCGGCAACTGCACCATGGTCTGCCCGACGTGCTTCTGCACCTCCACAGAAGACTCCAGCGACCTGACCGGCGGCGAAGCGGAGCACACCCAGCGCTGGGATTCCTGCTTCAACGTCGATTTCTCCTACATCCACGGCGGCGCCGTGCGCGCCTCGCCGAAGTCGCGCTATCGCCAGTGGATGACCCACAAGCTTGCCACCTGGTGGGACCAGTTCGACACCTCCGGGTGCGTCGGCTGCGGCCGCTGCATCACCTGGTGCCCGGTCGGCATCGATATCACCGAAGAAGCGCGCGCCATCCGCGAAGAACCGCAGAGAGCGCCGGGAGCAGCCGCATGATCGATGGAATGGAAAAGATCGTCCGCGAACACCCGTTCTTCGCGGATCTCGACGACGACACCGTCACGCTGCTTGCCGGGTGCGCGCGCAACGTCGTGTTCAAGGCCGGCGAGTACCTCTTCCACACCGGCGACGACGCCGACGAGTTCTACCTGATCCGTCACGGCCGCGTCGCACTCGACGTGGTCGCGCCAGGCCGTCAGGGGCTGACCTTCCAGACCGCCGGCGAGGGCGAAATCGTCGGGGTGTCCTGGCTGCTGCCCCCCTACAAATGGATGCACGATGCCCGCGCCATCGAACTGGTGCGCGCCATCGGCATGGACGCCAAGTGCCTGCGCGGCAAGTGCGATACCGACCACGACGTCGGCTACAACATGATGCTGCGCTTCGTGCCGCTGCTGATCGGCCGCCTCCAGGCGACCCGCATGCAGCTCCTCGACATCTACGGAAAGCCGGCTTGATCCCATGCTGAACCAGGCGGTCGATCCCATGGTGCCGGCCGTGGCGCGCGTGACCGGCGCGCGCCGCGAGCTGTCCGATGTCTGGACCCTGGACATCGACCCCGGCGCGGAAGGCTTCGCCTTCGCCCCCGGCCAGTTCAACATGCTCTACGCCTTTGGCGTCGGCGAGGCCGCCATCTCGATCAGCGGCGACCCGGCCAAGCCCGAGCGGCTCATCCACACCATCCGCACCGTCGGCAAGGTGTCGGAGGCGCTGGCCAGGCTGAAGAAGGGCGACACGCTCGGCATTCGCGGCCCCTACGGCGAAGGCTGGCCGGTCGAGGCGGCGGAAGGCTCCGACGTGGTGGTCGTGGCCGGCGGCCTCGGGCTGGCACCGCTGCGCCCCTCGCTCTACCGCCTGCTGGCCGAGCGCGAGCGCTACGGCAAGATCATCCTTATGATCGGCGCGCGCGAGCCCGACGGAATTCTCTATCGCCGTGAACTCGAACAGTGGCGCACCCGTCTCGACGTCGAGGTTCTGGTGACCGTCGACCATGCCGACGCCACATGGCGCGGCAACGTCGGCGTGGTCACCACGCTCATCGGCCGCGCCGCCTTCGATCCGTCCAATACGCTGGCCATGGTGTGCGGGCCGGAAATCATGATGCGCTACGCCGCCTCTGGACTGGAGGACGCCGGGGTTCCCCCTGACGCGATCTACGTCTCCATGGAGCGCAACATGAAGTGCGCCATCGGCCATTGCGGCCACTGCCAGCTGAGCGCCGATTTCGTCTGCAAGGACGGGCCGGTGGCGACCTGGGCGCGGCTCGGCCGGTTGTTCAGGCTGAGGGAGATCTGACATGGCCCGCGCGCCGAAGAAGCCCAAGCTCGCGGTCTGGAAGTTCGCCTCCTGCGACGGCTGCCAGTTGTCGCTGCTCGACTGCGAGGACGAACTGCTCGCGGTCGCCGGCGCGGTCGAGATCGCCTACTTCCTCGAAGCGACCCGCACCGAGGTCAAGGGCCCCTACGACGTGTCGCTGGTCGAAGGGTCGGTGACCACGCCCCACGACGCCGAGCGCATCCTGGAGGTGCGCAAGCAGTCGAAGGTGCTGATCACCATCGGCGCGTGCGCCACCGCCGGCGGCATCCAGGCGCTGCGCAACTTCGCCGACGTCAGCGACTTCGCCTCGGCGGTCTACGCTCACCCCGAGTATCTTTCGACGCTCGCCACCTCGACGCCGATCGCCAACCACGTGCCGGTCGATTTCGAGCTGCGCGGCTGCCCGATCAACAAGATGCAGCTGGTCGAGGTGCTGAGCGCCTTCCTCGCTGGTCGCAAGCCCGTCACCCCCGCCCACAGCGTCTGCGTCGAGTGCAAGCTGAAGGGCAACGTCTGCGTTACCGTCGCCCACGGCACGCCTTGCCTCGGCCCGGTCACCCACGCCGGCTGCGGCGCGCTCTGCCCGAGCTTCGATCGCGGCTGCTACGGCTGCTTCGGGCCGAAGGAGACGCCCAACGCACCGTCGCTCAGCCGTCATCTCGCCACTCTTGGCATGAACGAAGACGCGCTGAAGCGCGTCTACAGCACTTTCAACGTCAACGCGGACGAGTTCCGCGAGGAAGCCGATCGACATGGCGCGTAAGACGATCAAGGTCGATTATCTGGCCCGCGTGGAGGGCGAAGGCGCACTGACCGTCGTCATCCGCGACGGCGAGGTGAAAGACGCCAAGCTCCGCATCTTCGAGCCGCCGCGCTTCTTCGAGGCGTTCCTGCGCGGCCGCGCCTTCTCGGAGGCGCCCGACATCACCGCGCGCATCTGCGGCATCTGCCCGGTCGCCTATCAGATGAGCTCCGTCAACGCGATGGAGGACGCCCTCGGCGTCACCGTCGGCGGCCAGCTCCGCGAATTGCGCCGGCTGCTCTATTGCGGCGAGTGGATCGAGAGCCACGTGCTGCACATCTACATGCTCCACGCCCCCGACTTCCTCGGCTACGAGAGCGCCCTCGACCTAGCGCGCGACCATGGCGACATCGTCAAGCGCGGCCTCGAACTGAAGAAGATCGGCAACAGCCTCATGACGCTCACCGGCGGGCGTGAGGTTCACCCGATCAACGTGCGCGTCGGCGGCTTCTACAAGGTGCCCACCAAGCGCGACATGCGGGCGATGGGCGAGCAGCTCAAGCGTGCCCGCGACATGGCCATCGCCACCGTGCGCTGGGTTTCCACCTTCGACTTCCCCGAGGCGAAGCGCGACTACGAGCTGGTCTCGATGAGCCACCCCGACGAGTACCCGCTCGCCGACGGGCGCATCGTCTCCAACCGCGGCCTCGACATCTCCGTGCAGGAATACACCGACCACTTCGAGGAATCGCACGTTCCGCAGTCGACGGCGCTCCATTCGCACATCAAGGAGCGCGGCGCCTATCTCGTCGGACCTCTGGCGCGCTTCGCGCTCAACTACGACAAGCTTTCCGAGACCGCCAAGGCCGAGGCCAAGGCCGTCGGCCTGACGCCGCCGGTGCTCAACCCGTACAAGAGCATCATCGTGCGCGCCGTCGAGACGGTCTACGCCGTCGACGAGGCGCTCAGGATCATCGACAACTACGAGATGCCCGACCGTCCGTTCGTGCCGGTCGAGCGGCGCGCCGGCATCGGCCACGGCGCCAGCGAAGCGCCGCGCGGCATGCTCTATCACCGCTACAAGCTCGACGAGGCCGGCAAGATCCAGTTCGCCCAGATCGTGCCGCCGACCTCGCAGAACCAGCCGAGCATCGAGGACGACCTGCGCATTCTGGTCGGCAACAATCTCGACCTGCCCGACGACGACCTGCGCCACCTCGCCGAACAGACGGTTCGCAACTACGATCCGTGCATCTCCTGCTCGACCCACTTCCTCGATCTCAGGATCGACCGGGGCTGAGGCGTGGCGGCGCCCCTGGTCATCGGCATCGGCCACCCCGACCGCGGTGACGATGCGGTCGGGCGGATCGTGGCGACGCGGCTGCGCGAGAAGGTCGACGGCCAGGCCAAGGTCATCGAGACCGATGGCGAAGCCGCCAAGCTTCTCGACCTGCTAACCGGCGAGAACAATGTGATCATCGTCGACGCCGGCCTGTCGGGCGCCCCGCCCGGAACCGTTCACCGCCTCGACGCGGTGGCTGCCCCCCTGCCCCAGCCGATGTTCGCCACCTCGTCGCACGCCGTGGGTCTCGCCGAATCGATCGAGCTGGCGCGCATCCTCGATACGCTGCCGGCGCGCTGCATCATCTACGCCATCGAGGCGGAATCGTTCGACATGGGCGAGCCCCTGTCGGAGCCGGTCGCCAAGGCCGCCGAGCGGGTGCTCGCCGACCTGTTGGCCGAACTGAACGCGGGAGCCTGAATCATGCACGAGCACGCCCTCATGGCCGATCTCATGCGCCAGATTCTCAAGGCCGCCGAGCAGGAGAAGGCCACCGCCGTGGTCGGCGTCTCGGTCTGGCTCGGCGCCCTCAGCCACATGTCGCCGGAGCATTTCGCCGAGCACTTCGAGGACGCCGCCGCCGGCACCATCGCGGCGGGCGCCGAGATCACGACCGAAACTTCCAGCGACATCCACGACCCGCACGCCACCGGCGTCCTGCTCAACGGGATCGACGTCGAGACGGCCCAATGACGGTCGCCGCGTCGGACCTCGCCGCGGACCGGGCCGCGCGGGTTCGCCTCGACGTGAAAGGCGCGGTGCAGGGCGTCGGCTTCCGGCCGTTCGTCTATCGCGAAGCGACCCGGCTTGGCCTCGCCGGGTGGGTGACCAACACGCCGGACGGCGTCACCATCGAAGCGGAAGGATCGCCGGACGCCATCGACCGGCTGGTCGCGAGCCTGCGCACCGCGCCGCCGCCGAATGCGGTGGTGACGTCGGTGGCGACCGCATCTGTAGCGCTTCGCCATGAGCCCGGCTTCGAAATTCGCGCCAGCACCTTGACCGGGCAGAAGACCGCCACCGTCCTGCCTGACCTCGCCACCTGCCCGGAGTGCCTCGCCGAAACCTTCGATCCCGGGAACCGGCGCTATCGCTATCCCTTCACCAACTGCACCCATTGCGGCCCGCGCTTTTCGATCATCGCCGAGCTTCCCTACGACCGGGCGCGCACCACCATGCGCGGCTTCCCGATGTGCGCGGAGTGTCAGGCCGAATACGACGACCCCGGCGACCGGCGCTTCCACGCCGAGCCCAACGCCTGCCCGGTGTGCGGACCGCAACTGGTGCTGTGGGACAAGGCCGGCGCCGTGCTTGCCACCCGCGACGCCGCGCTGGGCGCCGCCGAACGGGCGCTCCGCGACGGCGCCATCGTCGCGGTCAAGGGGATCGGCGGCTTCCACCTGATGGTCGATGCGCGCAACGAAGCGGCCGTGCGGCTGCTGCGCGAACGCAAGGCGCGCCCCGACAAGCCGTTCGCGGTGATGTTTGCGACCCTTGAAGCCGTGCGGGCCGAGGCCGAGGTCGGAAGCGCCGCGACCGCACTGCTGACCGGGCGCGAGCGGCCAATCGTGCTTCTGCCGAAGCGTGCCGACGGCAGCCTGGCGCCATCGGTGGCGCCAACCGGCAATCTCGTCGGCGCCATGCTGCCCTATGCGCCGCTCCATCATCTGCTGCTCGCCGATCTCGATTTCCCCGTCGTCGCCACCAGCGGCAACCGCGCCGACGAGCCGATCGTCATCGACGAGACGGAGGCCATTCGCCGGCTGGCCGGCATCGCCGACGTCTTCCTCGTCCACGACCGGCCGATCGTGCGCCCGCTCGACAATTCGGTGGCGCGCATCGTCGCGGGCAAACCGATGCTTCTGCGCCGCGCCCGTGGCTACGCGCCGGCGACGATCGCCTCGCCGGCAGATCCGGGCACGCTTGCGCTCGGCGGTCACCTGAAGGCGGCGGTGGCGCTCACCGCGCCGGCCGGCATCCTCGTCAGCCAGCATTTCGGCGACCTCGACACGCCCGAGGCCCGCGACGCCTGGGAGACGGGCGTCGCCGATCTGATCGCGCTTGCCGACGTGCGGCCGCGGCGCGTCGTCCACGACCTGCACCCCGACTATCACTCGACCCACGCCGCCACCGCCTTCGGCGTGCCGTCGTTCTCCATCCAGCATCACCTCGCCCACGTCGCCGCGGTCATGGCGGAATACGACCTGGCGCCCCCGGTTCTGGGCGTCGCCTGGGACGGCACCGGCTACGGCGAGGACGACACGGTGTGGGGCGGCGAGTTCATCCGCGTCTCCGACGCCGGCTGGGGACGGGTCGCGCATCTGCGCACCTTCGCCCTGCCCGGCGGCGAGCGCGCCGTCCGCGAGCCGCGCCGCTCGGCGATCGGGCTTCTCCACGCCGCCTTCGGGCGCGCCGGTCTCGCCATGGCCGACCTCGCACCGGTTGCCACCTTCACCGCCAACGAGCGCGAGACGCTGGCCGCGATGATCGAGCACGGCACCAACGCGCCGCTGACCTCGAGCGCCGGCCGCCTGTTCGACGCGGTCGCCGCGCTCCTCGACCTCGTCCAGCGCACCAGCTACGAGGGCCAGGCCGGCGCCACGGTTGAAGCGGCCGCCGGCCCGCCCGACAGCCCCTACCCCTTCGCGCTCCGCCACCGCGAGGCTGGCCCCCTGATCCTCGACTGGCAGCCGGCGCTGGAGGCGCTTCTCGCCGATCTCCGCGCCGGCGTCGCCCCCGCGGTGATCTCCGCCGCCTTTCACGACGGCCTTGCCCTTGCCATCGCCGAGGTCGCCACCACAATTGGGGATGAGACCGTGACGCTCGGTGGCGGCTGCTTCCAGAACGCCCGCCTGACCGAAGCCACGATCGCCGCCCTTGCAGCCGCCGGTCATCGCGTTTACTGGCCACAGCGGCTGCCGCCCAACGACGGCGGCCTGGCCCTCGGCCAGGCCTGGTGGGCCGAGCACGCGTTAGGAGACGACTGATGTGCCTCGCGATACCCGGTGAAGTCCTGTCGATCGCCGGCGACGATCCGATCATGCGCACGGCGCGCGTCGATTTTGGCGGTGTCGTCAAGCAGATCAACCTCGCCTACACCCCCGAAGCCAAGGTCGGCGACTACGTGCTGGTCCACGTCGGCTTCGCGCTCACCATCATCGACGCCAGCGAGGCGGAGAAGGTCTTCGAGCACCTCGAGCGCATCGGCGAGATCGAGGCGGAGCTGGCCGCCGGCGGCACGCCATGAAGTACCGCGAGGAATATCGCGATCCGGTCGCCGCCCATCGCTACGCCGACGCGATCCGGCGCATGGTGACGCGCCCGTGGAAGATCATGGAGGTGTGCGGCGGCCAGACCCACGCCATCGTGCGCTACGGCCTCGACCAGCTGTTACCCGACGAGGTAACCCTGATCCACGGACCGGGCTGCCCGGTCTGCGTGACCCCGGTCGACTACATCGACAAGGCGATCGAGATCGCCGGGCGGCCGGGCACCATCCTCACCTCTTTCGGCGACATGCTGCGCGTGCCGGGCTCCGACACCGACCTGTTGTCCGCCAAGGCGGCCGGCGGCGACGTGCGGGTGGTCTATTCGCCGCTCGACGCGGTCGCCATCGCGCGCCTCAACCCGGACAAGCAGGTCGTCTTCTTCGCCGTCGGTTTCGAGACCACCGCGCCGGCCAACGGCATGGCCGCCTATCAGGCGAAACGCGAGGGGCTGACCAACTTCTCGCTGCTTGCCTCGCATGTGCTGGTGCCGCCGGCCATGACCGCCATCCTCGACGGGCCCACCAACCGAATTCAGGGGTTCCTCGCCGCCGGCCACGTCTGCACGGTCATGGGCTACGACCAGTATTTCCCGATCGCCGCGCATTACCATGTTCCCATCGTCGTCACCGGCTTCGAGCCCCTCGACATCCTCGAGGGCGTCTACATGTGCGTGAAGCAGCTCGAGGCGGGCCGCGGCGAGGTCGAGAACCAGTACGCCCGCTCGGTCAAACGCGCCGGCAACGCCCCCGCCCAGCACCTCATGCGCGAGGTCTTTCAGGTCGTCCCGCGCCGCTGGCGCGGCATCGGCGAGATCGCCGAGAGCGGGCTGGCGCTCTCCGACGCCTATCGCGCCTACGACGCCGAGGCGCGCTTCGGCCCGGTCGGGGCGCGCGAGGAGCGCGCCGGCGAATGCATCGCCGGGTTGGTGCTTTGCGGCGAGAAGAAGCCCATCGACTGCCCCGCCTTCGGGACGCGCTGCACGCCCGAGCACCCGCTCGGCGTAACCATGGTCTCCTCGGAAGGCGCCTGCGCGGCCTACTATCGCTACCGCGGCGCGGAAGCCGCCGAAGCGGCCGAGTAGCACGCCGGTGACCGACATCGACTTTGCGCTCTCCTGCCCGGTGCCGCTGGCCGGCGACGAGGTCATCCAGGTCGCTCACGGCGGCGGCGGCCGCGCTTCGGAGCGCCTGCTCGACACGATCTTTCGCCCGGCCTTCGACGGGCCGGAACTCACCCGCCGCCACGACGGCGCCCGCCTCGACCTCGCCGGCCCGGTCGCCTTCACCACCGACACCTACGTCGTGCAGCCGCTGGTCTTTCCCGGCGGCACAATCGGCACCCTCGCCATCAACGGCACCGTCAACGACCTCGCCATGTGTGGCGCCCGGCCGCAATTCCTGAGCGCCGGGTTCGTCCTGGAGGAAGGGCTGGACACCGCCTTCCTCGGCCGCATCGTCGCCTCCATGCGCGACGCGGCGACCGCCGCCGGCGTGCGCATCGTCACCGGCGACCTCAAGGTCGTCGACCGCGGCAAGGCGGACGGCATCTTCATCAACACCGCCGGCGTCGGCACCGTCGTGGCCAAGGCGCCGGTCGAGCCGCAGGCGGTGCGCGCCGGCGACGCGGTGATCGTGTCCGGCGATCTCGGCCGCCACGGCATCGCGGTGATGGCGGCGCGCGACCAGCTGGGCTTCGAGTCGGAGATCGAGAGCGACTGCGCGCCGGTCGCGGCACCCGTGCTGGCGCTCTTCGAAGCGGGCATCACGGTGCATTGCCTGCGCGACCTCACCCGTGGCGGCCTCGCCTCGGGACTGGTCGAAATCGCCGAGACCGCCGGCCTCTCGATCGCGCTCGAGGAACCCGCCGTGCCGGTTCGCGACGACGTCGCGGCGGCCTGCGAGGTTCTCGGCCTCGACCCGTTCCACGTCGCCAACGAGGGTCGCTTCGTGGCCTTCGTGCCGCCCGACGAGGTCGAGCGCGCCGTCGAGATCCTGCGCCGCCATCCGGTTTCGGCGGGCGCCGGGCGGATCGGCACGGTCGAAGCCGGCCGGCGAGGCCGGGTTACGGCCCGCGGGGCGCTTGGCGCCACCCGCGTCATCGACATGCTCTCAGGCGAGCAACTGCCCCGCATCTGCTGAAACCCGGCGCCGGGGGTGTCCCGGTGGACCCCAACCCCTTGCCCGGCTGGCACGGCAATGGCATGAGACTGGCCACGCGCACCGCAGCCATTCGCCCCGGCCGAAAGCTGGGCTAGAATACGGGCGCAGACACTGGATTCGGGGACGCGGCATGTCTCATACGAGCAGTTCCGTTGAAACCGCCTCGCTGACGACCAAGCTTGCCTACTACGGCGAGTTCGTCATTTACCCGCTGCTGATCGCGGCCCTGTCGGCCTGGGCGCTCCAGGGCGCTTCCGGTCACGACGCGCTGGTCTGGATTGGCGCGTTCGCCGGAGGCGTCGTCTTCTGGACGTTCGTGGAGTACCTGCTCCACCGCTACATCCTCCACCACTTCCCCGGTATCAAGGAGAAGCACGAGGATCACCATGCCCATCAGCGGGCGCTGATCCCGACTCCGCTCTGGCAGAGCCTGGGCATCTTCGCCCTGCTCACCTACCTGCCCCTGCGCCTGATCTTCGATCCGCTGATGACGGCGGGCCTGACCGGCGGGCTGATGCTCGGCTACCTGTGGTTCGAGGGCGTGCACCACATCCTCCACCACTGGACGATCGACAACGGCCACTTCTTCTATCGGCTGAAGCGGCGCCACATGCTGCATCACAACTTCGACGACAAGGGCAACTTCGGCGTCGTCACCGGCTTCTGGGACATCATCTTCCAGACCGACGTCAAGACCAGGTCGCGCAAGCGCGCCGCCTGACAGCCGCCCTCAAGAACCCACCGATCGCCGAAAGAGATACGGCGCGGGCGTCAGGCGCCCGCGCCGCCGATCGTCGCCCTAAGACGATCGATCCGCCTCAGCCCTTCACCGCCCCGACCGTCAGGCCTTCGGCGAGGAAGCGCTGTGCGTAGATGTAAAGGAGCGCCACCGGGATAGCCGTAATCAGCGACGCCGCCATCAGCACCCCCCACGGCAGGATATCGCCGAAAACGAGCGACTGGAGGCCGATCGGCAGCGTCCGCAGCGACTCCGAGGTGATGAACACGAACGCGAACAGGAATTCGTTCCACGCGGTCGTGAAGGCGAAGAGCGCCACCGCCAGCGTGGCCGGAGCCGCGAGCGGCAGGACGATCTTCCAGAAGGTGTAGATGCGGCTCGCGCCATCCAGCATCGCCGCTTCTTCCAGTTCGACCGGGATCGAGCGGAAGTATCCCATCAGCACCCAGGTCGCGAACGGCAGCAGGAACGTCGGATAGGTCAGCATCAGCGCGCCGTAGGTGTTGACCAGACCGAGGTCGCTCAATGTCTGATAGAGCGGAATGAAGATCAGCGTCTGCGGCAGCAGGTAGGTGATGAGCAGGAAGCTCGTCAGAAGGCCGGCGCCTGTGAACTTCAGGCGCGACAGCGCGTAGGCAGCCAGCGCCGCGAAGACCACCGAAATGATCGAGCTGACCGTCGCCACCAGGATCGAGTTACCGAACCAGACCACGAACGGGGTGCCGAACAGCAGCTGCGAATACTGATCGAGCGTGAACGGGTCCGGCCAGAAGATCGAAGTTCGCGCGCTGATCTGCGACGTCGTCTTGAACGACGTGACGATCACCCAGAAGAACGGGAAGACGACGAAGACCATGATCGGGAACAGCACCAGCAGACGCCCGGTCAACCCGAGGCGCAAGCGTTGGCTTCGGCTGAGGAGGGGCGTGTCGGCGCCGCCGTGCCTCATTCGCCGCAAGGCGCCGCCTATCGCCTCGAAGCCCGCGACCACCCACTCGAACGGCAGGAAGACGAGATCGAGCAGCCCGTTGAAGGCGCGGGCGAGGATCCTGAGGACGCCATCGCCGAAACCCGATTTCGAACGCGCGCGCGATTTGCGGTCGTCCTGGCGCATGAACTTGGCGAGCAGCCAGATGATCACCGCCATCAGCGGCGCGACGGACAGCGCAATGGCGCTGCCTGGCCCGTACTGCAGCGAGCCGATCGCCTTCTCGTAGGCGAGGATCGAGTAAAGGCGCGTCGCTCCGCTCGGGCCCCCGCCGGTCATCAGGAAGGGCAGGCCGAACTGGTTGAAGGTCGAGATGAACGACAGAAGCAGGACGACGACGATGACGTAGCGCAAGCCCGGCAGTGTGACGTGACGGAAGCGCTGCACGATGTTGGCGCCGTCGACTTCCGCCGCCTCGAGCAGCTCGCGGTCGATCGCCTTCAGGCCCGCGAGCAGGAGAAGGGTATAGAAGGGAATCCCCTTCCAGATGTTCACGGTGATGATGCTCGACATCGCCAGATGCGAATCGGAAAGCCAGCCGATCGGCTGGTCGATGAGGCCGAGCCCGTGCAGGATCGGGTTGAGGCCCCCGAAGAGCGGATCGTAGATACTCCGCCAGGCGAGCGCCGTGACGATCTCCGGGACGATCCACGGCAGGAGCATGATGCCGCTGAGCAGGGCGCGCGCCGGCAGCCGGCTGTTGAGGATCAGCGCGATCGTCATGCCCGTGACGAACTTCACGGCGAGCGACCAGAAGGTGAACTGAATCGTGTTCTGAAGAGCAAAAAGGTAGTCGCTGTTGGACAGCAGGCGCGTGTAGTTGCGGAAGCCGACGTAGACGGTCTTTCCGGTCAGGAAGTTGAGCGTCGTCGTGCTGATCAGGACCGCATTGATCAGCGGCCAGAAGATGAGCCCGACCATGATGATTACGGTCGGCAGCACGAACAGCGAAGCGACCTTCCAATCGCGCCCGAAGATCGCCTCAAGGCGCATCCGCACGAACAGCCGCGTACCCGACTGAATGACTGGTGTGCTCAGCTCAAGCTGGCCGTCCAATTCGCCGTCTCCGCAAAACCGAATCTAGCACCGGGCGGGCCGGGCCCCGTCAGCTCGCCGGGCGCCCACGAAGGAGCGAGGGCGGCCGCGGCCGCCCTCGCAAATCGGTCAACGGGCTATTGCATGATCCCGCCTTCTTCGAAGATCTGCACGATCTTGTCATGGCCGTCCTTGACGGCGTCGGCCGCGCTCATGCGGCCGGAGATGGCGTTGCCAACCGCCTGCTCCAGGATGCTCTGGGCACGAATCGCGTCGATCTGGGCCGCAGGCTTCGCCGGCCACGACGCACCGAGGAACGGATCGGTGACACTGACCTGCTCCTTGATGATCGCGAAGTTGGGATCGGCGGCAATCAGCTCCGGCGTCCACAGGTTCTCGTAGGCGGGCATGAACAGGCCGCCCGCGATCGCCGAGATCTTGTTGAAGTTCGCCGGGTCGAGCAGATCGAGCGCCAGCTTCTTGGCGAGATCGACGTTCGGCGCCCCCTTGAAGATATGCAGCCATCCGCCGACCTGCCCGCCGTCGCGGCTGTCGCCGTTGTTGGCGGTCGGTGCGCGGAGCACGAGCATGTCCTTGAAGAACGGCAGGTTGTCCTTCTTCGACGCGGCGTAGACGCTAAACGCGTTGAGCGTCATGCCGATGCTGCCGGCGGCCCAGGCCTCGTTGTTGCCGGTATCCGTCCAGCTCTCGATCCCCGGCGGGATCATGGCCGCGTACTTGCCGTTGCGGTCGTACGTCTCGACGAGCCACTCGAACGCGGCCACCGTCTCGGGCGAGTTGAAGGTCACCTTCTGTCCGGTATCGTCGGTGAAGTGACCGCCAAAGGCCTGGACGATCGCCGTGTCGAAGCCGAAGCCGTCGCCGCCCTTGTTGGGCGTGAAGCCCCAACCGTAGAAGCCGTTCGCCGGGTCGGAAATGGCAAGCGCCGCTTCGCGGCGGTCGCTCCAGGTCTTGAGCGACTTGGGGTCGATGTTCTTCGCCTTCAGCTTGTCGCCGCGGAAGAAGTAGCCGGTCGTGTTTCCGATGTAGGGGATCGACTTCCATTTGCCGTCGAACTGCCCGGTCTTGGCAGCGTTGATGCCGGGCATGAGCTTGCCGTACTTGGCCTCGGCCTCGGCGACGACATCGGAGACATCCTCGACGAGATCGAGCGTGTTGAGCTGGGCGATCGAGACGTTGGAAGTGTAGGCGAAGTCAGGCGGATTGCCGGCCTTCACCGCAGCGGTCATCTTGCCAAGGAAGTCGCCGAACGATTCAGCGTTGGTCGTCGAAATGTCGAGGTCGGCGCCGTTCGCCTTGGCGAAGGCGGTGACCTGGTCACGGAAGAGGGTCTCGGCCTCCGGGAAATACTCGTGGCGCTGGATGACCGTCAGCTTGCCCGCCGATCCCATCGGCAGTGCCATTTCATCGGCAGCGAATGCGGACAGGCCGCTCCCCGCCGCGAACAGACCTACGCCGGTTGCCGCAGTGGTACGCAGCAAATCTCGGCGGCTGATTTTCTTGGAGATCATTGTGTCGGTTTCCTCCCAATGTTTCGATGCTTGCGGTCGGCGGACGTGCCAATCTTGGTGCGGCTAACAATGGTCCGTCGGGTGGTCTTCACCTCTCCCTGCTTTGAGGTGGCTGATCGCACGCACAAGCTTCCCCTGAAAGCGCTTTCATCTGCAAGCGGAAATTCCACGTGCACGCACATTTCAGCGATTCCGCCGGCTTGTCCGACATATCGTCGGGGAACACCCAAGGTGTGCCTGATGGGGTCCGGCAACGTGGGAATCCGTTGCTTCGTGCGCTAGAAGACATGCCCCAGCCCTCGCTTCACACCCAGATGTCGCGCATCCCCCCACCCATCCGGAACACGAAAACATGAGCGCAGACACCGCGGACAAGACCGTTCTCGACACCGTCAACACACATTCTCGGCCCTCGGAGCTGCGCATCACGGACGTTCGCTGCGCGGATATCGCCGGCGCGCCGTTCACCTCGTCCCTCGTCAAGATCACTACCAACCAGGGGCTCGTCGGCCTCGGCGAGGTTCGCGATGGCGCCAGCAAGACCTTCGCCCTGATGCTGAAGAGCCGCCTCATCGGCGAGAACCCGTGCGACGTCGACCGGCTGTTCCGCCGCATCAAGCAGTTCGGGGGACACGGCCGCCAGGGCGGCGGCGTCTCGGCAATCGAGATCGCGCTGTGGGATCTCGCCGGCAAGGCCTACGGCGTGCCCATCTACCAGATGCTCGGCGGCAAGTTTCGCGACCGCGTGCGCATCTACTGCGACACCGACGCAAGCAAGCCAAGCGGCACGGAGACCGGCAAGCGGCTCAAGGCGCGCATGGCGCTCGGCTACACCTTCCTGAAGATGGATCTTGGCCTCGGCCAGATCATGCACGTCCCCGGCGCGGTCAACGCGCCCACCGGGCTTCTCGAGAGCTACCGCGAGAACCCGCACCGCATGCCGGCAAAGTCACTCGACGAGCGCCGCCACCGCAACGCCGTCTACGACGTCCACAACGTCCGCCATCCGTTCAGCGGCCTGCATTTCACCGACATGGGGCTCGACCTTCTCGAGCAATACCTCGCCGAGGTGCGCGCCGAGATCGGCCCCGAGATTCCACTGGCCATCGACCATTTCGGCCACATCTCGCTCAACGACGGCATCCGCCTGGCGCGCCGGGTCGAGAAGTACAATCCGGCCTGGCTCGAGGACGTCATCCCCTGGCAATACACGGCGCAATACGAGCAACTGGCCAAGGCCACGGCGGTGCCGATCTGCACCGGCGAGGACATCTACCTGAAGGAAGATTTCATGCCGCTCCTCAAAAGCGGCATCGCGGTGGTCCATCCGGACGTGCTGACCAGCGGCGGCATTTTGGAGACCAAGAAGATCGGCGACGCCGCCCAGGAGCATGGCGTCGCCATGGCGATCCACATGGCGGAGAGCCCGATCGCCGCGATGGCCGCCGCTCACGTCGCCGTCGCCACGGAGAACTTCCTGGCGCTGGAGCAGCACGCGGTCGACGTGCCCTGGTGGGACGACATCGTCACCGGGCTGCCCAAGCCGATCGTCAAGGACGGCTTCATCGAAGTCACCGACAGGCCGGGACTGGGGATCGACGATATCGACGACGCGGTGATCGCCGGGCACCTTCAGGACGGCGCCACCGGCATCTGGGAGCCCACCGACCGGTGGGACAACGAGGAGAGCTGGGACCGGACCTGGAGCTGACGCCGGCCTGCGGCGGCCGAACGGCCGCGCTCGCCCCGCCTCAGGTCGCCTTGCCTTTCTTCTTCTTCCACGCCTCGTACTCCGGCTCGGCGTCCGGATGGAGCGGATAGTAGCGGCGGAGATCCCCGCCCTCGAACAGCCGCTCGCGCGAGAACTCCTCCCAGTCGTGATGGGCGGACGCTTCCGCGATGACCTTCTCGGCCATCGCCACCGGCACCACGACCACCCCGTCGTCGTCGGCGACGATGATGTCGCCGGGCATCACGAACACGCCGCCACAGGCGACCGGCACGTTGACCGCGTAGGGAATGATGTCGGTCTGGGCATGGTAATTCGGCGTCACGCCGTTCAGCCACAGGCCGAGATCGAGGCGTTGCACCTTGGGATAGTCGCGGATGCACCCGTCGATCACGACGCCGGCGCCGCCCTTCCCCTTGAAATAGGTGAGCATCATGTCGCCGAAGATGCCGCTCTTCATGTCGCCGCGGGCATCGACCACGACCACGTCGCCGGGTTGCGTGTGGTACAGCACGTGACGGTGAAGCTGCGATTCCGGATCGGCATACTCCGCCTCGCCGAACAGATCCTCGCGTTTCGGCATGCACTGCAGCGTCAGCGCCGGGCCGGCGATTGCCTTGCCCGGACTGCGCGCAATCGGCCCGACCATGTAGGGGCTGCGGATTCCCATATGGGCGATGGTGCTCGCCGTGGTGGCGGCCCCGATATGCTGCAGAGCCTCCACCCATTCCCTCGGCGGACGCGTGATGTCGGGCGTCGTGGTCATCGGCATGTCTCCTTGGCGCCCGGTTGCGGGGCGCTTAAGCGAACCAGGTGGTGTCCGGGAACTGGTGAGCCTTCGCGACCGCTTCATTGAGTTCCAGCCCGATACCGGGCTGGTCGGAGAGCGCGATGTGGCCGTCCTTGATGATCTCGCCGCCGTCGGTGATCGTCGCCCAGTAGTCGCGGTGCAGCCAGTGGAACTCGAGCACCAGGAAGTTCGGCACCGTCGCGCAGACGTGCGCCGAGGCCATCGTGCCGATCGGCGAGGACACGTTGTGCGGCGCGAACGGCACGTAATAGATCTCCGCCATGTTGGCGATCTTGCGGCACTCCGACAGCCCGCCGCACTTGGGGATGTCGGGCATGATGATGTCGACCGCCTGGCTTTCCAGAAGGTCGCGATAGCCTTGGCGCAGGTAGAGATTTTCGCCGGCGCAGATCGGCGTGGTGGTCGAACGCTTCACCTCGCGCATCGCCGCCACGTTTTCCGGCGGCACCGGCTCCTCCATCCACATCAGATGGAATTGCTCAAGGTCCTTGGCGAGCCGGATGGCGCTGGTGACATCGAGACGCGTGTGCAGGTCGCAGGCAACGTCGACGCTCTCGCCGGCCGCCGTCTTCACCATCTCGGCCAGGCGCACCATGCGCTCGTGCTCCCACTCGCCGGCGGTGTGGTTGAACGGATCCTTGACGAAGTTGGCGACCTCGCTCTGGTACTTGCCGTAGGCGCCGATATCGAGATCGATCTTGAGGGCCGTGAAGCCCCGTTCGAGGACGTCGTCGACGACCTTCTTGCATTCGTCGAAGTTCATCCCCGGGGTGACTTCGCAATCCGCATACACACGGATCTTGTCGCGGAACTTGCCGCCGAGCAGTTCGTAGACCGGCGTCTTCAGCGCCTTGCCCTTGAGGTCCCAGAGGGCGATCTCAAGTCCCGTCAGCGCCGTGATCAGCGCCCCGGCGAAGCCGCCCTCGAACACGCGGCTGCGACGCAATTCCTCGAACAGCGCGTCGATGGCGAACGGGTCGCGGCCGATGAGCTTCGGCCCGAACTCGTGCTGGATGATGGCGATTGCGGCGTGACCGCCGTGGACGCATTCACCCAGGCCAGTGATCCCGGCGTCGGTCTCGATCCTCACCCAAAGGTGCATGCAGTGGCCGGTGCTGGCGGCCGTCTTCACCGAGGTGATCTTCATCCCGCGACGCGCCCGCCCGCGGCCGGTCGGCAGGTGTCATGCCGCCGATGCAAATCGAAATCCCCCATCATCACGCTCCTCCCGGCGTTGCGCGATCTTGGCGCCGCGCTCGCCTCAATAGCCCGCACGCCGGAGCCCGGCAAGGCGCGCGATGAACGCGCCTCAGCGTTCGACCGCCGCCGGATAGAGCTCGGCGGCCGCCTGGAGCAGCGCCGCGATATAGCCGTAGCAGAACGCGAAGGCGACGTTGTCGGGGCTCGGGCCGCTGAGATGCGGCACGTGGTCGGGCATCACCATGTAGGGGTAGCCGAGTTCGGCGTAGAGGCGGATCGACGCCCACATGTCCATGTCGCCCTCGTCGGGAAACACCTCGCTGAACGACAGCTTGCGGCCGCGAATGTTGCGGAAGTGGACGTTGAAGAGCTTCTTGCGCTCGCCGAACCAGCGGATCACGTCTGCGATCTCACGCGCCGGATCGTCGAGCATCTCCGCCACCGTGCCCTGACAGAAGTTCAGCCCGTGGTACGGGCTCTCGTGCATGGTGACGAACTTCTTCAGCCCCTCGACGGTTCCCAGCACCCGGGTGACGCCGCGATACCCCGGCGGCGTGTAGGGGTCGTGCGGATGGCAGGCGAGGCGGATGCGGTTTTCTTCGGCGACCGGAATCACGCGTTCGAGGAAATAGTCGATGCGCTCCCAGTTCTCGTCCTCCGGCAGCACGCCAGCGATTGTCGGCGGCGCGTTCCGGTCGACCTTCTCCCAGCGAAACGAGGCATTGCGCAAGCCGCCCCGGCCCGCCTCGTCCTTGGTGCGCGGAATGCCGATGATGTTGAGATTGTACTTGGCCGACGGGATTTCGGCCTCGCGGAGGTGCTCGATCAGGCGGCAGATGGACTCGATCTGGCGGTCGCGGTCCGGCCCGGCCGTCAGGATATCCGGGCTCTGCTGCTGCTCGATCGGCCGCGACGACAACGGCAGCTGCACCATGTCGAGGACAAGCCCGAACGAAGCGAGCCGGTCGCGGTGGCGCTTCAGATCGTCGATCGTCCAGTCGTGCGGGCTGCCCGGTGGGTCGAAACAGACGTGGCGAACCCCAAGCTGGGCAAGCTGGCGGCATTCGTCGTCGCTGCGCGGTGGGTATTGCGTTCCGAGGTACACGCTTCACGCCTCCCCTGCATGACCGGGTCGCGCTCAAGAGTCGCCGCCGGCCTTGATCGTGATCATCGCATTCATATCAGGCGAGCGCGAACGTGGACGCTGTAACCGGCAAGATTGATCGGGACCCCGAATCGACGACAATCCCGCGCCAGACCGGAGACACCAATATGAGCATCCTCGACGACTTTCGCCTCGACGGACGAACCGCGCTGGTGACCGGCGCCAACCGCGGCATCGGTTTCGCCATGGCCCAGGCGCTCGCCGAAGCGGGCGCCGACATCGTCGGGGTGAGCGCCAATCTGGCAACAGAGGGCAGCGCGATCGCGAAGGCCGTGACGGCGATCGGACGGAAGTTCGCGGCGTTTCAGTGCGATCTCTCCGATCGCGCCGCGCTCTACGACCTGATCGGCAAGGTCAAATCCGGCCCGCCCGTCGACATCCTGGTCAACAACGCGGGGATGATCAGCCGGGCGCCGGCCGCGCAGCACGGCGACGACATCTGGGACAAGGTCATCGAAACCAACCTCACCGCCCCCTTCATTCTGGCACGCGAGATCGGCGGCCAGATGCTGGAGCGCGGTCACGGCAAGATCATCTTCACGGCGTCCCTGCTGTCGTTTCAGGGCGGCATCAACGTGCCGTCCTACGCGGCAAGCAAGGGCGCGCTGGCGCAAGTCGTCCAGGCTCTGTCGAACGAATGGGCGGCGCGCGGCATCAACGTCAACGGCATCGCGCCGGGCTACATCGCGACCGACAACACGCAGGCCCTGCGCGACGACCCGGAGCGCTCGAAGGCGATCCTCGATCGAATCCCGGCGAGGCGCTGGGGGAAGGCATCGGACTTTGCCGGTCCGGTCGTGTTCCTGGCGTCGTCCGCCTCGGACTACATGAACGGTCACGTCATGGTCGTCGACGGCGGCTGGATGGGTCGATAGCCGCCGGCCAAATGGGGGACGGCGTACGGCGGCTTCGTAAGGACCGCTCGCGACAATTTCGAACGGGACGCCGGGGCCAGCCCGCGCTATGGGATTGCCGACGTTGACTGTGGCACCCGGCAGCGCATCCCTTAGGGACCGCGCATGAAGGGTCCGGGATGTCGCGGCCCACAACAAGCCATGAGAAGCGGGCGGTGCGCACATGAAATTCATCGACGGCAACTGGCTGATCCCGGAAAATCTCTCGCTGTTGCATCCGCTGCACGTGCACGACGTGCGGACCGAAGGGCGGGAGCTCGTTGCGCGCATCGCCGCGCGAGAGCTGCGCACGCGCAGCGATGAGGTCAATGCGCCGGCCTTCACGCTGCGGCTCTTCTCGCCGGCCGAAGGGGTGATCGGCGTCCGCATCGCGCATTTTCTGGGTGGCGTTGCCACGGGACCCGATTTCGAAATCGACGGCGACGCGCGGGTTGGTGATATCGAACAGACGGAGGCGACCGTCGCACTGCGCAGCGGCGCCCTCTCCGCCGTATTGCCGCGCCACGGGCGCTACAGCCTCGCCTTCCTCAGGGACGGCGTTCCGATTACCGGCAGCCGCGGCAAGGACGCCGGCTACGCGTTTGAACGCGATACGCGGAAGCCCCACGTCTTCGAACGCCTCGACCTCTCGGTCGGAGAAAACGTGTATGGGCTCGGCGAGCGCTTCACCGCGTTCGTGAAGAACGGCCAGACGGTCGACATCTGGAACCGCGATGGCGGCACCAGCACCGAGCAGGCCTACAAGAACGTGCCGTTCTTCCTGACCAGCAACGGCTGGGGCGTTTTCGTCAATCATCCCGGTCGTGTCGAATTCGAAATTGCCTCGGAGCGGGTCTCCAAGGCGCAGTTCAGCGTCGGCGGCGAGCAGCTCGAGTATTTCGTGATCGACGGTCCGACGCCCAAGCAGGTGCTGGAACGCTACACCGGCCTGACCGGCCGGCCGGCGCTGCCGCCGGCGTGGTCGTTCGGCCTGTGGCTCTCGACCTCGTTCACGACGCAATACGATCAGGCGACCGTCGCCGGTTTCGTCGACGGCATGCGCGAGCGCGACATCCCGCTCCATGTCTTCCACTACGACTGCTTCTGGATGCGCGGTCTTCATTGGTGCGACTTCGAGTGGGACCCGGAGACGTTTCCCGACCCCGCCGCGGACATTGCCCGCCTCAGGGCGCAAGGGTTGCGGGTCTGCGTGTGGATCAATCCCTACATCAGCCAGTTCTCGTCTCTGTTCGCCGAAGGGCGCGACAAAGGCTATCTGCTCAGGCGCGCCGACGGCAGCGTCTGGCAATCCGACGATTGGCAGCCCGGCCTCAGCATCGTCGACTTCACCAACCCCGACGCCGGAGCGTGGTTCACCAGCCATCTCAAGCGGCTGCTCGACATGGGGGTCGGCTGCTTCAAGACCGACTTCGGCGAGCGCATCCCCACCGACGTGGTGTGGCACGACGGCTCCGATCCGAAGCGCATGCACAATTTCTACGCCTTCCTCTACAACAAGACGGTCTTCGACCTGCTGCAGCGCGAACACGGCGACGACGCGATCGTGTTCGCGCGCTCGGCGACGGCCGGCGGCCAGCGATTCCCCGTCCACTGGGGTGGTGACAGCGATTCCAACTACCCGTCCATGGCCGAAAGCCTGCGCGGCGGTCTTTCGCTGGGATTGAGCGGCTTCGGCTTCTGGAGCCACGATATCGGTGGCTTCGAAGGCACCGCCTCCCCGGACGTCTACAAGCGCTGGTGCGCGTTTGGCCTGCTTTCGAGCCACAGCCGCCTGCACGGCAGCGAGAGCTACCGTGTGCCATGGGCCTTCGACGAGGAATCGGTCGCGGTCCTGCGGCACTTCACGAAGCTCAAGTGCCGGCTGATGCCCTACCTCTATGCCAAGGCGGTCGAGGCGCACGAAACCGGCGTGCCGATGATGCGCGCCATGGTGCTCGAGTTCCCCGACGATCCGGGCGCAACGACGCTCGACCGCCAGTACATGCTCGGCGACGCGCTGCTGGTGGCGCCGGTCTTCTCGGCGGCCGGCGATGTCGACGTCTGTCTCCCGCCGGGGACCTGGACGCATCTGCTGAGCGGCATCACCCGCTCCGGCGGGTGGCACCGGGAGACCCACGATTTCATGAGCCTGCCGCTCTACGTGCGGGGGAATACGCTGCTGGCCGTTGGCGGGCGCGATGACCGCCCCGACTACGACTACGCCGACGGCGTCACGCTCGAACTTTACGCGCTCGCCGACGGCGCGACCGCCTCATGCACGATCTTCGCCGGTGCTGATCACCGCGACGCCGTGACGATCACTGCGCGCCGCGTGGGCAGCACGATCGAAGCCACCTGCACGGCCGCGATCCGCTGGAAGCTGCTCCTCGTCGGAATTGCGAGTCTGGACGAGGCCAGCACCGTTTCTGAAGTCACCGATCGCGGCGTCGTCATTGACGGCGCGGCGCGGGTCTCGGTCACCGTCAGATCGGGTTGACGCTTTGCGAAACGGGCCGGCGATCCCCGACCCGGCAATCCGGAGGATCCGGATCCCCTCCGCGACCGATCGGGAACGCGACGGCGATCTTCTTGGTGAGTTCAGGGCAGTTTGGCAGTGGACGTAGTCGGCTGCGAACCGGTCTCCATTGGGCCAAATTCCCTGATGTCGGGGAATCTGCAGGGAATTTCTTTGGAGTTACAGCGAAACCGGCCCGCTGTCCCGACGTTGGCTATGACGGCTACGAAGATTTTCACGCTTTCCTGACCGAGTCCGAGATTCTCCGAGACTTCGGACAAACCTGGCGGCGCGAGAGGGCCAAGAGTAGCCCGCCTCTGCCGCCCGACGTCTGGCGAGTACCCGATGGCTGGAGACCTCGGCCGCGGCGCAACGATTGGCCACGAACGGGCGTGATTCCGGACATGTCATTGCCACCTGAGCTGATCGCAATACTCAAACCACCCGGCCGGCCGCGCTCGAGGCGCTGAAAACCCATCCAACTCGCCCTGGATAAATTCATCCGGGCCCTCCCTGCGCTTATTCTTCCCAATCGTGGACGTTCGATGCCGAGGGGAAGACCATGCTCCACGTTGCAAGACATCTTAGGCGAAACGGCTTTTCCATCTCTCGCGACCTCTCACCGACGCTGGTGTCGATAGCCGCCCTGAGCCCCCTTGGGCAGGAAGCCCGCCGACATCCACCTGCACAAATCCGCAAGCTCGCCAACAGCCTCGAAGAGTGGGGTTCGTTCTGCCGACCGTCATCGATCCCGCCAAGCGGGTCGTGGCCGGTTGGGCGGTGGTGCTCGCCGCCCGGAAGCGGGGCCTTGAGGAAATCCCGGCTGTCACCGTCACCGACCTGCTAGAGTCGCGGCTGCGCGCTCTTCGCCTGGCGCTGAATCGCCTAGGCGAGGACGCGAAGAGGGACGCCCAGGCGCTGAGCCTTTCAAAGAGATCCTCGACCTCGACGCCGATTTCGAGCTCGGCATCACCGGCTTCGACGCCGGCGAGATCGACATGTCGATCGGCGTTGGCCACGAGCAAGTCGACGATGAGGCGGACGCCCTTCCAGACGAGGCCCTGACTGCGCTACTTCGAGAGCGGGCGACCTTTGGCAACTCGACCGCCATCGCACCGCGCATTCAGGCCAAGGGCGACTCCGAGGGCATCAACCCGCCGTACTACTTCCGCCAATTGTAGTACGTCGCCCCGCTGATCCCCGCCTTCCGGCAGATCTCGCCAACCGGCGTCCCTTCCTCGCCCTGGCGCAGAACGAACGCGAACTGCAACTCCTTGAACTTCGATCTCTTCATGGTCCTTCCCCGTCAAACGACCCAAGCCGCAAAACTGGAATCTTCCAACAAAGATCGACCGAAAATGGGGAAGCAGGTCACTTCGGAGCGGCCATGCGCTCCCTTCCCGGCGACGGCGATTATGCGACGATTGAGGAGCGTGCCAACGACCTTGTGAGGCATGGGCGTCGATCCGACCTGGAAGGTCGTCTGCATGAGCTACAGCGACGACCTCGCTGATAAGCTGTCAGTGTTGACCAGCAGACGCGGTCGTCGCACCAAGGAAAGGACCGCTCGAACGGCTGCACAACAATGAATTGTCATTCTCCAGCTTGGACGGTATTCTGGTTGTAGTTCGAGGGTACGCGTTATGGTGGCAATCTCCACAGGCGGCTTCGGTTCGCTCCGGATACGTTGTCTGGGAGAACTTCGCATCCACAGGGCGCAGTCGGCCCTCACGCTTCCGATTTCGGGTAAGACCCGCGAGGTCTTGGCCTATCTCCTCTTCAACGCCAACAAGGCGATCCGCCGCACGAGCCTGTCCAGTCTGATCTGGACCGATCGCGACGAACGTCGGTCCCGCGCGAACCTCAATACCGCTCTCTGGCGCATCAATCGAGCGTTGAAGACCGCTGATATCAAAGAAATCGACCTCAAGGTCAGTGGCGACGCGTTGACGCTTTCGCTCGACCAAGCCGTCTTCATCGACATCCGTGTCTTGGAAGCATCGGTGCGGGACGCACTCGCCGCCTTCGCGGGCGTCGATAAAGCGTGCCTCTCGTCCGGCCTGCGCGCAGCGCTGCTCGATATCTTCGTGCCCGAATGCGAAGGGTTTCTCCAAGACCTGGACAGCGAATGGGTGCTGGTCGAGCGCGAACGCCTCTTCAACCTGCAAATCAGGGGCCTCACGCTAATCATGCGGGACTTTGCGGAGAGCGGGCGGTTCGAGGAAGCCCTGGAACAGGGTCAGCGGGTGCTGCGCATGGATCCGCTGCACGAAAGTGTTCGACGTCAAGTGATGTGGCTGCACGTCCTTTGCGGCCATCAGGGCAATGCAATCCGCCAATATCGCGAATGTGCCCGCGTCCTCAAGGATGAGCTCGGCGTCTCTCCGATGCCAGAGACCCGAGCCCTGTATGAATACATACTTGCGCGAAGCAGCGCCGTAAAAGCCGCCGTCGTGGAGCGGCGAGGTGGCGGCCTTTCGGGAGCCGATTTTGGCGAAATGGACGCTGCAGCAAAGCCCATTGGCTTCGACGAGGATTTGGCCCGGCTCCGGAGTCTCCTCTCACACCTCAACAGCCGGAAGCAATCGGTCTTCTCGGCCCTCGCCGAAATCGGCGCCACCTGAGACCCCGACCCGGCAAGACAAGAATCTCGTGCGCCTCGTCGATCAGCCGCACCGCCGAGCGCCCCGCTCGCGCCGATCGTAAGTCTCTGATCTGTCTCGCCTGTGATCGTGCAGTAACACCGAGAGTGTGCAATGCCGACACTGGCGACATACGGACAATAGTCACCGGTGAGGAGGATCAGCCGCCGGAACAACAACCTGGAATTCCAGCGGGCCTAGCCTCCTTCGATCGCGTCAGGTGCTGTTGCTGAGGAGAGCTTCTCCGGAATGAGTCCCGCACCAAGCAAGGAACTCGATCCGGTCGAGGAGTATCACTCTTTTGTGGTGCGCATTCGCGCTGTGCCGGAGCGCGCTGGCGTCTCGGCGAGGCCGGCCGTTGCGATCCGCGTCGAATACGTCAACGAACGAAAGGCAATGCATTTCAGCGAACTGACCAGCGCATTCGAATTCATCGCCAGCACGGTCCGCCGAAATTTCCACCAACCCGATCCGTGAGCCAGGAGCAGAAGCGAGAGCCATGTACCAGCACCCGGGCGTCTATATCGAGGAAATTCCGAGCGGCACGATGCCGATCGAGGCGGCGAGCACGTCGACGGCGTTGATCGTCGGCTATGCCACCAAGGGGTCGCTCAACACGCCGACCCTGTTGTTCAACTTCGACCAATACGCCAGCCAGTTCGGCGGCCTCGTCGACTTCAACGGTTCGAGCATTGGCCAGACCGTCGACTACATGGGCCACTCGGTCCGCGCGTTCTTCGACAACGGCGGCACCAAGGCCTACATCGTGCGCCTGGCCGGCGTGAACAACGCGCCCTCGACGGCCAAATTGATCGTCCCGCTGGCGAGTGCCGCAAGCCCCGCCGACATCAACCAATATCTCAGCATCGAGGGGCTCAATCCCGGGGTCTGGGCGGACGGCCTCGAATTCCACGCCGACGCCATCGCCGACGTGGTTCCGGCGCGCTACACCGTCTCGATCGGCCGCACCGACCGCCAAGGCCGGTTCGTCGCCTCCGAGACCTTCACCGACGTCTCGCTCGATCCGGCCGACCTGCAGGATTTCGCCGGCACGCAGATCAACGGTGTGTCAAAGCTCGTCAAAATCGAGCCGATGACGCTGAAGGACATCCCCGCCGGCGACAAGACCCAGTACATGATCGGCTCGCTGACCAGCGGCGACCTGACTCAATTGAGGGTGTCCGATCTTGCCGGCCTCGACAGCAAGGGCTTCAAGGTCGACTGCGGCAGCGAAACCGTGGCCGTGGCGCTGGCAGCCGCCAATGGCCTCGATTCGCTTGACGAAGTGGCGGCCCAGATCCAGACCGAGGTCCGCGGCGCCACGGTCAGCCCAGCCAATCCAAGGACGGCTTTCACCTGCGTTGTCGAGAATGGCCGCCTGGTCCTGCGGGCGGGCATTCCGGCCGCGGGCGCTCAGGTCGTCGTCTCGGCGCCCAACTTTGCGGCAGACGACGCGCGTGCGACCCTCAAGCTCGACATCGCCGCGGCGGCGCCGAACAAGGCCACCGCGGTCACCGGCAGCCAGGCCTTCATGGCGACCTTCTCCAACACGTCGGTGGCGACGCTTGCCGCCGGCAATGACGGCAGCCTGCCAGTCGCGGCCGATTACGAAGCGCTGATGCCGCAGCTCCGCAAGATCCGTGACATCAGCATCATCATCCTTCCCGGCCGGAGCTGGTCGAGCGCCAACCTCGCCGACACCAGCATCATCCAGACCTTCCTTGCTCACGTCGAGCAGATGAAGAACCGGATGCTGATCATCGATCCGGACCAAGGCCTGGAATTTACCTCCTCGCTCAGCTTCACCAGTCAGGGCTTCCCGACCTCGACCTACACCGCCGCCTACTATCCGTGGCTTGAGGTCGCCAATCCCTTCTACGACGCGGAGCTTGCGGCCGATCACCCGCGCACCGTGCGGGTACCGCCCTCCGGTTTCGCCGCCGGACTGTGGGGACGGACCGACGGACGCCGCGGCGTGTGGAAGGCGCCAGCCGGGGTGCAGGCGACACTCATCGGCGCCGCCTCGACCCTGGTGAAGATCGGCGACGAGGAGCAAGATCAACTCAACCCGGTCGGTCTCAACTGCTACCGCCGTATTATCTCGGACATCGTCATCTGGGGAAGCCGGACCCTCGCCACCAAGGCGGATCCGGAGTGGCGGTACGTGCCCGTGCGGCGCACCGCGATGATGCTCGAGGAGAGCATCTACCAGGGCATCCAATGGGCGGTGTTTGAGCCAAACGAACACCGCCTGTGGTCGTCGCTGCGCCTCAATATCGGGGCGTTCATGGATACGCTCTTCCGCGCCGGAGCCTTCCAGGGAACCAAGGCGTCCGACGCCTATTTCGTCCGCTGCGGCCTTGGCGACACGATGACCCAGGCCGAAATCGATGCGGGCCAAGTGATTGTGATCGTCGGCTTCGCCCCGCTGAAACCGGCCGAATTTGTCATCGTCCGCATTCAGCAGATCGTCGGCAAATCATAAGTCCCGGAGGAACGAGCGATGGCAGCGCCCCTATTTCCGGTCAATACCCAACGCTACGACCCGTACCGGACATTCAAGTTCCAGGTCCTCATCGACGGCCAGCCAGTCGCGGGCCTCAGCAAGATGTCGGCGCTGAAGAAATCGACCGAGGTGGTCGAGTGGCGCACCGCCGGCGATCCGTCGTTCCAGCGCAAGCTGCCGGGCGGCACAAAGTACGAGGCAATCACGCTCGAGCAGGGCCTCACACACGACACAGTGTTCGAGCGCTGGGCCAATCTCGTCAACAACATTGAGGGCGACGGCGGCATGTCGCTCCTACAGTACCGCAAGCAGATCGTCGTCAATGTGCTCAACCTGCAGGGCTCGGTTGTGCTTTCCTACAAGATCTTTCGCGCCTGGGTTTCCGAGTTTCAGACGCTGCCCGATCTCGACGCCCATGCCATGAACACGGTCGGCATCCAGACGCTGAAGATCGAGCACGAGGGCTGGCAGCGCGACTCGGCGGTGCCGGAGCCGACGGAGGCTTGAGATGGCGGCGCTTCCCGGTGGCCTCGCCCGCGCGGACGGCGGCATCGACCGCGACTTTGCCTGGCGGCCGATCGATGGGGGCGTCGAGATGGCGCTCGCCGAGGCCGCGCGGAGCGGCGCCACGCCCGAAGCCGTGTCGAGGGCGCTCGCTGGGACACTGGCGACGCTTGGCGGAGAACCGGTGACGCGCGATCTGGTCGACACGCTATCGGTGCCGGACCGGCGCTACCTGATGATCGAACTGGCCAGGGCCCTTGGCCTCTCATACGTCTGGTCCACCCATGTCTGCCAGGCCTGTGGCGCGCCTTTCGACTACGCGCTCGACCTCGCCGCTCTGCCGGTCGAGCCGGCCGGAGACGGCTATCCCACCGCAACCGTGATGACGGAGCGTGGGTTGTTGCGCCTGCGGGTGCCCAGCGGCGCCGACCAGATTCGCATCGCACCTTCGGCGAGCGACGCGGCTGCGGCGAGGCAACTGACGAGCCTCTGCCTTGTGCACGAAGGTGATGACGGCGACGAGGCACTCTCCGACCTGTCGGACGACGACATCGCGGCGGTAGACGCCGCGCTGGAGGAGATAGCGCCGAAGATTCCCTGGGCGATCAATGCGCGCTGCGCGGAATGCGAGGCCGCCAACGTCATTCCCATCGCCACGGCCGGGTGGCTGACGCGCATGGCGGACGGCCCGACCGGCGATGTCCACGAGATCGCCTTCGCCTATGGCTGGAGCGAGCGCGACATCCTGGCGCTGCCACGCGAAGAACGCCTCCGCTACCTGGCGCTGATCCGCGCCGGGCGCGACAGGCTGGTGGGCTGACCATGGCCGACCTCCCGCACACAGTCCATCCGTTTGACGGCTTCCTGTCCGCAGTTGTCGCCGACAGCCGCGCCACCTTGCCAGGCCGTCCGGAGCCGTTTGACTTGGGGGTCGAAGAGTCGACCGAAATGGCTGTCGAGGACGTTGTCGGCCCACCGGCACGCTTCACCCAGAGAGCACACCGGCAGGCGCGGGGAGCCTCCCCTTCGTCGCGTGGCGGCCAGTCCCCTCGGGAGCCTGATCAGGCGTCGAGCAACTTGGGCATTGCCTCGGGTGTGCCGACAAGGTCCGACTTGGCCATCGATGCTGAGCCAGCCACCGCTCACGATCCGTCGCCTGTGCGCTCGGTTACCGCCCCTTCCCCCCTCTCTTCGCCCGAGGTGACCGTCGAACGGCGCCCGGCCGTGGCGCAGCAGACAGCGTCGACCACAAGCATGCCCGCTCAGCCAGGACCGCGCGGTCGCGGCGCGGCCTTTCGCGAAGCGCGCGCGTCGATTGGCGCTGAGCCGGCAACGATCGTTTCTAGCCATCGCGCACCCCCGCAGCCGTCGTTGCGCGGCGGGCAGTTCCCGGCCACGCCGAGCGCCGAGGGCTTCGCCGCCACTCCCACCACGTCACAAAGCTTGCCTGCCGACGCCGAACCGACGGCCGGGCGGCCTCAGAGCCCGTCGCCTCCCGAGAAGCAACGGGAGCCCAACCCGCGCACGCTTTCCCCGGGCGACCCCGCCGCCTCCCTCGCCTCGCCGAGCCTCTCGCAACCGCGGCCTGGTTTGCATGCACCGCTCCCGGCGGCGGCGCCTGTATTCAAGACGCCGGCCAACTGGCCTCCGGCTCGGCCGCAACCGGCCGTCCAAATCGGCACGCTCGACATCTGCATCGAAGCGTCGAAGCCGCAGCGGCAGGCGCCTTCAAGCCAGCCGGTGCGCTATCGCGGCAGCGACCTTCTTAGCCGGCTCTACCTCAGACGGGTGTGATGCGTAGCGCGTTTGACCCGTTCCAGCGCTTGCGGATCCGGCCCGGCCGGGCCCAAGGGACGCGAGTGTGAGCCATGGGCGCGCCCGGCCCCTCGACGCTGTCGATTATCAGCGGCGTCATCCGCCAGCGGCTGAAGTCTGGCGCGTTCAGGGACGTGACCAATTTCGACGTGACCGTCGACCGGCCGGCCGGCGCGGCGAAAAGCCAACAGGAGGCGACCGGCGGCAGCATCCTCAACCTCTTCTTCTACCGGATCGAGCCATCGCGCTTCTACGCCGACGGCGGCGCCCATGACCGCTGGTTCATCCGGCTCCATTGCCTGGTAACCGCATTCTCGACGGCCGAGACGATCGACGATCCCGATTCCAACGGGACGATCGTCGTTCCCGAGGGCGAGATCGACCTGCGCGTCCTCGGCGAGGTTCTACGCTATTTCAACGAAAACCCGGTCATCATTCCGCAGACGCCCGAGGAGGACGTCGGCGCTAGCTTGCAGATGGTCCTCATCGAGCTCACCAGCCAGGAAATCAACCAGATCTGGTCGACCCAGGGCGATCTGCCCTACCGCACGTCGCTCCTCTACGAGATCGCGCTGCTGCCGATCAAGCCGAGGGTCTACGCCGTGCCGCCTTTGCCCGTGGTCGCCGGCGGGCTGAGCACCGCTATGCACGCCCAAATGAAGGCCGCGACGCAACCGTCGCCACCGTCGGTGTGGGTGAGCCCGAGGATCGAGACCGGCACGGAGGACGACTGGGCGCCCGCGCTTGCCTTCGTGAGCGGCAATGTCGCCACCCAGAGCCTCTCGCTTGCCTCGGCGCCGGGCCTGACTGTCGAGGTTTGGCTGGCGGGATGGAGCGGCGTGGCGGTCACGCTCGTCTGGGAGAGCGTCGACGAGGGCGTCTGGGCGCCCGTTGCCGCGGGTGGGACGGTCCCGGCGGTGATCGCTGCCCAGCCGGTCCCACCAGGAAACAACGTGATCGACCCGACCCAGGCCGCCGCCGCGATGACGCTTGAGGTGGCCGTCCCGGTCAACGCCCCCACCCAGCTCCTGCTTCATGCAGAGCGGAGGCTTACCGACAAAAAGGTCCTCAAAAGCAATCCCCTCATACTGACGGTGACGACGTGAACCACGCCGCGCTTGCCGCCGAATGGAAGCGCATCGAGTGTCTCTGCGACATTGCCCAAGATTCGCGCCAAGGGAGGGAGCCCTCCGCCGAGCGGCTCGAACGGCTGAAGGCGCTCCAGGCGGAGGTCACGGCAGCGCGGGCCGAGGGCGCCTGGAACGCGCTCGGCGGCGCCGGTCTCAACCCGCTTGCTCTCGACGTCATTGCCTGCGTTGCCGCGCCGGAAATTTCGCACGTGGCGGCCTACGCCTATGCCGGGCTCGACGCCGACCCGGCGACCCAGGCGCCGACCAAGCGGCTAATCCAAGCGTTGCTGTCGCTGGAGCCGGACGACGTGCCCGCGTTCAACGGAGAGCTTTCGCCCGAGGCGCCGCTGAGGACACGCGGCCTGGTTGTCGTCGGGCAGGCGGGAATGGCCGGCACCGTCGCCATGGGCCACGCGCTCCGCCGGGCGCTCTTCGGCGATAGCGATCCGTCGACGCCCCCCGGGACCGTCCAGGTGCGTCGGACCGCCGGCTGGAACGATCTCATCGTCTCGGACCAATGCCGACGGATGCTCAAGGAATTTTGCGCCTTCATCCGCCACCGCGGCCGAGTGGAGGACGATTGGCGCGGCAAGCGGCGCGGCGGGCCGGTGGCGCTGTTCAGTGGACCGTCCGGGACCGGCAAGACGCTCGCCGCGACGGTTCTCGCGACCGAACTCGAGGTACCGCTTTTCCGCGCCGACCTCGGGCTTCTGGTCAGCAAATATATCGGCGAGACCGAGAAGAACCTCAACGCGCTGTTCGACGCCCTCGACAGCAGTGACTGCATCCTGCTGTTCGACGAGTCCGACGCCCTGTTTGGCCGCCGCGGCGAGGTCAAGGACGCGCGCGATCGCTACGCCAACATGGAGGTTTCGCACCTCCTCACACGCATCGAAAACCAGAATTGCCCCTGTCTTTTGACGACGAACCTTCGGACCTCGATCGACTCTGGTTTTCTGCGGCGCTTTCAGATCGTTGTCGACTTTCCGCTGCCCGGCCAGGCCGAGCGCCGGACGATGTGGCGCCGCCACATCCCTCAGCGTGCACCGCTGGCCAAGGATGTCGATCTCGACCTTCTGGCGCGGCACACCGCCCTAACCGGGGCGGGGATCGAGAACGCCGCCTTGCACGCCGCGTACATGGCGGCCGCGCGTGGCGGCGCGATTTCCATGGGCCTGCTGGCGCAAGGGGTCTGGCGCGAGCTGTCCAAGGACGGGGCGCGGCACGCTCTTTCCGACCTCGGCCCGCTCGCCGTCTATCTCAAGGGAGTAAAGGATGCTGACGATCGATCGGCTGGTGCTCAGGCTGCCGAGTGAGTTTGCCCGGCGCGGTGACGGGATTGGACGCGCCATCGGCGCGGCGCTCACCGAGTTGCGGCCGGGCCAGGCGGCCGACCAGGCACGTCTGGCGGTGCGTCTCGGCAGCATCTCTCCGGCGACGAGCGACCGGGCGATCGCGGAGACTGTCGCACGCTCCGTCGCGACCGAGCTTGGTGCCGCCAATTCCAGTTCGACGAAGAAGTTGCCATGACGACACGCGGCATCCTCATCGAATACAGCCTCTCGATCCCGCCGCTGGCGCTCTCTTTCGAGTTCAATCCGCAGACGCTGTCGCGCAGCCGCACAATCACCGTGCAGCGCGGCGACCTGCCGGGGAATCGTGGCGGCTACGGCTTCACCTCGCCGCTCGAGACGGCGCGCGCCGCGCAAGGCGTGTCGATGGAGCCCGAGACCTTCACCGTCCAGATCCTGCTCGACGCCACCGATCGGATGAATGACGGCGACGTCATCGCGACCACGCAAGGCATCCAGCCCGAGATCGACACGCTGCGCAGCATGGTCGAGCCCAAGGTGCAGGGGCCGGGCGGCTTGCAGGTCCTGTCGAGCCTCGGCGCCCTCGGCGACCGCGCCCTGTTTCGGCGCGAATATCCCTCCGTCCTGCTCTTCGTCTGGGGCTTCTACGTGCTTCCCGTCTTCCTTACCTCGGTGACGATCGACGAGAAGGCGCATCTGCCGAGCCTCAAGCCCTATAGGGCCGAGGCCAATCTCACCATGCAGGTGATCGAGAGCAGCAACATCTTCTACGACATCGAGAAAGTCCGGCAGCTTATCGGCGCGGGGATGCATCTGGCGACCGAGGTGGCGACGGCGGTCGAGGCGATGTTCTGATGGCCAAACGCTCGCGCTACGCCGCCCTTCAGCCGTTCCAGCCGGACCCGCTCGGCCGCACGGCGTTCAAAGGTCTGGTGCCGCGGCCGATCGCCCGGGCCGCCGGCGCGCTCGAGCACACAATCGTCGCCGGCGAGCGGGTGGACCGCATGGCGCTCAGCTACTTCAACGACGACCGCTACTGGTGGCGGATCGTCGACGCCAATGTCGGCTTTCTCTGCGGCACCGACATGGTCCTCGATCTCACCCCCGCCGAGGTCGCGACCGATCCGTTTGACCGCGACAGCATGGTCGGTCGGACGGTCATCGTGCCGCCGAAAGAGGGCTGAGCCATGGTTTACGGCCTCTTCGACCGGGTCTATGTGCAGCCGGCCGAGTGCATCATCAAGGTGGCCGGCGCGCCGATCACCGGCCTCTACCCTTACGTCACCGAGGTCACGGTGGATGCGACGCGCGACCGCTTCACCGAGGCGACGATCCGCTTCTTCTCGCCGGTCGACGAGACCGGCTACTGGCTAGTCGCCGACGATCCGCGGCTGGAGACCTGGGCCGACGTCACGATCGAGGCGGATTTCCAGGACGCGACCGAAGAGGTGCTGCGCGGGGTGATTCTTGATGTGGCGCCGGACTTTTCGACAAACGCCGGCGCGGCGACGGTGACGCTCACCTGCCGGGACGACTCAGCCCGGCTCGATCGCGAGGTGCGCCGGCGGCCCTGGGGCACACAGCCGGCCGGCACGACCGACGCCATCATTCTGCAGACGCTTGCCGGAAATGCGGGGCTGACGGCCGATCCGACCTCCGGCGTCGGACAGTCCAACCTCGTCCTGTCGCAGAACACCAGCGACATCGCCTTCCTGCAGAGCCGGGCGAGCGCCAACGGTTACGACCTGATCTTCGGCGGCGGCCAGATCTATTTCGGACCGCGGCGGCTGTCGTTGGCGAGCCAGCCAACGATCATGGTCTATGCCGGCCAGTCGACCAATTGCCGCTCCTTCTCGCCCCACAGCGGCGGCCACGCCCGTCGCTCGGTCGCCTATGCCCGCCGCGACGCACATGGTGATCCCGGCTCGCCAACAACGGTCGAGGCGGACCAGCCGTTAATGGGCGCGACTCCCGCGCAGGGAAGCGGCACCGGCCTCCCCGATGCCGTCGACTTTCTCGACCATGCGAGCGTCCCGGACGACGCGCAGAGCGAGGCGATGGCGCGGGCGCGGGCCAATGACGGCGACATGAGCGTACGGGCGGACGGCGAGCTGGACGGCAGTCTGTACGGCCATGTTCTGAAGGTGGCGATGCCGGTGGACGTGGACGGAGTCGGCGAGCGCTTCTCGGGGACCTACTACGTCGACAGCGTTACCCATCGGTTCGACAGAACCGGCTACGCGCAACGGTTTTCGCTGATGCGCAACGCGCTGGGCCGCCTTCCCGGCTCGGGAATGAACGCGATTTCCGCACTGTTGTGAGACGGCGATGAACGGCGATTTGGACGACTTTGGACAGGGCCTTGCATACCGCCTCATGGCGGACGCCAGTCGTCATTACGGCAAGTACCGTGGCTCGGTGGTCGACAACCAGGACCCGGAAGGGCGCGGCCGACTGAAGGTGCAGGTGCCCGCGATCCTCGGCGACCAGTCGACCGACTGGGCGCTTCCCTGCTTCCCCTTTGGCGGCGTCGACCAGGTCGGCACGTATCTGGTGCCGCCGGTCCGGGCGATGGTCTGGGTCGAATTCGAGCAGGGCGATCTCTCCTATCCGATTTGGACCGGGACCTACTGGACCGGCGACATGAGCCCACCCGCCGATTCGACGGACAAGCGGGTGCTGCGCACCCCCTTCGGCCACACCCTCGAATTCGACGACAGCGACGGCGCCGAGAAGATCCGTATCGTTCACGGCGGTGACGGCAACCCCACCGCGGTCTTCGATGAAAAGGGAGGGATCACCATCACCGACAAACAGGGCGCGCAGATCCAACTCGACGCCGACGGTAACCAGCTCGTCATCAAGGACGCCAACGGCAACACCACGACACTGTCGGCGAGCGGCACGACCATCGAGGACTCCAATGGCAACTCGGTGACGATGGACGCTTCCGGGGCGAAGATCTCCGCTACCCAGATCGTCCTCGACGGCGCCGCCGTCATGCTCGGCGGCAGCGGCGGCGAGCCGATCCTCAAGGGCCAGACTTTCCTCCAGTTCTTCATGACCCACGTCCACCCGACCGGCGTCGGCCCCTCCGGCCCGCCGGTGCCGCAGGGCGAGATGTCGGCGCTATCGACGACCGTCATGACCAAGTGAGGGGCGCCATGGACCACAAGCTGCCGACCCAGACCTACATGCGCTACCCCTTCGAGATCGAGGCGGCCGGCGCCGCGACTAGCGGCCGCGCCGCCCATGTGCGCGAGCAGATCGCGCAGGTGCTGCTGACGGTCCCGGGCGAGCGGGTCTTTCGCCCGGATTTCGGCGCCGGCGTGCGGCGGCTGGTCTTCGAGCCGAACGACGACGCGCTGGTGGCGCTGACCGAGAAGCGCCTGCGCTCCTCGCTCGACGATACAGTGCGCGGCGAGGTCGATCCCAAGACGCTGGCTATCGCGGTCAGCCGCACCGACGACGCGCCGGCAACGCTCTCGATCACCATCTCCTATCAACTGACCGCGCTCGGTCAGGACGACGAGGTCGTGGTCACTGGACAGAGCGGAGGGCCGTGAGCCGTGGCCGAGACACCCGTCCAGACCGTCCGCTTCGATCTCTTCGGCTGCCTCGATTGCGGCCGCCGCGTCGCCGACATGCCGGCGCCGCTGGCGATCATTGGCGACGATTTCGACTGGCGCGTGCGCGACTACGATGCGCTGCGGCTGTTCATGCTGGAGGAGCTGATCGCCCGCTTCCCCGAGCGCATCCGCTGGACGCCGGCGGACATGGAAGTGGTGATCGTCGAGGTGCTCGCGGCGCTCGCCGACCACCTCTCCGACATGGCCGACCGGGTGGCGCAGGAGGGCACGCTGGAGACCGCCCGCAGGCCGGATTCGGTCCGCCGGCTCCTCAGCTTCATCGACTACGACGCGGCGCGCGAGGCGGCCGCCAGTGGCCTTATCGCCCTCGACCCCAACACCGCGACGCGGCAAGAGGTCGACGACGCGCTCGAGTCCCTCTGGCTCAACAACCCTTACGCCATGGACCAGGCGCGGCGCGAAGGCCCAGAGCACATTTTCGACCAGGAGCGGATGGTCACTATCGCCGACTGCTCGGCACGAGTCGACGACCATCCCTTGGTCGTGCGCGCCAACGCCGAGAGCGCCTGGACCGGCGCCTGGGAGGCGGTCTCGATCGCGGTGATCCTCCCGAAGACCACGTGGCGGCTGGACGATTCGCTCGACACCGTCCCCGTGCCGCCGCTCGGCCGACCTGACGACTATGACGCGTTTGTCCGCACCATCGACAAGCTCAAGAAGGACATCCTTGCCTTCCACATCGAGCACGGGCTGGCCGAGCCCGATTGGGACCAGGCGCCGACCTTCCGCAGCATCCTTGCCGGTTTCATCGACGCCTACCGCATGACCGGCCAGCCGACGGTCCTGCTCGACGCCATTCCCGTCGGCATCGCCATCGTCGTCTCGCTGATCGTGCAGCCTAACTTCTATCAGTCGGAAATCCGCTCCGCCGCCGAAACGGCGCTCGGCGACGGCCCGACGGGATTCTTCGCCGCCGGCCGCCTACGCTTCGGCGAGGACGTCTCCGTCAGCGACATCCTGGCGGTGCTGATGAACATCGAGGGGGTGGAGAACGCCTGCCTCATCCGTTTCAAGCGCGTCGGCAATGCCAATCCCGACATGACCGCCGTCGGCCGGATCGAGCTCTCCGGCCGGGAGATTGCGGTCTGTGACAACGATCACGCCCGCATGGATCGCGGCTATTTCAACCTCATCCTGCATGGGGGCACGCATTGATAGGCCCGGTCGACCTCACGCGCTGGAACCGGGCCGGTCTTTCCCGCTTCCGCTACGTCGACGGTAACGCCGCGACACATCTCGAGGCCTTGCGCCTGGAATTCGCCGCCCGATTCCCGCAATGGCGGGCGCTGGCGAATTATGCCGCGCGCCCGGGGGAGACGCCGACCGAGCGCAATGCACGGCTACTCACGGAGTATCTCGCCGACCGCCAGGATTGGGCTTGGGAGACCTCGCGCGCCTTCGCCCGGGCCCTCCATATCCTCACCGAGCACATCGACGCCTTCACCAACGAGGGGTACCTCGCCACCGCCACCCAGTGGCAAAGCATCAAGCGCCTGGCGGCGATGATCGGCTATACGCCGGCGCCTGCCTCGTCGGCGACGACCCCCGTGGTGCTCTGGGCCAAGGACGATGTGCTTCAGGAGGCCGTGGCGCGCGGCTTTGCCGTCAAGGCCCTTCCACCCAACGCGCCGCCGATCATCTTCGAGACGCTTGCCGATCTCGACATCGCGACCGCCCTCAATGCGTTGCAGCTTGCGGGATGGAACCAGAATTCGACGCCGCTTTCCGCCGCCGCGGTCTTCGCCGCGCCGGCGCCCGGCGCGGCGACGCTCTGGGCGATCCCGGCGGATGCCGATCTGAGCGTCGGCGATTTGGCGGTCCTCGCGCAGGAGGAGTCGGGCGCGCTGATCGCCGCCATTGTCGCGAATGTCGGCGACGGCGCGGCACTGACACTTGGGTCCTTCGGATCGGCAACGGTGCCGGCCGGCCTCACCTACGACACGGCCCTCCTCGAATTAGCGCCGGGCCAGGTGCGGGCGCCGCATCTCAACGGCGACGGCGTGGTCAAGATCGCCGATCAGCACGCCCTCGTCGCCGGCGACGTGATCGCCTGGAAGGCGGGCGGGACGACACGCTTCGCCAAGGTAACCGAGGCGGATGCGAGCGCGGTCCGGCTCGAAACGGCGGGCAGCGTGGCGCTTCCGGCCCAAGGCGTCGCCCTGTTCCGCGCTGCGCCGATCACACAATCTCAGTTCGTCGCCAATTCCTCCGAGTGGCGGATGCCGTCGGCGAAGGCCAAACCGCGCTCTCCCGACTTCCGCATCACGTTCCTCGGCGGCGACAATCGACTGAATACGGGGGTCGCAGTCGCAGAGTCGAATTCCACGGAAGTGACGGTCCCCGGTCATGACCCGAGCTACACGCGGATCAATGCCGGGGTCGTCACCGGCGCGGAGATGTGGTTCGTCGATCCCGGCCACGACAAGGCCGTCGCAGCCGTCGGCGTCGCGCTACCGGCGAAGACGCTGGAATTCGACGGCAAGTTCCCCGCCGTCGCTTCCGGCGATCCAGTCGTCATCCAGACACTCAACGGCACGACCGTTGCCTATGCCGCCAATCGGATCGACAGCATCACCACCGACGCCGGCATCACCCGACTGGTCTTCGAATCAGCCTTCTGCGCCGGCGCCGTGACCGCCATTCACGGCGGCTTCGCCACGACGATCCGGCCGACAGGCAATCACTTCGATCCGACGGCGATCACCGATCTTGCCACGACCGACCTCGCCCCGGACCTCGCCGAGGGTGCGCAATGGCCACCGCTGATCATTCCCGGACGCCGACTGGTGCTGGAGAGCGCCGGCAACGCCTTTGCGCCCTTCGCCGCGCAGATCGCCTCCACCGATCCCGACAAGGGCACCTTCCGCATCGACCGGGATGCGCCGCCCGAGGCGACCATCCGGCGTGGCGACCTGATCATCCACGCCAATGTGGCCGATGCCGGCCACGGCGAAACCAAGCCGGTCAAGGTGCTGGGCAGCGGCAGCGCCTCGGCGACCAGCCAGCGCTTCGTCATCGACGCGACCAACGTCAGCCAGCTCCGCGATACCAGTCTGCCCGGTGGCGTGCGCGCCAACGTCCAAGTCGAGGTCGAGCGCGAGATCTACACTCAGGTCGCGACCCTGCGCGATTCCGAGCCCGCCGACCCGCACTACCTCGTCCGCCTCACCGAGACCGGCACCCTGGAGCTCGAATTCGGTGACGGGCGGCACGGCCGACGCCTGCCCTCGGGCAGCAACAACGTGCTGGCGACGTTCCGCCGCGGCTCGGGACTTGCCGGCAATCTCGATCCGGGCTCGCTCACCGACATCGTCAAGAAGCATCCGGCGGTGAAATCCTTCTTCCAGCCGATCGCGGCGACCGGCGGCGATGACCGCGAGACGCTCGACGCCATCCGCAGCAACGCGCCGGGGCGGCTGAAGGCGATGGACCGCGCCATCTCGGTCGCCGACTACCAGTCGCTCGCCGAGCGCTTCCATGGCGTTTGGCACGCCGCCGCCTTCGCCCTGCCGGTGTCGGGGCCCGGCCGCGAGGCGGTGCGGGTGGTGATCGTGCCGGCCGGTGGCGGCGCGCTTGGCGACCTCGAGGGCGAGATCCACGACTTCCTCACCGCCAACGGCCTGCCCTCGGTCGATGTGGCGATCGAGCCATATGTCGCGATCCCGATCGAGATCGCGGTCACGGCGCGGGTGGATTCGAGCCGCTACGACCCGCGCGACGTCGGCGACCGGGTCCGCGCTGCGGTGCTCGCCGCTGTCGACCTGAAGCTCCGGCGGCCGGGACAGCCGGTCTATCGCAGCGAGATCATTCGCATCGTCGAGAACACCGATGGGGTGTCGAATTCCGACGTGGTGCTCTTCGCCTCGCCCAATCCCGGGCACCGCCTGCAGATCGCCCGGCGGACGCCCGAGACGAACGGCGTTGTTCGTGGCAGCGACGGCGCCATCTGGGCAGTCTTTCCCAAAGACGATGAGGTAGTTTACGCCGAGACGCCGGCCCTCGTCACCGTAACCACGGCGGAGGCGACGTTCTGATGGTCGCGATTTCCACCTACGGCCAGCGCCTGTTCGACCTCCTGCCCGAGGTCTACCGCCAGCGCGATCATGAGCCGCAAGGCGACCGGGCCGATCATCTCAAGGGCTACCTCGACAGCCACGGCGTGCTGCTCGACCGCGTGCGCGGAACGCTCGAGCAGTTCTACGCCGATCATTTCCCCGATGTGCCGGAAACGGGGCGCGTCTGCCAAGCCTGGATCATTCCCTATCTGGCCGATCTCGTCGGTGCCGTCCCGGTGTCGCCTTTCGCCGACGGCCAGCGCGACGAGGTCGCCAACGCCATCCGCTGGAGCAAGCGCAAGGGGACGCTGGTGGCGGTCGAGGAGATCGTCGAGGCGATTGCCCTGTCGGAGGCCGAGATCCACGAGGGCTGGCGGCGGGTCATCACGGCGGCGCGGCCGGACGACACGATCCTGCCGGCGACCCATTACGGTGAAGAGCCGCACCCGATCGACGCCATCCTCGCCGACCCAGACCCGACGCGGCCTTTCCTGAGCGTCAACCCGCAGGTGGCGGCGGTGCATCCCGGCATCCGTACAGCGACTCTCGATCTTCGGGCGCCGTCGCGCGCCGTCCGGGCCACTCGCGGCGAGATCGGGGCGGAGGAGAGCCGCTTCGCCACCGCAGTACGGCTCTGGCCGCGCGACGACAATGCGCCGGCCGAGCCGCCGCCCGACCCGGTCGGCTGGCGCCAGCACGAGCCGAGCGGCGTCCCCTGCTTCCCGGGTTCCTACGAAGACGTGTCGACAAGGACGGTCGACACGCGCCTGCCGGACGCCGCGGGGCGCGTCGGCCGCTATCACCCGAAGGCGCTCATCGTCTTCCTGCCTCCGCCTTATGGGCTCTGCCCGCCGACGGCGGAGGAAATCACCTGGCCGGTCAGCATCGACTGGCTCGACCCGAATCTCGTGCCGCCGCAGGGGATCAAGCGGCTGCTCCCCAGCGACCCGGACTCCGGCGGGATGCTGGTCATCCGCAACGCGACGGCGAAGTCGCTGGTGGTGAAGAGCGACCTCACCATTGGCCCGGGAGGGACCTTGCGGTTGCCTGCCGGCGTCGCGCTCAAGCTCGAAAAGCTCCGCTTCGAGGGGACGTTGACGCTCAATGCCGGCGCGGTGACGCTGAGGCGTGCGGCGGTGAAAGAACTTGCCTTCGGCACAAGCCAGGCCGAGCGAACATTGAAGGCCGAGAGTGTGCTTTTCGGCTCGCTGACCGGCGGAATGGGCCAGGCGGAGATGGTCTATTGCACGATCCTCGACTCCTACAGCGCCACGGCGCAGTTGAGCGTCAGCGAGGTGATTTTCCCCGAGAACACACGCCGCGACAGCATCGTCTGCGCCCGCTATTCGCGCCTGCCGGCAAGCGCGCTCGACGACACCGCCGGCCGCCGGCGCGCGACCAATACGGACGCATCGCCGCTCTACGTGTCGCCCACCTTCCGCACACCCGGCGCCGGCGTGCTGCGGCCCGAGGCGAGCGCGGCGCTGCTCGAAGGCGCCGAGGACCTCACCGAAATGGGCGCCTATCACGACTGGCGCTACGCGGCGCTGCGCGCCGCGCTGCAGCGCAAGCTTGCCGACTTCCTGCCTATGGGAATGCGGCTGGTCATCGTCCGGGACGAGCGGCTGCTTTGCCTGCCGCCCGTACTCGACGAGGCCGAACCCTGACGCGAGGTGAACAGCCATGAAAGCGGAATTCTCCAATGTCGGATTGTTTGGTGAGCGCCACTATAGTGGCCTCTACCAGCAGCAGGGGCGAATGCTGGTCGACCGCGACTGGAATGAGCTCTGCGACATCCTGCGGCGTCTCGGCACTGTCGCCGCCTCCGAGGCGATCGGCACGGGCGTGCCCCGCCACGATGGCCTGCTTGCTCCGCGCAGCCCCGGCGAACCGGTACTCGCAATGCGCAACAGCGGCGGACTGGTGGCGGCCGGCGGCCTCATCGGTGAAGCGATGCCGCGCACGCCAGCGAGCGATCCGACGCTATACCGCAACCAAGCCGATTTGCCTGAGACCGTGCGCGCCGCCGCGGATAACGCCACCCAGCCGCTGTTGAAGCTTCCGGCCGATGGTCGCGTCTTCTATGTCGACATCTGGGAGCGGCCGGTCGCCGCCTTTGAGGTCGCCGATCTGATCGATCCGGCGCTCCACGGCGCCGACACGTGCGTCCGCAGCCAGCGCATGGCCGAGATCAAGACGGCCGCCGCGGCCGATCTTGACGCCGCGGCCGATCCCTGCCACCCGGCGTTCCAGACCCAGCGTATCCCCCCGCGGGGCGACGCGGTGTTCGATGCCAAGCTCACTCCGGCATCGGACAAGGGCGACGCCTGCGATCCTTGCGCCGACAACGTCACGATCGTCCGTTCGGTCGACAACCTGCTCTTCCGTCTGGAGGTCCATTCGGTCGGTTTCGACGCCGGCCGCCGGCCGAACCGCGTCGTCCTTAAATTATCTCGTACCAACGGCTCGCGGGAGCTTCGCCTCACGGATCTCGCGACCCTCGCCGACCCCGCCGGTCATTCCTACGAATTCTTCAGCAACGAGACCGAGCGGCTCCTCGGGATGCCCTCGGACGACTGGGCGGACGAGGAGTTCCTGCGCGGCGTACTCGACCCGGTCGATGCCAGCAAGATCAACAAGGTGCTGTCGCGCGTGCGCGAATGGGATGGCTGGTGCGAGCTCACACGGGCGGGCGCCACCTGGTCCGTCGCGAGCGGCCGCTATCTCGGCAGGGCGCTGAGCGACGCCGGTGTGGGCGCCACGGTTTCAGTAGCGGCTGACGGGCTGTCGATGGGCCTCGCGGACATCGGCCTGTTGTTGACGCTGGACCTTGCCGGCCGGAATTTCCTCACAGGCGATTTCTGGCTGGCGCTCCTGCGTAACCGAGCCCCGGACGACCAGCGCGTCAAGGTCATCAGCCCGACGCCGCTCGGCGTCGAGCACCGCTATTGCATCCTCGGCGAAGGCGGTTTCGATGGCGACACGTTTGTGTTCAAGAACCTAGGCGGGTTCGACCTACGCCGGCTGCAGCACCCGTCGCTAGCCTGCCTCGACGCTTCGGACATCGGCTATCAGACAGACTGCCCGAGCGGTCTCTTCGACAAAAGCCACGACACGGTGAAGAAGGCACTCGACCAGATCTGCCAGATCCGCGCCGATCAGGTTGCCTTCGCCCTGCCCTGCAAAACGTCGGTCTATGGCCACGCCGACCCGGCGACATTCCATACCGTGGCCGACGCGCTGAAGCTGCTCTGCGACGTGCGTGCCAATGAGGTTAGCTTCGAGCCCGACTGCAAGTACCTCGACACCGCCGACACGGTGCAGAAGGCGCTGGATCTGCTCTGCCGCCAGCCGGCCGACACTATCCCGTTCAAGCCGGACTGCAAATTCTTGAATGACCAAAAGGTGACCGACGTCGCTGCGGCCCTCAACGCCTTGTGCGACCGCGGCGAGGTCAAGCAGGACTTGCCGTTCATCAAGGGCGTAAGCTGGAAGAACGACCAGCAGATGACGCTAAAGGACTTTGCCAGCGGACTCACGGTCGACTTTAGCGAAGACATGCAACCGGCCCTGATCACCTCAGACGTGTTTGTCGTTACATTTGAGCTCGCCCTGGACCTGCCGCAGAAGGAAGTAGATGCGCCGGCTTACAGCTACCTGCTCACGCCGCAAATCCTGGTTGGCGATATCGAAACCAAAGCTTCTGCGACTACTTTCACGCCGCGCAAGCTGGATCCCAAATGGATCGACCGCCTCGTCTCCGAAGCCGCCCAAAGCGAGCCCGGCTTCGCCGGGATTCGTTGCCGGCTTTCGCTTTCCGGCCGCGCGGTCTTCGCCAAGATGGGTAGTCGTCCGCTCGACGGCTACGTGCCGATGGCGCCGAACGGCAAGCAGATAGATCTCGACTTCAAGAGCCCACGTCTGGGTCAGGTCAGCGACTTCGACAGCTGGTTCTACGTTGTTCCGTAGGGACGACAGCCGTGACCGAGCAACCGTCCGGCTGTTGAACACCACGCGCGACGGATGATACTAGGATGACGTCTCACGCCGCTCTTGCCCACCGGGCACAGACGGCCGCCTCCGGTGCTCCCATCGACGCAGGCACCCCAGCGGCACGCTGCCGTGCGGACAATCCTGCGGGGGCCAACAATCCAGCCGAAGCTTGCGATCGGCGCGGCTGGCGGTCCAGCCCCCTCCGCGACGACGCAAGCGTTGTTTTCGATCGCGAACAACGATCATCCTGCAGGGGCTTATAAGCAGCACTTTGGCATTACTGAGGTTAACGCCGCCGCCCGAAAGATTTTAGATGGCGATTCCGTCGCGAAGGACGCGTTTATCTTATATAGTCAAATAGGTTTAGCCGCGCGACAGTACGGTCTTGACGAGAATATCGAGTTGCAAAAATTCTTTGTCGATCGCAGGGGCCGCCAAGGCGGCGGATGATAACGATATGACATCGCACGCCATTCTTGCCTACCGGAATCGGCTAGCCTCCGCCCAGACCCCTGCGACGCGGTCACCTCGGAGGCACGCCGCCGTCCGCGCCATCCTGCGCGCGCCGACGATCCAACCGAAGCTCACGATCGGCGCCGTCAACGATCCGGCGGAACGGGAGGCCGACCGTGTGGCCGATCAGGTGATGCAGATGCCGGCGGCCGACTTCGCCGCGGCTGGTGGACGGGGGCCGCCGCCCGCGGGCATCGACCGTGGCTCGCCGCCGCTCCTGCATAGGAAGTGCGCGGCTTGCGAGGCTGACGAGGCTGAGGCTCAATCGGTGGTCTCCGCCCCGCTCGCCGCGAGCGCCCAGACGATCCGGCGCCTCTGCCCTGATTGCGAGGCCGGACGCCACGCACAACTGGAGGCAGGTGGTGGGACCGAAGGAGGCTTCGCCTCGCCCCGGATAGAGGCGGCCGTGGCGTCTCTCGGCCCCGCCAGGCCGCTGCCCGCGGCCGAGCGAGCCTTCTTCGAGCCGCGCTTCGGCCGTCCGCTTGACGGGGTGCGCATTCACGACGGGCCGCAAGCGGATGTCGCGGCGCGCTCGATTCAGGCGCGAGCCTTCGCACTCGGCAAGAACATCGCGCTGGCACGTGGCGCGTTCCGCCCTGGCACCGAGAGCGGACGACGCCTGCTTGCCCACGAACTCGCTCACGTCACGGCCAACGAGCCAGAGATCGCGCGACGACAGCCCGGCTATGGCTACTACGCCTACCCCTATTACGGCTATGGCGGCGGCTCCGGCGCCCATCCCTGTCCGGCCGCCGCGGCGACGCCATCGGCTTATTTCTGCGCCCCTTTCCCCACCCGCGCCGCTGCCTTGGCCGATCGCGACGATCCCTATCTCGGCAGCGCCAGCAAAGGCATCTTCGTGCTGGCCGGTACCGTGGCGGCGGCCAAGGGCTCGAGTGTTGCCGCCCGGCTCTATGTCAAGTTCATCTACGGCGGTTCGGGCAGTGTCGAGAGCGCCAATGACGGCGTCGCCGACTTCACCAGCCACGCTACGACCGCGTTCGTCACCACCAAGCTGGTCAATGATTGCCTGGCGGGGATCGTCGCCAATCGCGGCGTGATTTACGCTGGACTTTCCGGCAGTCCGGGCTCCCATATCGACCTTGCCGTCGATCCGGCGATGCAACGGGCAGTCGACGACCAATCGAGCGACTACGCCCTCAACTATTGCGGGCTCAATCTACCGGGGGTCATCGCCGGCGGTATCGGCAAGACGCAAGTCTCCGACCGGCACGGCGCCGACCCCAGCGCAGCACGGAACGACTCCCGCAACGTCACGGGCGACTTCCGCCTGACGGCGACGCCCCAGGGCCCAGCGCAGTTGCACATAGCCGTCGAGCCGCGCCTCTCCTATCACCTGGTCGATACGGTCGACTTCTGCCCCGGCAATCCCGGAGGCTTCTTTGCCGAATTCCTGACGCTGCCGATGTCGCGATGGGAGGCGAGCGGAATTTCCGGCGACGTGACCTTCCAGCTGGATTTCCCGCCGCCGCGGCTCACCGGCTCGGTGATCCTGGAAAGCGTCAACGGAACGGTAACCGCGCGGGGACAGTCCGTCAGCAGCCCATGACGGCGATCCGCGGTTGTACTAGACTATCAGTGTCACGGGGCTGACGGGCGCAGCGAAGAGCCGGACAATGTATGCCTTGGCAACCAAGTCGCATAACTCGTGCTCGGCGCCACCTGCACGAATCCCGCGCTCCCAGCTCAGGCGGGAAGCCGATGAAATGTGACACTGTCATGCGAACAACAAACGAATATAGGCCTGTGTCAATCGGCTTGGGGACGCGACCCCGGATCGGCGAGCAAAAGGGACCCCTCTGACGCAGCCCAGGCGGCGGCGGGTTGGCCGTGGGCATAGGTTCGCCTAGGTTCGCCTCCGACGTACACGTAGAGATCATTTGCACGGACAAATGAGTTGATTTCGTCTGCCGGCCCGTTTGCGTTCTGACGACTATCAGCCATCGGCGGGACATTCGTCCCGGAGGCAGCGGTTGAAAAGCGAATTGCTCCGTCGACCGGGTTGCTCGCGTCGCCCAGCGGGTCCCGTGAGAGCCAACGCCCGGCGACAGGGTCGTAGGCGCGGTAGAGGGTGAGGTCGAGGCCGCTGTCGGCGTTTTGGAAGATCCCCGCATAGGTGAAGTCGGTGGTCGGCGCCGTAGTCTGCAGCGGCACCCCATAGGGGTCGTAGCTGAAGGCCGCGGCGCTGGAGGTCGAGGCGAAGACCCGACGCACCGAGCCGATCTGGTCGATACCGTAGTAATCCGTCTCGGGCGTGACGCCGGGCACGTACTCGCCCTCGGCCATGTACTCCCGCGTGGTGGCGTTGCTGGCATCGCGCGCCTGGCAGAGGGCGCTGTCGCACCAGAGATACGAGGTGGTGACCGACGAACCGCCGCCCGCCGGCGTGCTGGTGATGGCGACGCGGCGGCCCTGAGAGCCACCGCCCGGCGACGGGGTCGTAGGCACGGTAGAGGGTGAGGTCGAGGCCGCTGTCGGCGTTGGCGAACAGGCCGGCATAGGTGAAGTCGGTTGTCGGCGCGGTGGTTTGCAGCGGCACGCCATAGGGGTCGTAGCTGAAGGCCGGTGCGCTGCTGGTCGAGGCGAACACCCGGCGCACCGAGTTGATCTGGTCGATGCCGTAGTAGTCGGTCTCGGGCGTGACGCCGGGCACGTACTCGCCCTCGGCCATGTACTCCCGCGTGGTGGCGTTGCTGGGATCGCGCGCCTGGCAGAGGACGCCGCCGCACCAGAGATAGGACTTGATGACAGCCGAGCCGCCGCCGGCCGGCGTGCTGGTGATGGCGACGCGTCGGCCGAGACCGTCATAGGCGAAGCTGGTCGCCTTGCCGGGCTCTTCCGGAAAGGCGATGCCGACCAGCCGGTTTTCCGCATCCCAGGTGTACGTGCCGCGCCGTTCGACATCGGGTTGCCATCCGCATCCCAGGTCAGCGTCTGGCCGGAGAGGTCCGTGAGCTGGTTGAGGTCGGCCGTCGTCGGGCAGTCGTCGGCAGGGCCGGCGCACACGCTTTCGAAACCATCCAACGGACGTCAGGCTCAACGTCGCAACTGACACGCATCAATAAGTCGGGATCTCAGTTGTCAGAGCGGAAGAGGGCGCTCTCCGTTCCTATCCGTCGCGTTCCGGGACGCGCCCCTGACTCCCCTATCCCTCGCATGATTGAAGATCGCAAGCACAGATAGTTTCAAGCGCGATCCGTTACTTAGCGTCCCCACAAGTCGAATCTCTAGTCGTCGTAGCGGGTCCTACGGCCGCGGCCTCACATATTATGATGAGGTCATAGCCCGCCTTCGCGACTATCTTAAATACGAAATATCGTCCTCTGTTTATCGATTCTATCTGGTCTTGGTCGAGCAGTTTGTGTGAGTCTATCCAATCAGCAACTTGTTCATCTTCTCGTCGCGCCTCCGATAAGGAGGCGAATTGCAGAATACTATCCAGAATAATCATTGAAGCATCCGAGCCTACAAAGAAGCACCTGACGCTGGCAAAATCCAGATTGTATGAGCACTTCTCGACGGGAGCAAAGATGTTTAGACGCAATCGCCCGGGTCGAAGCGAAATCGAGCGGAGCTCCGCGTCACCGACCAACTTTTCCACGTCCACAGAGAATGTCATGTCTAGCTACTCCATGTCGGGGTCAAATATTGGAACGGCTGGGGTATGAACACCGTTAATCCACCAGTGTGCCTCCCCGGCAGGAATATGATGACCAGGTATGTCAATGTCCAACGCTGCGTTGCCGCACAGATCAAAGAACCGAATAGTCCGGCCCTTTATCAAGAAAGCATACGGTAATTGGCCGGTGGTGGGTAGTTTCGATTGCTGTCCAAGTGTGTCCGTGTAGTCAATAGGGTTCCCTGCGACATAGGCGTAGAGATTAATTGTCGCCTCTAGGGCCGGAGGATCCTCCGACGTGAATCGTCCCCACCCCGGATCGTAGTTGCGAGTCCAATGGTAACTGTTGCCCGTGGCGTCATCGTGGGACCGGTCAGCTGGTAAAAGTTATTGATCGGATCCCTTGAGAGCCAGCGCCCGGAGACGGGATCATAGGCACGGTACAGCGTGAGGTCGAGGCCGCTGTCGGCGTTGTGGAACATCCCCGCATAGGTGAAGTCGGTGGTCGGCGCCGTCACCTGCAGAGGGACACCATAGGGGTCGTAGCCGAAGGCCGCTGGAGGGGCTGGCGAACACCCGGCGCACCGTGCCGATCTGGTCGATGCCGTAGTAGTCCGTCTCCGGCGTGACACCGGGCACGTACTCGCCCTCGGCCAGATACTCACGGCTGGTGGCATTGCCCGCATCGCGCGCCTGGCAGAGGACGCTGCCGCACCAGAGATACGAGGTCGTGACCGAGGAGCCGCCGCCGGCCGGTGTGCTGGTGATGGCGACGCGGCGGCCGAGACCTGCACCGAGCTATCACAGACGGTGGCGACCGTCGTCCCGCTCTTGGTTTCGACTTCCGGCAGTTGATGCGTTCGTGGACGAAGCCAATCGTCGCAGTTAGTTGACGTGAGGTCGGGAGCATCGACTATCCATCAGACTCTCGGTGTGCAGCCATGAGCGTCTGCAATACAAGCGCGACCGACACGCCTGCCCCTTCGAAGACGCGCCTAATTGCATCAAGTGGATACTCTCCAACGACCTCCGGTCTTTCCTCGATCAACTTGATAGCCGCCGGCGTAATGCCGACGCGTTCGCCAAACTGCGTGCGAGACAGTCGCAGACGCTGCCTCGCGTGCCTGAGCAACGCGCCAGCCCGCTGAGCAGCAATTGTGCTGCTTGCTGGTGGTTTTTCACCAAGTGCCTTGGCTGTGTCTATTCCAAGGAAGCTGCAGACTCGGACCAGCTTGGCGATGGGCGTGGCTGAGCACCACTCATCTTCATGCCATTCGAGATCTCTATATTCGTCCACCGAGAGCCCCGCCGCGTTCGCGACCGCCGCTTGGGAATAACCAGCAGTTGAACGTGCCGCGCTAATCACTTTGTTCAACGCAAGCTTGGGGGCAGTCATGGCAAAACGGTTCCCGGTATCGGCAAAGCCATTCCCGGCGTCGGAGAGAAGTGTGGCATAAGATCCGGTAGCGCCAGCATTGGCACTGGCGTGAATCCCAACGGGTCATTCATAGGCGGCGCATTTCCATTCGGATCGGTCGGGCATTGGTTCTTCTTGAAGCCTCTCTTCCGTCCCGGCCACGGCTTGAGCGAGTTCGGGGGCAACCTTGTCGGTGGGTCGTCGTCCCCAGAGCCCGGCAGATCCCAATGACGCCAATGCCCAGGGTCTTCCGCATGTGGGAAGTAAAGGCGCCCAGACGGATCACGGAGAGCCCATCTGCCATCGTCATATAGAACTCGACTCCAAGTATCGGGATCCCATCCAGGGGGTGCCGGCGGCATATCGCCAATTGCCAAGCCATTCGGGTCCACTTCACCAACGGGATTGCCTTCCACATACGGATACAGGTTCCCGACCGGATTGCTCGCCTCCCCCAACGGATCGCGCGACAGCCACCTCCCCGCGATCGGATCGTAGGCGCGGTAGAGCGTGAGGTCGAGGCCGCTGTCGGCGTTGTGGAACATCCCCGCATAGGTGAAGTCGGTGGCCGGTGTCGTCACCTGCAGAGGGACACCATAGGGGTCGTAGCTGAAGGCCGCTGGAGGGGCTGGCGAACACCCGGCGCACCGAGCCGATCTGGTCGATGCCGTAATAGTCAGTCTCCGGCGTCGTGCCGGGCACGTACTCGCCCTCGGCCAGATACTCGCGGGTGGTCGCATTACTCGCATCGCGCACCTGGCAGAGGACGCTGCCGCACCCATCTGTAAGTGCGCGTGCCATCCGAGATATCGCGACGAGCGTCCCGCCCCGCGTCAGCCTCTCTTAATACTCCGATATTTCGAGCACCTCGCCATCCCCGATAGTTCTTAGCTCCCGCAGTTTGAAGCGCGATCCCAGCCGTATTCGTTCCGCGACTTTGCTGCCCCTCAAGAATTGCACTATCGCCACGCTATCTCCCCCAGGCATAAGGGTCGTCCCAACCGGCAGGTAGATTCTGCAATCGTAATTATCCTCGCCGATCGCTAACAAGCACCCGAAATGTGGACCCGCGATCGACGGATTTCGCGTTCACCGCACCCGGCACCAGCGGACCGCCGCGCTTCGTCGAGGTCACCGATCCGATGGGCTACCACGAACGCGAGGAGTGGCTGGAGCCGGCGCTATCGCGACAGCTTCCATTGGGACAAGAACGCCTACGTGGTCGCGGGCTGCACGCCGACCGGTGGCTGCGACTACTCCCTCGCGCGCGACCGGTACTTCTACCACCAGGCCGGCGACATCGATGAAAAGTCGATGGCGATCGAGAGCATCAAGTATCCCCTCTTGAATACTGAGCGGGGGCTGCAAACGACCATCCATGACCTCAGGGCCCAATACACGGTCATCGGCGTGAGCATCTTGGATGGCCCCGGGTGGTGGGATTTCCTTGCAGTGTTTGGCGGATAGGCGCCAATCATAGCGGACATGGGCGCGGCTTCGGACGCTGGCGCACGCCGGAAATGGGGGCCGCGCAACCAGTCTACCCACATCACTGCCCACGATGGAGGCATTGGTGAGCGCTCTCGGCCTCTGCCTTTGGTCGTCGCCAGCCGCAGATCAACAATAGGCCCACGCCACGATCCGAGCACCGCAGTCGCCCCTTCTCATCCGCACCGAAATCTCTCAGGAACTCGGAACCCGGCTTCACGCCGCTGACGGAGAGCCTCTCGCGCGCGTGTGCAGGCGACATTAAAGAGGCTGGCGCTCGGTCTCGTACACGTGATCGCGTTCGACTTCGTCGGCGACCGCTCTCAATGGGCGCCTGGAGCGGCAACACCCCCTCGCCGCATGGCATTCACGGCCACGGCCTCGAACTCCAGCCCCTTCCGCTAGGTACATTGTGCCACCCGCCCTTCAATCGAGTCGGCATTTGGTCATAGATCGGTTGTGCGGAGATGCGCTCCGCCCCAGACGCTGCCGCGTCCCACGATTTCAGGACACTAGAATGGCCTACCCACATCGTTACCCACGGTGAGCGTACCCGTTGGACGAGGAAATCCCTGCCGCCCTCGAGTAGCAGCGCGTTGCCTCGTATAGTGCGTCAGCTTGAATCGTCTCTCGTCTGAAGGCACGTCATCGGGGCCGGCGGTGCCTTCAAAAGCCGAGCCGCGACTCCGATACCCGCCGTCAATCGCGGCGGATTTCACACTGACGCACTACCCGCCCTCAGCCTTTCGCTTTGGCGGCTGCGAGAACGGCTATCCCTCTGAGCCAGTCCGCCCTCCCTGCCGGCTCAAGGCGCTTGGGAAGCGTCGTCTGACTTATCATCGACTTCGAGGTCTCGATCTTTGCGTGGCTCACGAACGTCGACATTGAGCGGCTCGATGCTAGGCATATCCACTCTCTGGCTATCGACCTCAAGCTCCTCAAAACGACGGGCCTGCGGCAACACTGAGCCTTCGAGGCTGCCGACAAGACTGTTGTAGCTCTTGACAGAGCTATCCAGCTGCTTCCCAAGCTTGACCACCGCATGACCCATGTTGGCGATCCGCCGGTAGAGTATTCGGCCGAGGTCGGCTACATCTTTCGCGTTCTGCGAGATCTTCTCCTGGCGCCAGCCGTAGGCAATGGCTTTGGCCAGAGCGATCAGGGTCGTCGGTGTTGCGATGAGTACCCGCTTCTCGACGCCGTCCTCGAAGATGTCGTGATCGCGCTCCACCGCAGCTGCAAAGAGATTCTCCCCCGGCACGAACATGACAACGAAGTCCGGGGTCTGATCGAGCGCATCCCAGTAGGCTTTTGAGCCGAGTTCTTGCATGTGATGCCGCAGTTGCTTGGCGTGCTTCACCAGGTGCTCCTCCCTCAACGTCTCGTCAACTTCGTCTACTGCATCAAGGTAGGCGCTCATTGGCGTCTTGGCGTCCACTACGATCTGCCGCTTCCCCGGTAACCGGATTATGGCGTCAGGCCGACGACGCCCCTCCTCAACCTGGAAGGTCTGCTCGGTTACGAAGTCGACGTAGTTGGTCATGCCAGCCATTTCGAGGACATTTTGAAGCTGGTGTTCGCCCCACCGTCCTCTAGTTTTCGGTGCAGACCGCAGCGCATTCACAAGTTTGCTCGTTTCCTTGCGAACCTCCGCGTGCGCGCGAGCCACGTTTTCCAACTGTTGCGTGATCGATCCTTGGGCCTCCCTTCTGTCCTTCTCTATCTCGTCGATCTTCTTGTCGTACTTCCCAAGTGTTTCGGCGATCGGCTTGACCAGGTTGCCTATGGCATCCTGGCGCTTCTGGAGATCGCTCGCCGCTATCTCCTGATGCTTCTCGAAGTGCTGCTTCGCCAGTTCGAGGAACGATGACTGGCTTCTCGCCAGCGCATCAGAGGCGAGGTTCTGAAACTTCTCCTCCAATTGCTTCTTTACGTCCGTTAGCTGCTGGGTCTGTTGCTCGAAGTTCTCTCGCTTGGCACTGAGCGAAGCTTCCAGAGCGCTATTCTTCTTGGCAAGGTCGGCGATCTCAGCTTTTGCAGTTTCAAGTTCGACGCGGCATTGGCTCGATTGTTGTTCAGCTTCGCTGCGAATACGACCGACTTCACCGCTTTTGACCCGCAGGCCAGTAAGAAGCCCCGCCAGCAGGGAAATGGCGACGGCGACCGCGATCAAAAGGGCTGTCTCTTCCATCATTTCTGGCCCAACGGCGTTCCCCACGAAATCATCGGTCTGCAGGCGCCAACTTCGGCGCTTCCGATCGGGAGCATCAGGAGTGCGCAGCGCGGATCGGATTTCCGCGGCTCGGTGTGTGCCACTTGACCAGGCAAAGCTTCACGCTGGCTCGTTTGTCATGCTCCGCCCAGTCGTCGGTCCTCCTTTAGGAGATCGAAGTGCAGTGTCCGGCCCTCCAGGCAGTTCATTTCGAAATCATCGCTCGCGCCAAGCCAAGAGCTTGCTCAAGTCGCTGGCGCGAGGGTTGGGCAAGTCGGTCGAGACCAATCAGCCTCGCAAACGAAAGTGCCGGGTCTCTTTCGCCGAGCAGGTCCGAATTTGCCAGTGCACATCCGACAAGCTCGGCGACGGCGATCTCTGCGACCGAGCGTCTGTCTTCGTCGCTGGCTGGCACTCGATAGGCGATTGAATCTCGGACCGAGCCTTTCGACCATAGAAAGCGTCCGGTCTGCTCATCCGTGCGGTCGAGGTCGCGCAAATGGAGAGCTAACTGATCGCGGATGCGCGCCCCCGTACGGAGCCATCCGTGCGCGCGCGCGATACGCTTCGCCAGAACGTCTTCTCGTATCGGCGCCTCGGCAGTCATGATCGCGGCCACCATGTCGTGTATGGTCTGGCGATAGCGAAATTCGAAGAATTGATCGGGATCGGCGTGGAAACCGGAGAGATCGGCGATGCGGAACAACGGTGCATCGTCCGCGGCTCGGTCGTTGCTCGATGTACCGGAGCCTGAGGCTATCAGACGGAATGCATCGGTGACCCCTAAGTTCGCGCCCTCAGCGATGTCGGTGTTCGATGGGCTCGTGGGTGGTTCTTCGGCCTCTTCCACATCGGTCTTCAATTCGGCCGCTTGTCGGTTGGTTGTCTGCGCCCGCGTCTGAAGTCTTGCTTCGGCACGAGCCTCTGCTTCCGCCCGACGTCGAATGTCTTCCTGTCGGCTCACATCAAGCAGGTCGGACAGCTCGTTCACAATCCGATCGCGCACCTCATCAGCGCTATACCACCAGTCCAGTGACCAGATCCGGAGGATTGTCCAACCCAGGTTGCGCAACACCTGCTCACGCACCTTGTCGCGATCCCTGGCGGTGGCGGCTCGATGGTAGGTTGCTCCATCGCACTCGATGCCGGCGAGATAGACACCAGCCTTGTCGGGATGGACGACGCCGAGATCGATGCGGTAACCCGAGACGCCAACCTGAGGACGCACATGCCATCCGGCATTGCTCAGCGCCTCGCCGACCGCCTCCTCGAATGGCGACTCGAATGAACCGGTCGTCTCTCCATGTTGTGCGGGTAGTGCAATCATGCCCCGCTCCGCGTAGTCGAGAAATGCCTTCAGATGCTGGACCCCAAGGCCACGGGCGCGGCGGACGTCGATCTTGTCTGCGGTGATCGAACTGTAGACAGCAAGTTCCTCGCGCGCTCGCGTCACCGCGACATTCAGGCGTCGCTCGCCGCCATCTCTATTGATTGCTCCAAAGGCCATCGTGAGCTTCCCGGCATGATCGTGTCCGTAGGTGATGGAGAACATCATCACGTCGCGTTCGTCGCCTTGCACGTTCTCGAGGTTGCGCACGATCGTGGGCTCGATCCGATCCTCGGAGAAGAACCACTCAAGATCCGGATTTTCCCGGCGCGCCTTATCGAAGAGATCGTCTATCAGCGTCTGCTGCTGCGAATTAAATGTGATGACGCCCAGTGTAGGCCGGTCCAGCTCCGGCAGATCGAGCCATTCCACCATGCGCCCGCTCGCATCCTTAACGATGGCTTCGGCTTCCGCCCTGTTGGTCCGGCTCTTGCCACGATCGTAGGTGGCCGAAGGCAAATGCTCGAGATGGACGGCGCGGTCCAAGGTCACGGGGGACGGGAAGGTGACGAGCCGGTTCGCGTAGTAGTGCCAATTGGAGAATGCGATCAGCGATTCATGCCGGCTTCGGTAGTGCCAGTTGAGTCGCCAGTCTGGCAAGCCTGAGGCCCGCGCCTCGTCGAGAATGCTCTCGAGATCGCGTTCGTAGTAGGCTTGATCCTGATCATCTTCACCATCGTCCGAACGACCGAAGAAATTGGTGGGTGGGAGCTGTTTCGGATCGCCGACGATAATGGTCTGGCGGCCACGTGCGATGCTGCCGATGGCATCCCACGTCGTGATCTGCGAAGCTTCATCGAAAATAACTAAGTCGAACAGAGCTTGGTTAGTAGGCAGATACTGTGCAATCGAAAGCGGCGACATGAGCAAGCACGGCGCTAACTTGGCGAACGTCTCCGGCATAGCCGCGATCATCTCGCGAATGGACTTGCTCGGCCGCTGCAACTCCATCTGATGGCGTAGAAGACCCAGCTCCGACCGGCGCGGTACATCTTGAGGTGCGGGGAGGCCGTGCACCAAAGCTCGGCGGACCTGGCTTGCCGCGATCGAGCGCGCCCGATCGTCCAACTCTCTGAACTGGCGCAATGCATCTTCATGGCGGAAACTCTTGAACTGCCGCAGAAGGTCGTCGCTGTCGATAGCCTCCGGTAGCCACCAGCGCGCATAGGCGAGCTCAAAAGCATCCTCCAGATCATCAGGCGACATGTCTTCCGCTTCGATCGCATCAACGAAGGGACCCAGGCCATGCGCCCGAGCCATCTCACGCCGACCACACCAATCACTCCACGATTGCAGCGCGGATTGATTTGCCGTGATCCCGTCCATAGCGTGGGCGACCGCGTCCAGAAACTCACTCTGCGGCGACTCATCTGGCAGTCGTCCACCAAGCTCAGCGTAGCCTTGTGAGGCTCGTTCGAAGCGCGCCACCGATGCACGCAATTCGTCAGAGCGGCTCAAAATTGCGTCATTGGGATCGCCAGAAGAGATCGACTGTCCAAGGGCGTCCACGATGGCGTTGATATCGCCGGAGATTCGGCCCGCGCGGTCCAGTGCAGACCTCATATCCTCCGCCAGCGCGAAATGGTCGCGCAACTCGCCGAGGTCAGTTCGGATGCCCTTCCACGCCGGCACCTTGGTGCTCAGAGGATTCCCTTCAAGCGCCTTGAGCGCGCGCTGCATGACGCGCAGTTGTGGCAGGTCCCGTTCGGGGTCGGCATCACCGCCGCTAGAGTAACCGGTCAGCAGCTTCCTGATCTTTCTTCGCGCAAAGAACGATCTGGGCCAAACAGTGGCGCACGCCTCTCGCCAACGTCCTTCAAGATTATCGATAGGAATGCGTGGAAGCGTGTCGTCTTCGTAGGTGCCGGACAGCTTCTCCGCGGCCTCGCGGAAGACGTCAACCGCTTCAGCGAGCGCGCCAACCGCAAACTTCAGATGCTCGAACTGCTGCTCAAACACGACGTCCAGTCGCACGCCCCGCGACTTGGTCAGAAGGCCGGCCATGGAGACCAGATCGTGAATATCGGAGAGAGACAGATTCTCCGCTCGCCGAATGCCGGCCGATGCACAGAAGCCTCTGATGTGCAGTTTCAGTTGTCCCGCGGTGTTCTGCACATGCTTGCAGGCGGCGATTAGGCTCTGCTGCCAGCGGACCGACCAATCGGGCGCGACGACCAGCTCGAGTGCCGGGACATGACGAACGGCCTTGCGCGAAAGAGCGAGGTCGGAGACGAGCTGTCGAAGCGCTTGCAGCGCCGTTTCATCGTGCTCGACTGCTTCACCCCAGGCAAGCTCTGGCGCGAAGCGGTCTCTGCCGCGAACGGACACGCCGAGTGCCTGAAAGACGGTCCAGCCCGAAGAGCTGCGACGATGCAAGGACTCCACGTAGCCGTTCAGCTCGTCTTGTCTGAGACGCAGCTTTTCATTGATGTCGATCCAGCCGTTTGCCTCCTGAGCGGCGCTTGCTTCCCAGGATGCCCTGAGCTGGCCAAGAAATGTCCTGCGTTCAGCCTTGTTGGAATGCAGTTCGAGGCAATAATCGCTCAGGCCATTCTGGCGTAGGCGGCGATAGACGACGTTCAGCGCGGCAGCTTTTTCCGCGACGAAGAGCACGCTTCTGTCCGAGGCAAGGCATTGCGCGATCATGTTGGTGATCGTCTGGCTCTTGCCGGTGCCGGGCGGGCCGATCAGGATGAAGTCATGACCCTCGGCCGCTGCCAGCATGGCGGCCAGCTGCGATGAATCCGCCGGCAGGGGATTGATGATTTCCTTAGGATGGTAGGTCGCATCGATCGTGCGTTCGTTGGGGAATGGAGTCGCGATCGCGGACTCGAACGCCTTGTCCGGGTTGTCGATCAGGTGACGCACCACTCGGTTGTTGCGCAGCGCGTCGGTGCGATCGACGAGGTCTTTCCACATCAGGTATTTGGCGAAGGAAAAGGTGGAGAGCGCCACCTCGTTGACGACCTCGAAGCCCGCGACTTCGCGCACCGCACGGCGCGCTGTTTCAAGAACTTGTGGCACATCGATGCCGCTGTCGTCCCGAGGTAGCTCGCCCTCGAACTGAGCTAGATTTAGCGCGAAGTCCTTTTTTAGCATTTGCACGAGGGTGGCGTTGAAGCGAACCTCGTCCTCATGGTGCAGCAGGTGAAACCTGGAGGTGGCGCTGCGCCGCTCAAGCTTGACCGGCACCAGCAGCAGCGGCGCACGATAGGTACGTTCGTCATCGGGTGATTTCTTCCAGCGAAGGAATCCGACCGCGAGGAACAGCGTGTTCGAGCCGCCCTCGTTGAGGTCGTTGCGGGCACGCCGGTAGAGTTCGGTCAAGCGCGCATCGAGTTCCTTCGCCTCTAGCGGAGAGGGCAGCTCGTCGCGCTGCAAGGCTTCCACCGCAAACTCAATGTCGAGGTCGGTGCCGGTGGTCTGCAAGTGAATTGCTTTGTCGCGTTCGCCCTGCGGGTTCTGCTGTGGCAGCGAGATGACTCGGATGCGTGCCCCGTTGGCGAGGTGATCCTCCAAGAAGGGCACATCAGGACAGAGAAACGGGATCGTCTGCTTGGTTGGCCGGAAGTTGAGCAAGCGGTTGCGCAGCGAAAGGTCGAGTAGCTTGCGCTGCCAGCGCTCGATGCGACCTTCGGGCGTTGTTGGTTTCTCCTCTGCCTGCTCAGCCGGGATGGCATCGAAACTCGGCATGGGAGGTAGTGGCAGGGCCGCTCCTTCGTGGCTCCCCGAAGCGGACGCCTCCATTGGCTCGCGACGATGCGAGGCGAGAGGCAGAATCTGCGAGGAACGCGCGCGCGCAATGTCGATAGCCGCGACGAAGCGGTCTTCTTCCTGCTCGGTGGTCGCCTTCCGGGCCAATGCAACGGCCGTCTCGAAGGTTGCGGGCGGCGAGTGCGTGACAGCGGTCGTTTCGAAGGTGATGGCTTCGTGGGCGGCCAGCGCTTTGCGGACCTCGGAAGCGTCGGTCTCAAGGAGATTGGGAAACGTCCTCTTGACGAGCCAAACGCCGGTGAAGCTGTGGCCGTCTAGGAGCACAACGAACGGGTTCAGTCCAACGGCCTCCAACGCCGAAGCAAACAAAAGGCTGGAGTCGAAGCAAGTCGCGAGCCCGTCGCGAATGACGACACTCGGCAGCCTCACTTTCTGACCGGTCTTCTCGAAGCTGCGGGGCGGTTCAGCGTAGGTCAGCCCACGTCCCGCCACAGCTGACCAGATCGCAGCGCTCAACATATAGGCGCGGCGTGGATCGCCCGTCTGGTAACCGTCGAGTGCCGAGGAAAATCCGTGGGTCGCGAGAACGCCGGCCGCTTGCTTCATCACCTCTGCGATTGCTGGATCGTTTGGCATCACGAAGGCCGCGGCGATGGCGGCCATTGACGAGAAGCCGCCCCACTCGTCGCGCGCAAGCAGACGGGTGTCCTGATGGGTGTCCGCAAGAAGCGCGCCGGTGCCGTCCAGAAGCCGTAGCGTCACGACCCCGCGCTCCGCTTCGTTCAAGCCTTCGAGGAACTCGGCGTCGAGCTGGACATGGTGGTCCGACAGCGAGAACTCCTCGCCTGGTGAAATGCGGTCGATTGACCAGGTCTTGCGTCGAGCGAAGGCGGGGACCGTGCTCAATTCCAAGCGAAGACTTTCGATCTGAGCGTCAGTGTTGTTTGCGATCTTCAGCGACCGTACGATGGGGACGCTGTTCTGCCAGCAGGCATAGTTGATCGCCGACGCGAGATCGGCTTCGATTAGCACTTGCCTTGGCGGCTCCTCGCCATCGGGAGGACTAGGTGGACCGCCCTCCCATGCCTCCTCCATGCCCCCCTCCCGCGAAAAACAGGTTGCGGGGGAACGATACCCACAATCCACCGCTGTCGCGAGTCCGGAGGGACAGCACGCTCAGCGCTTACCCAGTAAGCGTTGCGATTCGGCCAAAGTACCCGGAGTAGACGATGACGTGCCAGTTCTCGCGAACCAATTAGCGGGGAGACAACCCCTCTGCTCCGCTCTGGCTAGACAATTACGCCGCCCCACGCATCTCCGCGCGCCGGCTGTCGCATTGTGGGCGTCGATCGTGTCCCGAGTGATGGTGTAGCTGCCGGCTGATGGCCGCGCTCTCCGGCATGGGCCGGGGAGATCAGCGAGCCACTGCTGGCATGCTGATGAGGGGATCATCGCTCAAGGGTGCGATGGTTTCCAGCGTCATGTATCTGGCCCGCTGCACGGCCCATTCGTCGTTCTGTTCGAGCAGCAATGCGCCGACGAGGCGGACGATGGCGTCGTCGTTGGGGAAGATGCCGACGACCTCGGTGCGCCGTTTGATCTCGCCATTGAGACGCTCGATCGGATTCGTGCTGTGAAGCTTGGCGCGATGCTCCTTCGGGAATGTCATGTAGGCGAGCACGTCGGGCTCGGCGTCGTCCATGATGGCGGCGAGCTTCGGCACTTTTGGCCGGATCTGGTCGGCGACGGCACGCCACTGAACCCTGGCGGCCTCGGGCGTCTCCTGAGCGAAGGCGGTGGCGATGAAGGCGGAGACGACCCGTCGTCCGCTCTTGCCGGCATGGGCCAGCACGTTCCTCATGAAGTGCACGCGACAGCGTTGCCAGCTTGCCGAGAGAACCTTGGTGACGGCGGCCTTGATGCCCTCGTGCGCGTCGGAGATGACGAGCTTGACGCCGCGCAGGCCACGCCGGGTGAGCTTGCGCAGGAACTCCGTCCAGATCGGCTCGGCCTCGGATGTGCCGACCTCCATGCCCAGAACCTCGCGCCGGCCGTCTGAGTTGACGCCGACGGCGATGATGACCGCGACCGATACGATGCGCCCGCCGCGGCGAACCTTCAGGTAGGTGGCGTCGATCCACAGATACGGCCAGTCACCTTCGATCGGCCGTTCGAGGAAGGCCTTCACCTTGCCGTCGATCTCTTCGCATAGTCGCGAGACTTGGCTCTTCGAGATGCCGCTCATGCCCATGGCCTTGACCAGGTCATCGACCGAGCGCGTTGAGATGCCCTGGACGTAAGCTTCCTGGATGACGGCGGTGAGCGCCTTCTCGGCCATGCGGCGCGGTTCGAGAAAGCCCGGGAAGTAGGAGCCCTTGCGCAGCTTGGGGATGCGCAGTTCGACGGTCCCGGCGCGCGTCTCCCAGTCGCGGTCGCGGTAACCGTTGCGCTGGGCCGTCCGCAACGGGTTCTTCTCGCCATAGCCGGCGCCGGTGGCCGCTCCCACCTCCAGCTCCATCAGTCGCTCGGCGGCAAAGCCGATCATCTCGCGCAGGAGATCGGCATCCGGTGTCTTCTCCACCAGCCTGCGCAGGTTCATCATGTCGTCGGTCATCGGTGGTCCTTCCGGTCAAGGGTTGGCGTTGCAACCAGACCCTACCGGGAAAGCGCCGATGACCACCGCGCCGCCGAGCTACACCACCTCAAGGGACGTGACCTGGGCGTCTGGCGGCACCATTTAACAATGGTGGGTACAGCACCGTGGGTAGCGCGAATCGGAGGCGAAATTCTTCAGCGATTTCAGCTTGACTGGCGGAGGACGTAGTCGGCTGCGAACTGGTCTCTGCTCCCCAAATTCCCTGATGTACGGGTATCCGCAGGGAATTTCTTGAATTTGCAGCGAAACTGACCCTGCCGCGCGACCCGAAAACACCCGTGATGCCACGTGGTTGTGACCGAAATTCCCTACGCGAATGAGCAGGGGGTCTTCCAAGGGGATGTGGGAATTCGGCGAGATGTGCAGGGACATTTCCGGCAACGATACGCCGTCCTGTTCTTGGCGGTTCTCGATCATTGGCCTCGGCGATCCCGTCTCGCTGTCTGCCGCGCGGCTGATGGCAAGGGTCTGGAGTTGACCGCGACCGGCGATCTTTCGCGGTCCGTAGTCGCCGACATGGTCGATCTCTTTGAATGGGCGGACTTCGACCGCGCCGAGGCATTTCGGCTGGACAAGGTCGTCAACGAGCCCGACTTCCTACCGCTGTTCTTTGTCCGCCACGTGGCCGGTTCGCCAAGAACGTTCAGCGCTACCGCGGCAGCCTATCCCCATGGCCCGGCCAGCGATCACCTCGCTGGCGATCCTCCAGTTCCTATGGATGTGGAGCCAGTTCCTGCTTCCCGTCGTACTGGTCGAGAATCCGTCGGAGCGGGACATGGCAGGCGCGGCACGTTCAGGGCCAATGAGGCGCACGACCATGCCGTCGCCGCCCTCCTCCAGGGCGCCGTCAAGGGCTAGGGTTCGTACCCAATAAGGGTTGCGTGCTGTGAGTTTGGCTGATTCAAGATTCCGAGCGGATCGGAGGTTCTTGATGAAGCGGAATCTGACGTGGCTGAGCGATACGGAGTGGGCGCGCATCGAGCCGTTGCTGCCGCGGGGGCGTAAGGGAGCCCGCCGGGTCGATGACCGTCGGGTGATCTCGGGCATCGTGCACATGCTCAAGAGCGGGGCGCGCTGGCGCGACTGTCCACCCGAGTACGGCCCCTACACGACCATCTACAACCGCTTCAATCGCTGGAGCCGGCAGGGCATCTGGCTGGGCATGTTTGAGGCCTTGACCGGCCACAGCGGGGTGTGGGGAACGGTCGCCATCGATGCCACCCACATCAAGGCCCACCGCTCCGCTGGTGGCGCAAAAGGGGGGCCTTCGCGCAAGCCATCGGCATCTCGCGCGGCGGCCGGACGAGCAAGCTCCACGCACTGACCGATCCGTTGGGTCGGCCGTGCCTGCTCATGCTGTCGGCCGGCAACATCAACGACATGACCATGGCCGCGGACCTGATCGGGGCTGCCGCTGGCCGCTTCGACCGGCTCATCGCTGATCGCGGATACGACACCAATGCCATTCGCGCCGCCATCGCCGCGCAGGGGGCTCAGGTCGTTATCCCCTCAACCACCAGCCGACGCGCACCGATCTCTTATGATCGCAACGCCTACAAGGCCAGGAACCTCATCGAGCGTCTCTGGTGTCGTCTCAAGGACTGGCGCCGCATCGCCACCCGCCACGACAAGCTCGCCAGGAACTTCCTCGCCGCAGCCCTCATCGCCGCCACCATCATTTACTGGTCCAATTGAGTCCGGACCCTAGGCGAGCGGTCTCAGCGCGTGCGGATATCAATGCCCCTGTAGGGATAGTCCAGCGGAACCGCCGAGACGCTCTGAAGCGCGTCCAGGTCGGCGGTCGTCAGCTCCAGCGCCACCACGCCGAGGTTATCGGCGAGCTGATCAGGCGTACGCACCCCGACGATCACCGAGGTCACGGCCGGTTGTGCCAGCAGCCACGCAAGCGACACCTGCGCGGCGCTGGAGTTGCGGGACTTGGCGATAGCGTCGACGGCCTGCTGGATCTTCCAGTTCTGTTCGGTCGCGCGGCGCGCCCACGATTCCTCCCACGCATCCGGCGCGACGCCGAGTCGTCCTTCCGCCGCCTTCGTTGGGCGGTGGTCGGGCTTGTACTTGCCGGAAAGGAAGCCACCGCCGAGCGGCCCCCATACCACTAGCCCGAGCCCCTCGGTCGTGCAGAGGTCGGCGAATTCCGCCTCGATGCTGCGCACCACAAGGCTGTACTGATACTGCGCGGCGACGAACCTCGCCCAACCGTTGCGGTCAGAAAGCCCAAGAGCCTTCATCGCGTGCCACGCCTTGAAGTTCGAGACCCCGATGTAGAGCACTTTCCCGGCACAGACGAGATCGTCGAAGGCGCGAAGCGACTCCTCAAGCGGCGTCCACGGGTCCCAGCCGTGCATGTAGAGAACGTCTATGCGGTCGGTGCGGAGCCGCCGGAGGCTCGCCTCGACGCTATTGACGATATGAAAGCGCGAGAGCCCGGCGTCGTTGGCGCCGCTGCCGATCGGCCAGCGTACCTTGGTGGTGAGCACGACGGAATCGCGCGCCGGCGCGACCGCTGCGCCGACGATGTCCTCGGCCCGGCCCGCCGCGTAGACGTCGGCGACATCAAAGTGATTGCCGCCGGCGTCGAGATAGGCGGCAATGAGCTCGCGCGCGGTCGCGGGCGCCACTCCGCGCGCGCTGTCCTCGCCGAAGATCATGGTGCCAAGGGCGAGTTCTGAGACGAGAAGCCCCGAATTGCCGAGCCGCCGAAGTTTCATGCATGTACTCCCCGTCACGACTTTACCGAACCGGCGAGCAACCCGCGCACGAAGTACCGTTGCAGGGCGAAGAACACTCCCAGCGGCAGCACCATCGAGATGAAGGCGCCGGCCGTCAGCAGGTGCCAGTCGTTGCCCCGCGACCCGATGATCTCGGCAAGGCGCATCGTCAGAACCTGCACCTTCGGCTGGCTGCCGATGAAGATGAGCGCGACGAGATAGTCGTTCCAGACCCACAGGAACTGGAAGATCGCATAGGAGGCAAGCGCGGGTACGGAAAGCGGTACGACCAGCAGCATGAAGATCGTCATGTGGGAGGCGCCGTCGACGACCGCAGCCTCCATCAGCTCACGTGGTATGCCCTTGATGAAGTTGTACAGAAGATAGATCGCCAGCGGGATTCCGAATCCAGAATGAGCGAGCCAGATGCCTAGGTAGGCACCGTTGAGCCTGAGTTGCACGTAGTCCCTCAGGACAGGCACGAGTGCAATCTGCAACGGCACGACGAGCAGCGCGACGACGACAGCGAAGATGATGTTGCGGCCGGGGAACCTCATCCACGCGAAGCCGTAGGCGGCGAAAGCTGCGATGATGATCGGAATGACCACGGAAGGAAGGGTAACCGCGACGGTATTGATGAATGCGCCGGAAAGGTCGTCGCCCTTCAGCGTGTAAGTCGCCCCGCTGGTGTCCTTGACCTCGTAGGTCTTGCCGGTCAGCACGTCCGCATAATTCTGCAGCGTGAATGTCGGCAGGCCGGACCACTCGCTGTCCTGAATTTCCACCCAGCCGGCGCGCTTGTTCCCCACCCACTGGACGCGACGGCCGTCCGGCGCGACGATTCCCTCGCGCAACTCCGCGAAGGTCCCCGTTGCCCCTTCGAATGTCATTGTGCCGTTGCGATCGATGTCCGTCGGCGGCGTGAACTTCGAAACCGTCACCCACTCCTTGTGGGGCACGATCGTCCACCAGCCAGACGTGAGCACGTCGTCGCGCGTGCGGAAGGACGACGCGAACAGGCCGAGTGTCGGCACCAGCCAAAGGGTGCAGATGACCAGCAACACTCCGTTGACGATGATGTTCGTTAGCGGTTTGCGGACCATCTCAGCTCCGCTGCTGACGAAATTGCCGGACGTTGTAGATTACGAACGGCGACACGGCGAGCAGAAGAACAACAGCTATGGCGGAGCCGAGGCCGAAGTTCCTGTTCACGAAGTATTGGTTATAGAACTCGGTCGCGATCACCGAGGTGCCGTACTGCCCGCCGGTCATGACGATGACCACGTCGAAGATCTTGAGCGTGAAGATCATGATGGTGGCAGACACCGTGATGATCGTCGCCTTGATCGAAGGGATCAGGATCTGGAAGAAGATGCGCAGCTCGCCAGCCCCGTCGACGCGCGCCGCCTCGACGATTTCGCCGGGCACTCCCTTGATGGCCGCCGAGAACAGCACCATGGCAAAGCCGGTCTGCAGCCACACGACGATGACGATCAGGAACAGGTTATTCCACGGCTGCAGCAGCGCGATCCACGCTTGTGGCTCACCGCCGAGCGCGACGATGATCGCGTTCAGCAGGCCGATCTGCGGGTCGCTGATGTCGCGCACGGCGTACACGAACTTCCAGATGATGCCCGCACCGACCAGCGATATTGCCATGGGCATGAAGATGATCGCCTTTGCAACCCGCTCGAAGCCGCTGCGGTCCGCGAGCGCGGCGATGACCAACCCGAGGATCACCGTCAGGCTGGCACCGAAGACGATCCACATGAGGTTGTTGCGGAAGGTCTCCAGCATGAACGGCCGGGTGAAGAGGGTGACGTAGTTGTCGAGCCCGACGAAGGCGCTTCCGTCACGGTCATAGAAGCTTGTGGTGATCGTGCGTACCGTCGGAAAAACCAGGAAGTAGGTAACCATGGCGAGCGCCGGCCCGACGAAGACGAACGGCTGGAGAGGTGCTGCCCACTTGAGCGGAAGGTATCTGACGATCCCGTTGGCGGCGATGTAGAAGGTCGACAGGCAGGCAAGCGCCCAGACAACGGCGATCCCCGCAACGAGCAGTCGCGGCGCATCGCTGTCCCTCAGGAAGAAGAAACCTTCGACGAAAAGCCACAGAACGACGATCGTCGCGGCGACAAAACCCGCCAGGCGAATGAACCGGACGCCAAATCCGCCGGACGAGCCCGACTCTAGTCCCTGCACATGATCGAGCGAGGTGTCCATCGCGCGGCCGGCGTGTCGCGTTGCGGAAACGTCAGTGAGGGCGGCGTCTGCTCGCCGCCCTCACCGACTCAGGGAGGCTACTTAGTCGGCCACGACGCGTCGATATTCTTGAACGCCGTGCCGAGGTCTTCCGACCCGCTGACCCAAGCGGTCATTTCCTTCCAGAACGATCCGGCGCCGACTTCCCCCGGCATCAGATCGGATGCATCGAAGCGCACGCTGGTCGCGTTGGCCAGAATCTGCGCTACGCCGCGGTCGATCTCGTTGCCGTACCAAGAGAGATCGACGTCCTTCTGGGGTGCGATCGTTCCACCGGACGCGAGCCACGTCTTGAGGTGATCCGCGCGAGTGAACCACTCCATGACCGCGCGGGTTTCAGGCCGGTCCTTGAACATCGACCAGATGTCGCCACCGACCTCAGCCGGCTTGCCATATTGAGGATCGATGCCCGGGAGATAGAAGAACCCGTAGTCTACGTTCGCCTTCAGGTCCTTGTCCTGCGGGAAGAAGCTGACGATGAAGTTGCCCTGCTTGTGTAGCCAGCACTTCGGCGGATCGGCGAACATCGGAGCGGGCGCGTCGCCGAAGTTGGTCGACACGATCGCCTTGCGACCGCCGTAGACGTATTTGTCGTTAGTCCAAATGTCGGACATCATGCTCGCCGCATGCTCGACGATTGGTGAGGCGAACTTCAACTCGCCTGCCACCCATTTGTCGTAGTTTTCGGGCGAAGTTGTGCGCAGCATCATCTCTTCCAACCAGTCGGTCGCCGGCCAGCCGGTCGCGGCACCCGATTCGATGCCGATACACCACGGCGTGTCGCCGTCGGCGACGATCTGGTCCTGCAGAGCCTTCAGCTCATCCCACGTGGTCGGCACCTTGTAGCCGGCGGCGTCGAATGCCTTCTTCGGATACCAGACCAGGCTCTTTACGTTCACCCGTTCCCACACGCCGGCCATGATTGGCTTGCCGCCGGGACCCGGCTTCCGCGCCATATCCAGCCAGCTCTGGATGTACTGGCCCTTGAGGTAGTCGTCGCTCATGAACGTCGATAGATCGACCATTTTCCCGGTGCGGGCGAAGTTGCCCATCAGGCCCGGCTGCGGAAAGTCGACGATGTCGGGGACGTTGCCAGCGTCGACGCGCGTGGCGATCGTCGCCTCGAACTGCTTCGAGCTCTCGTACTGGATATCGATCCCGGTCGCTTCCTCGAACGCCTTGACGTTCTCGTTGAACTTGACCTCGTCGCCGCCGGCGAAGGCGCCGAACGCGGTGACGGTGGTTCCCTTGAACTTGCCGGCCAACGCATCGGCCAGTTCCGGCGGCATGTCAGCCGCCAAGGCGGCGCCCGCCGCCATCAATCCAGCCATGCACCCGGCCGCTAATGCTGTCACTGCTCTCATGGAATTCCTCCCACTGTGCGGAAGCCGGCGTCGTTGGCCGGTTCCTAGTTCAACTATGACCCAGTCTGTTATCGTTATCAAGAATGTTGCAATGCGGCACCCCGTAGTTGATGCGCTCCATGGTGTTTCCTCGCTGATATCGTTAAACAACGAGGTGTAGATTTGTCTGAGCCGGGAAGCGATACCCGCACTATGCGTCAGGACACCATGACCACAATTCGTACGGTCGCCGAGCGGGCGGGCGTATCGGCGATGACGGTTTCCCGGGCCTTCAACCAGCCGGGTACCGTCGCCGAGAGTACTCGCGCAAAGGTGTTTTCGGCAGCGCGCGAGCTTGATTTCGTACCCGACCAACGCGCCCGCACGATGCGCCTAGGTCGCTCCGGCGTCGTCGGCCTTCTCACGGACGTCATGGAAGCGACGCCGTGCTCGGTCGACATCACCCGGAGCATCGAGGCAGCCCTGGCGACACACGGCCTGTCGCTGCTCGTGGGCAACAGTCAGGGACGCGAAGGCGGGTCTTCGGCAATCCTGAGGAGCTTCCGGGCTAGCCGGGTCGAGGGCGTCGTCTACGCCGCGACCTTTCATCGCGAAATCGAGTCCGACGAGATGCAGCAGGCTGGGCCCTGCGTCCTGGTCAACTGCTTCGCCCGGAATTCTAGGTGGCCTTCCGTCCTGCCGGACGAGGAAAGCGGCGGTCACGCTGTCGGAGTCCGGTTGCTTGCCGCCGGCCACCGCCGCGTCGCCTACCTGACGCTTGCCGCCGGCATCGAGGCGACGCGCCTGAGGCTCGCCGGGCTTCGGCGCGCCTTCCGCGAAGCCGGCATGTTGTTCTCCGAGGAGCTCGTCGTCGCCGGGCAGACGCGGACCGGCGCCTTCAACCGGGCGGAAGCCTTCGCCGCCGCGACCGCGCTTCTCCGCGACCAGTGCCCGACCGCCATTTTCTGCGGCAACGACGAGATGGCGATGCAGGTCTACAACGCCGCCGCCCGGCTGCGGATGTCCATCCCCGATGACGTCAGCGTGATCGGGTACGACGATCACCGGGTCTTCTCGGAAGGGCTCATGCCACACCTGACAACGGTTGCGCTGCCCTACGAACGCATGGGCCGTATCGCCGCCGATCTTCTCATTGATCAGATCGGCGGCCGGCCAAGTTCAGAGATCATTCGAGCACAGGGCCCGATGATCGAGCGCGATTCCGTAGCTGCTCCGGCGCATGGGTAGAACGACGAAGCCCCATCGATTCAGCAACGGCGCAGACGCGTCGCTTCCGATCTGCAAGGCCCGGGATCGGCTCGGCTTCACTATCTAGCCGCGGACTGGAGATTGCATTGGGACTTCAGGTCGGGGGCGCGTCCCGATTCGCGCGCTCATCGGCGACCCGCCACGGACCCGTCCGAAAGCGCAAGTTGATCGTCAGGAAAACAGAGGAGGTTCACCGTCGCGCTCTTTGATCTAGATTTCATGTCCAAGGCTTCGTGGCGGAGAGCAGAAAGATGTCGACCAGAGTGGACCCCTTGCTTCTGATGATCGCCCTAGCCGAAGACGATCCAGACAAGGCAAGAGAACAATGGTTGAAGGCTTGCCACCTCGACGACGGTGAAGACCTCAGCCGCTGCCGTCGACCGGAGGAGTTCGATGAGCAAGGCGTTCACGATCTCCTCCTGAACCGTGTCAGAGACGCAATTCTGGGAGAGAGGGACACGGTTGTAGTCGAGCGAGAACTCGCCGAAGCAGCGCTGCTGCTCGTCAAGAAAGGCATCAAAAGATCGCGTGGCGGCCAACGCAGGTCACGAAGCCAGCAGATTAGTCTCGACGCGCTGGTCGGGGCGGCTCGATCGAGGAAGGAAGAGCTTGTTGGCGGTGGACTGTCTGCAACCGAAGCCCACCACAGGGCCGCGGAGGAGATCGCTGAAGAAATGGCAAAGCGCGGCGTGACGGTAGAGCCGGGCTATCTGAGCCGCCTGATGGCAAACGCGAGACCAAAACGGAAGACGCCACGCTGACAATGAATCGGCATTCGCTGTCAGTGCGCTTCTGAGCAATGTCCGCATAACTAGCCGCGTCTCCCGCGTTGGCGAGGTTCGGATGGTCGGGTCAAGACGTTCAGGCGACCGTTACACGGCCCCCTCTCAGGAAGCGCACACGCGCTCCAATGGATACCCCGCTTCCCGCGATCTCTCGCCGACGCGGGTGAAGGTGGCCGACCTGAGGCCCCTCGGGCGGGAAGCCCGCCTACATCCAACCGCACAAATCCGCAAACTCGCCAACAGCCTCGACGAGTGGGGCTTCGTTCTGCCGATCGTCATTGACGGCAACGGCCGCGTCGTCGCCGGCTGGGGGCTCGTGCTCGCTGCCCGGAAATTGGCGCTCCCGGAAATCCCGGCTGTCACCGTCACCGACCTGTCAGAGTCGCGGCTGCGCGCTCTTCGCCTGGCGCTCAATCGCCTGGGCGAGGACGCGAAGTGGGACCCCCAAGCGCTGGGCCTCGAATTCAAAGAGATCCTCGACCTCGACGTCGATTTCGACCTTGGCATGACCGGGTTCGACGCTGGCGAGATCGACGTGTCGATCGGCGTCGACCACGAGCAAGTCGACGATGAGGCGGATGCGCTTCCAGACGACGCCCCGACAGCGCCACCGACTTCGAGGGTCGGCGACCTTTGGCAACTCGGCCGCCATCGCGTGCTGTGTGCGGATACCACACAAGCGTTGGCCTTCGATCGGCTGTTGGACGGCCAGAAGGCGCAGATGATCATCACGGACCCGCCGTACAACGTGCAGGTCAGCGGTCACGTCTCAGGACTGGGGAAGGTCAAGCACGCCGAGTTCGCCGAGGCGTCAGGCGAGATGAGTGACGAGGAATTCGACGAATTCCTTCGCGTTTCTCTGGGGCACATGGCCAACCACTGCATCAATGGCGCGGTGGCGTTCGTCTTCATGGACTGGCGGCATCTGCCCATCCTCGATTCCGCTGTCAGTGGCCTATTCAGCGAACAACTGAACCTGTGCGTCTGGACGAAGACGAATGCGGGCATGGGCAGCCTCTATCGTTCCCAACACGAGTTGATCGCCGTCTACAAGAAGGGCACCGCCGCGCACATCAACAACGTCAAACTCGGGCAGCACGGCCGCTATCGCACGAACGTCTGGTCATATCCCGGCCTCAACAGCTTCGGACCCAAGCGTGACGAGCGACTGGCAATGCATCCGACGGTCAAGCCCGTCGCCCTCGTAAAAGACGCCATTCTCGACTGCTCGCGCCGCAACGGCATTGTCGTCGACGGGTTTCTTGGATCGGGAACGACGTTGATCGCCGCCGAACGGACCGGCCGCTGCTGCTACGGCATCGAAATCGAGCCGCGCTACGTCGATGTAACCCTGCGACAATTCCGCAACCTCACCGGCATCGAACCGGACCACGTCGATACCGGCGCGACGTTCGCCGAGATGGCGCGGGCTCGTGCCGACGAGACCACGGCCGCGAATCCGCATCTGGCGACCAAGCCCACGAAAGGGCGCTGACATGGTCGAACGTCGCAGGCCCAAGACCCCAGCAAGCTTCGACTACAAGGTCGGTTACGGCAAGCCGCCGCGGCATACCCGCTTCAAGCCCGGCCAATCGGGCAATCCCAAGGGCCGTTCGAAGGGCCTGAGGAACTTCAAGACCGACATCCAGGAAGTATTGCGTACCCCGATCGACGCCACCATCGGCGGCAAGAAACGCAAGATCTCTTCCCAGTTCGCGACGCTGCTGAAACTCGTCAGGCGAGCCTTGGACGGCGATGTGCGCGCGCTCGGCTTGTTGCTGAGTCTGGCGCAGACCTACAACGCCGAAGAGCCGGCCACCCCCATCTCGGGAACGTCCGACAACGATCTGGAGCTGCTCCGCGTCTTCGAAGATCGAGTCCTGCGGAAGGCGACCGAACGACTCGGTGCACGCGCTGAAGTAAACGGTCGCCCCGCACGCGCCGCCCCTGCCCGTCATGGCGAAAGCGATCGAGGCCCCCGGAAACATCCGTCGGTGCCGAGGGTTCGCTCAAGACGAACTACCCACAAGGAGGACAGATAGTGCCGCAGCGTCGTCGAACCACTGCCGCAGTCGACAAGTCGGTCATCAACGCCGCGCTCCGGCAGGACTTCGGCACCTTTGTCGCCAAGGTGTTTCAGACGCTGGCCCCCGGCGACCGCTACCTTCCGAACTGGCACGTCGATGCGGTCGCGCACCGGCTCATGCGGATCCATCGCGGCGAATGCCGCCGGCTGATCATCACCCAGCCGCCGCGCTCGCTTAAGTCGATCTGCACCTCCGTGGCGCTCGTGGCGTTCCAGCTCGGGCATGACCCAAGCCGGCGCATCGCTTGCGTCAGCTACTCCCAGGAGATCGCCGCGACCTTCCATCGGCAGTTCCGTTCCGTGATAGCCAGCAGCTGGTACACGGCCCTCTTTCCGAACATGCGCCTGGCCAAGGACACCGAAAGCGAGTGTGTCACCAACGCCGGCGGCGGCCGATTTGTCGTACCAGTCGGTGGTTCCTTCACGGGGCGCGGGGCAGACCTCATCATCATCGATGACCCGCTCAAGGCGGATGACGCCCAATCAGAGATCGCCCGCCGCTCCGTCAACGAGTGGTTCGCAAACACTCTGCTCTCCCGCCTCAATGATAAGCGACGGGGCGCCATCATCCTTGTCATGCAGCGCCTGCACGAAGACGACCTTGCGGGGACGCTGCTGAGGAATGGCGATTGGGATCACCTCGACCTCCCCGCCATTGCCGAGACGGATGAAGACGTCCCGATTGGCCCGCGGGCGTTTCACGCGCGCAAGAAAGGCGACGTTCTTCATAAGGAGCGCGAGCCGCTCGAAATTCTCGACCAGATCAAGCGCGACATGGGGTCGCTGCGCTTCTCCGCGCAATACCAGCAGCAGCCGGTGCCAACGACCGGCAACCTCATCCGCCGCGCTTGGCTTCAGTGGTATGATGACGTTCCGAACCTATCCGCCGGCGCGCGGACGATACAGAGCTGGGACATCGCAAGTACGATTTCGCCAACGTCCGATTGGTCCGCGTGCACGACCTGGCTTATCAATCGTCGCGACTACTACCTGCTGCACGTTTGGCGCGGCCGCCTCGAATTCCCCGAGCTGAAGCGGAAGCTTGTGGCTCTCGCCCTTGAGCACAACGCCAACACTATCCTGATCGAGAAAGCCGGCCCGGGGTTGCATCTTATCCAGGAGCTGCGCGCCGACCCCAAACCCGGCATCCCTATTCCAATCGGCATTCTTCCGGAGGGCGACAAGCTGGTCCGGATGGAGGCGCAATGTGCCCGGTTTGAGGCCGGGCAGGTCTACCTACCCAGAGAAGCTCCGTGGCTCGCAGAATTCCTGCATGAGCTTCTGGCTTTCCCGAACAGCCGCCACGATGACCAGACCGACAGCCTATCGCAGTTCCTGAACTGGGCCGAAACCCGGCGTGCCACAACGCCAGTCGTCTCGATGGTCCCGCCCAAGATCTTCTACGGCTGATCGCAGCGAATTCGCTGACCAAGCGCGGTCTGACATCACGCCGACCAGGCAGGCATCGCGGGTCTTACAGCGCGACCGTTTCGAGCAGACGAAATCTGCCCGCTGGCGTTCGCTGCAAGAGACTGAGGTTGTGGCGGCGTGACGCTCCGACGGCTCGTGCCGCAGCACGAAGCGAGACCTTTTCCGTCCGGCAATTGTGCGAGCCTTGGCGTCCAGGTTGCGATTGGCCGCCAGAATGAGCGCGTGCTCGCCGGGTCGCTAGCCTCGACAATCGGCGGTCGCGAAATGGCCCTCGTCTTGACTCTCTCAGTCAGTCCCGACATGTTTTGTGCGAACATGGTACTGTGTTCCATGTTGAGCGTTCTGCTCGCACCCGCCCATCTCGGAGGATCCCATCCATGCATACGGCACGTTCGTCCAGGACCACGGTGGCCGCCTGCGCCATAGCGTTGACTGCCGCCTTCGCAGTCGCAAACAGCGCCTCGGCCGCCGAAAGCGCTGCAGCCCCCGCCCAAGTGCGCGTTGGATGGCCTGAGGGCATCAAGACCCTCAATCTTGCCCGCACGACCGACTCGCTACCGATCATGGTCGGGCACCTGATCGGCGGCACGCTCACGAACTTCAACGACACAGCGACCGGCGTCGTGCCTGGGCTCGCCGCCAACAGCGACGTCTCTGGGGACGGCAAGGTCTACACCTTCACGCTGCGTCCGGACCTGCACTTCTCGGACGGATCGCCGCTCACCAGCGCAGACGTGAAAGCCACCTTCGACACGGCGCGCGCCGACAAGGCGAACTCGAACGCGGCGGACTACGACGCCTGGACATCAGTCGAGGCGCCCACGCCGGATACCGTCGTCATCAAGCTCAGCGCGCCGCAGCCCGGGCTGCCGTCGTTGCTGGCCGCTCCGTGGCACATGATCCTGCCGGCGAACGCCGCCTCCAAGGGCGCGGCTTTCTTCAACAATCCGGTCACCGCCGGTCCCTACATGGTGGAGAGCATCGCCAACGGCGGGGCGAACGTCACCCTCGTCGCGAACCCGAACTACTATGGGACCAAGCCGTCCATCGCGAAGTTCGTGTTCAATCAAGTAGACGACCAGAACACACGCATCGTTCAGCTGAAGTCGCACCAGATCGACGTCGCCGGGGAACTCGACCCGAGCACGTTGTCGCAGCTCGACGGCGACGGCGTCGCCTCAGAGGTCGTGCGCACCTTCGGCGCCTACTACCTATGGATGAACGACCGCAAGCAGCCGCTCGCGGACGTCAACGTGCGTAGAGCGATCTCGTACGCAATCAATCGCGACCAGATCAACAAGATCGTGTGGGGCGGGCAGAACACGCCGCTCGGCGGACTGTTCCCGTCGACCATGCGCGAGCACGTCAACAACATCCCGATAGTGCAGGATATCGCGAAGGCGAAGGAGCTGCTGAAAGGCACCGCATGTGAATCCGGATGCACGATCAAGATCATGGTGCGCAACGGCCGTCCGATCGACCAGAAGAACGCCGTGATCATGCAGCAGAACCTGCAGGAGATCGGCATCACGCTGCAGATCGAGAGCGTCGACAACTCGGTTGCCAGCGACCGCGAGATGAGCGGCGACTTCGATACGGAAGGCGAGTGGCTCGGGCTGCCGCTCGACAACCCGGACGTCTACTTGAACTATGCGGTGCTCTCGACCGGCGGCATCAATGCCCTGTTCTCTGGGTATTCATCGCCCGAGATGGACGCGGCGGTCGGGAAGGTGAAATCATCGACCGGCGACGCACGCGCGGCCGCGATCGCGACGGTCAACGAGATCTTCGCGCGTGACTTGCCGTACGTTCCGCTCAACGATTACGCCACGGTCCTCGGATGGAACACGGCGGTGCAGCCATATGTGTCGTTCGGAGCAAACGGACTCTTCGATGTCAAATAGCGCGGGCTCGATGTCGATCGAACCCGAGCGTGAAATGAGCGATGTGAGGGCGCGCTGGCGCCCTCACATTGCATTTGGGCCAAAACGAAAGGCGGCGCGGGCCGGATCGTGGTGGGGCTACATCGGCAGGCGCGCCCTGCAGCTGCCGCCCGTCATCATCGGCGTCGTCGTGACCACGTTCCTGCTCATTCATCTGGTGCCGGGCGATCCGGCCCAGTCGATCCTCGGGGTTCACGCGACCCCGGATAGCGTCGCGGCGCTGAGGAGCGAGATGCACCTCGACAAGCCCATCGCCGAGCAGTTCTGGCTGTTCGTCTCGCAGATCGCAAACGGCAGCCTGGGCAATTCGCTCGTCCAGCAAGGACGCTCGGTGACCAGCATCGCGTTTCCGGCGATGGGCGTGACGCTCTTTCTGACGGCGATCGCGATCGTCTTCTCGCTGGTCCTCGGAATCCCACTCGGGCTCCTCGCCGCCCTGTGGCGGAAGCCGGGGATCGACATCGTGGTGCGCAGCCTGGCGGCGGCGATGCTGGCGACGCCGCCGTTCCTCATCGGCTTCATTCTGCTGATCGTCGTCGCACTCAAGCTAGCGATCGCGCCGGCCGGCGGCTGGGGCCAGGACCTGTGGAGCAATCTCGATCACGTCTGGCTGCCAGCGCTGGCGCTGGCAGCCTTTCTCGTGCCGATCGTAATCCGCGCGGTGCGGCAGAGCGCGATTGAGACGAGCAGGGAGCAATTCATCGAAGCCGCCGTTTCGCGCGGCGTGCCGCGCTGGCGCCTGGTCGCGCGGCACATCCTTCCCAACAGTCTCCTGCCGGTCATCACCCTGGTCGGCGTCAACGTCGGCGGGCTGATCGGCGGCGCGGTCGTGATCGAGGCCGTCTTCGCCCTGCCCGGGACGGGAACCGCGCTGGTGCAGGCGGTTGACACGAGAGACTATCCGGTCGTCCAGGGGATCGCGCTCGAGGCCGCGGTCATCGTGGTGCTCGTCAGCTTGGTGACCGACTTCCTTTACATGGTCATCGATCCGCGCACGCGGTCGGGCGCATGAGTTCGTCAGCACCAAGCGAGACGGCAGGGCTGGCATCGGGCCTTGCGGCGGATCGTTCCGCGGCAGCCCTTATAACTCGGCACCCGTGGCTCGGTCGGGGCCTCGGTATTAGCATCATCGCGACCATCCTGATCCTCAGCATTGTCGTGCCGATGGTGTCGGTAGCGGCCGACAGCTTCGTCGGCCTGCCCTATGAGGCGCCGTCGTGGGCGCACCTGTTCGGCACGGACAGCTACGGTCGCGATGTGTTCGTGCGCACCTTCGCCGGCGGTCGCATCGACCTGTTCGTTGCCGCGGCGGGTGTCCTGTCATCGCTTCTGTTCGGGACAGTGGTGGGCGTCACCGCGGCGAGCGCCAAGCGGCGCATCTGGGAAACCATCCTGATGCGGATCGTCGATTCGATCATCGCGTTCCCGTTCGTTGTGCTCGTCCTCGCCCTCGTTCTCGTCTTTGGCGCGACGCGGTCATACGGGCCGCTGCCAGCCGGAGTCCCATCGCTCCTCATCGCAATCTTCATCTGGGACTGGGCCCTCTACGCGCGCCTGGCGCGGGTGCAGACGCTGGCGCTGCGCAACGAGGACTTCGTCACCGCTGCCTACTTGCTGGGCTACTCACGCCTGCGGATCATCAGCCGGCACCTCCTCCCGCACGTGCTGCGCGCGACGGGCGCCTACGCCGTGAGCGATGCGATAATCATTCTGATCACGACGGCCGGACTTCCGTTTCTCGGCGCCGGCGTGCAGCCGCCGACCCCGGAATGGGGCGCGATCATGTACGACGGGCGGACCGCGCTCGCCTCGGCGTGGTGGATCACGGTCTCCCCCGGCGTCATCCTCGCCCTGACCGGTATCGGCTTGAGCTTGATCGCCAACTCCTTCCTGTCGAGCAAGGGCAAGTAGCCGCGATGAGCGAGCCGCTGCTGACTGTCGAGGGACTGGCAATCGCGATCAACGGCCGCACGGTCGTTTCAGACGCCGACTTCGAGTTGCGGCGCGGCGAGTGCCTCGGTCTGGTCGGTGAAACCGGCTCGGGGAAATCCGTGACCTGTCGCGCCATCGTCGGTCTGCTCGATCGCATCGGCGGCCATGCGACCGCGGGCAGCCTCAACTTTGACGGAATCGATCTGCGCGCCCTCGGCGAACGCGGCTGGCGGGCGCTGCGCGGGCGCCGCATCGGCTTCATTCCGCAGAGTTCCCTCTCCGGTCTCGATCCGGTCATGACCATAGGCCGGCAGCTCATGGAAACTTTGTCGGTGCTGCGCGGTGACGGTGACGAGCGTCAGCAGGCGGTCGAACTCCTCGAACGGGTGCAGATGCCGCGCGTCCATCAGCAGCTCGACGCATACCCGCACGAACTGTCGGGAGGCATGAAGCAGCGCGTGATGATCGCGCTCGCGATCGCCGGGCAGCCGGACGTGCTGGTCGCCGACGAACCGACTACCGCCCTCGACGTCACCGTGCAGCGCGAGATCCTCGATCTTCTCACCGAGCTGCGTATCCAATCGAAAATGGCTCTGGTGCTGGTCACCCACGACCTAGGGGTCGTCTCGGCGGTGAGCAACCACGTGGCGGTCATGTATGCGGGCGCCACGGTGGAGCGCGGGGCGACAGGCGACGTCATCGAGCACCCGGTGCATCCCTACACGCAGGCGCTTGTGGCCGCGCGGCCTTCGCTGATCGCCGCGGGAACCCGATTGAACGCAGTTCCGGGCCATCCCCCCGATCCGCACGACTGGCCGGACGGATGTCGCTTTGCGCCGCGCTGCCCGGTCGCCATCGACGAATGCCGAGCGGCGTTCCCGTCGATCAGGACGCTTGCGCCCGACCGGAGGATACGGTGCGTGCGCGTCGGCGATGCGCCGGTGGTGGCGGAGCTTTTGACATGAGCGCCCTGCTTGTCGCCCGCGACGTTACCGTCCGCTATCAGCGGCACACCACGCCAGCCGTTATCGCCGCCAATCTTCAGCTTCAGGCGGGAGAGGCCGTCGGGATCGTCGGCGAATCGGGGAGCGGCAAGACGACGTTTGCGCGGGCCCTCGTCGGCGCGCGCGAACCGAGCGAAGGCGAGGTCACGATCTCCGGCCGACGCTGGAACGAGATTCCGCGGAGGGACCCGCTCAGGCGGACGGTGCAGATGGTCTTTCAGGATCCGTACGCATCGCTGAATCCGATCCTCAGCGCCCGCCAGGCTGTCGCCGAGGTGTTCCGGGTCTGGGACAAGGTGCCGAACCACGAGGCCGTGCGCCGCGCGGAGGCGCTCCTCAAGGAAGTCGGGCTCGTCGGCAGCGCCGTCGATGCAAGGCCGGCGCACCTCAGCGGCGGCCAACGCCAGCGCGTGGGGATCGCGCGAGCGCTGGCCTGCAACCCCGCCGTTCTGGTGGCGGATGAGCCCACGTCAGCATTGGATGTTTCCGTCCAGGCTCAGATTCTCAATCTCCTCGCCGACCTGCGCGATCGGCGCCATCTCGCCTTGGTCCTCGTCTCGCACGACCTGTCGGTCGTGCGCCACATGACGGAGCGCACTATGGTCATGTACGGCGGGCGGGTCGTGGAGCGCGGTTCGACGGCCGCGCTGTTTAGCACGCCGCGGCACCCTTACACGCGCGTGCTGCTCGATTCCGTGCCCGAACGATCCGGTCGTGCCCGGCTCGGCGTCAACAACGACATCCCGAACGATCATGCAGGCTGCGTTTTCGCCCGCCGCTGCGCCTTCGTCGACATAGCGTGTCTGACCGAGCAACCGAACTTCACCGGAGGTGAGGACGACCAGGTGAGCTGCATTCACCCGGCTGCGTCTCAAGCCCAACTAAAACAACGAGGAGGAAGCTGAAATTGCTCACCACCGCCCGCACCCCACCCCGCTCGATTGCCGAGCGCGCCACAGCCGCAATTCCCGGCGGAGTGAACAGTGGCCAGCGTAATGTTCCCGCGCTCGGTCCGCTGACAGTAATTGGTACGTCCGGCGCGACGTTCACCGATGCCGACGGCAACACCTATACCGACTACCATGCCGCGTTCGGCCCGCCGATCCTCGGGCACAACGACCCTGACGTGAACGACGCAGTCACGCGCACCGCCGCTTCCCTCGATCTCATGGGTGTCGGCGTTACGCCGGTCGAGGTCGAGCTAGCCGAACGGCTGATCGAGTGCGTCCCGTCGATCGAGAAGGTGCTGCTGACGGTCACCGGAAGCGAGGCGACCTTCCATGCGCTTCGCTTGGCGCGTACCGTCACGGGACGCCGCCATGTTATCAAGTTCCAGGGCTGCTATCACGGCTGGCACGACTCGGTCGCGATGAACGTAATCTCGCGCGCGGAAATGGTCGGCAAGAAGGACCCGCTCTCGAAGGGCGTGTTGCCGGAGGTTCTCGAAGCGACAGTCGTCCTGCCGTTCAACGACCTCGATGCCGTGCGCGACGCGATCTCCGCCTACGACATCGCCGCGATCATCCTCGAGCCGATTCCGCATAACGTCGGCGCACTTCTTCCCCACCCGGACTTCCTCACCGGACTGCGCGATCTAAGCACGCGGCACGGCATCGTGTTGATCTTCGACGAGGTGATCACGGGCTTCCGGCACGACATCGGCGGCTACCAGAAGATATCCGGAGTGACCCCGGACCTGACGACACTGGGCAAAGCCATGGCCAACGGCTGGCCGATCTCGGCGCTTGGCGGACGGGCCGATCTCATGGACGAGTTCAGCTCGCGCCCCGGCGCGCCGGCGTTCTTCGCGGGCACCTTCAACGGCCACCCGCCGATCGCGGCCGCAGCCCTGGCGACGATCGACAAGCTCCGCGACGAGCCCGTCCACGAGCACATCTTCCGGCTGGGCGAGCGGGCGCGAACGGAGCTCGGCGCTCTCTACGCCAGTCTCGGTGTTCCGGCCGTCGTCTCCGGCTTCGGTTCGGTGTTCGTCAGCTACTTCATGAAGCCGCCGGTCGAGAACTACAGCGACCTGTTGCGCAACGACGTCGATCTTTTCGTCGGCTACCGACGAGAACTCTTGGCGGACGGCATCTTCGAGATTCCGCTCAATCTGAAGCGCAGTCACGTCTCCTATGCGCACACCGACGCCGACATCGATCATCTGGTGGAGGCGAGCGGACGGGCGGTTCAAAGGGCAATGCAAGCGCGTCCGCAAGGGACCGCGTTGTCGGGCGCGCGATGAACGCTCTCGGTGGCGATCTCGCCACGCCCATGCTCGTGTTGAAGCAGGACGATGTGACTCACAACATCGCGCTGATGGCGCGGTATTGTACCGAGCACGAGGTCTCCCTTGCACCACACGCGAAGACGACCATGGCCCCGCAAATCATCCGCCAACAACTGCAGGCGGGCGCTTGGGGCATCACCGTTGCAAACGTTCAACAAGCGATCGCCTTGCGCGACATTGCCGCGCCGCGAGTGCTGATCGCCAATGAGCTCGCCGACCCGGCGTCGCTGCGTACCCTCGTTGAGCTCGGGCAAAGCGAAAAGACCCGTTATCTGTGTCTCATCAACTCGGAGCCGGCGCTCCGCCTGCTCGAAAGCGCTCTGACAATGTCCTTCGCCGCCACACAGGCTGTACTCTTGGAGATCGGCGTGGACGGAGGCCGGGCGGGCCTTCGCGATGATGCCGAAGCGATCCGTCTTGCGGAACGCATCGCTTCGTCACCGGCCGTTCACTTGGCCGGCCTGGAAACGTTCGAGGGTGTTCTGGCCGGCGACGACTCGGTCGCAACCGTGCGCGCCGTTGACGAGCTGATGGGACGCATGAGCCGGCTCGCGCTCGAACTGGACAGGCGCGGCGCATTTGGCGAGGTGGACGAGGTCATCCTGTCCGCCGGCGGGAGTGCCTATTTCGACCGCGTGGTTGCCGGTCTGGCAACGGTGAAGCTGAGCCGGCCCGTCAGGCTCGTTCTGCGCAGCGGTTGCTATGTCACGCACGACTGCGGACTGTACCAGCGGACCTCGCCGTTCGGGCTGCGCATCAAGGGAGAGCCGCTGCGCAACGCCCTTGAGCTATGGGCCTCGGTCGTTTCGCGCCCGGAGGCGCATCTCGCGATTCTGAATTTCGGCAAACGGGACGTCGCGTACGACATCGACTTGCCGGTTCCGCTGCGGCTTCGCCGCTGGGGCAGCGCGCCTCGGGACTGGAAGGGCGGCGAGGTCGTCGCGCTGAACGACCAGCACGCCATCATGAAGCTTGACGACCCGACGATAGCAGTGGGCGACTGGCTCTGCTTTGGCGTGTCGCACCCTTGCACGGCGTTTGACAAGTGGCGGGCGATCCCGGTCGTCAGTGAAGCTTACGAGCTGATCGCTACCGCCGAAACGCGCTTCTGAACCTTCATCCGCGGCCTGCCGGGTCGGCCGGTCCTCGCTGCTGCCGGACCCGCGTTCCGCGGACACTTCTGCCCCGATTACCCACGCGCCGGGTCGAACCGTCTCGCCGCCGACACACTTGGTGAATCTGCCGGTCCTCCCCTTCGATTGAGCTTGACGCAAACACCGGCAGTGAAGACAATAATCCAACATGGATCATCGTTCCATGTTGGCGCGACGCCGTCGATCGTCGGTCAAATCCAGTAGGGGAGCCACAGATGCAGTCCCTCCGCATCACCGGGGTAGAGGCAACACCGGTCAACGTGCCCTTCGCGTACCCCGAGGCTTGGTCGTTCGGCTTGGTCCGAGGGATGACTAGCATCATTGTGCAGATTCACACCGAGAGTGGCATCGTCGGCATCGGAGAGGCCGTGTCAGGCGGGCCCTCCATCGAGGTGATGCTGACCGCGATACGCGAACTCGCCCCGCTCCTCGAAGGGCAGGACGGGGCCGCGATCAACACCAACATCAGCCGCCTCACCTATACAGGTGGCTGGCACTTCTACGGCCGGCGCACGGCAGTCGTGCTGGCCGGCATCGAAATGGCGCTGTGGGACCTGCTCGGCAAGGCGCTCGGCGTCTCCGTCGCCCAGCTCCTCGGCGGCGTCATCAACCCGGAGCTGCCGTTCATATACTTCCTCCAGCGCGGAAAGGGCTCCACGACGGAAGAACTCGTTGCGGAGGCAAAGGAGGCCGTCGGAGAGGGGTTCGACACCGTCTACATGAAGGGCGTTGCCGAACCCGAAGCCGATGTCGAGTTGCTAACGAAGCTACGGGCGGCGCTCGGCGAGGAAGTGCGGCTGAGGCTTGATCCCAACGAGGGCTGGATGCCGAGCACAGCGGTGCGCACGCTGCGTCGGCTCGAGCCGCTCAACCTCGAATTCGTCGAACAGCCGGTGCGCTTTTCCGAAATCGATCAGCTCGCCCGCCTGCGCCTCGCGACGGCGGTCCCGATCGGCGCCAATCAGAGTGGCTGGACGCCGCGCGAGGTCTTTGAGATCGCGCGCCGCGGCGCCGCCGACGTGATCGTGACCGACGCCCACCAGGAGGGCGGAATCGCCGGCTTCCGCCGGGTCATTGACCTGTGTGAGACAGTCGGTCTTCCGGTCGTCTATCACGCGTTCACCACCTCGACCATCGGCATGACCGCTTCGATGCAGGTCATGGCGACCAGTCGGAACTGTCTTCAGATGGCCCACCAAGTCTTTACGCCGGGGCAGGTTGGCGAGGACATCGTCACCGAGGGTCTCGATCCGAGCCACGGTAGGGCGCGCCTGCCGGACAAGCCGGGTCTCGGCGTTGAGATCGACCCCGGTAAGATGAAGGAAGCGGCGAATCGCTTCACCAAGGACGGCGCCTATCCGCTGTTCGATCCGCAACGAGCACCAACTTGGGTTCCGGGACGCTAACATGATCATCGATATCCATACGCACATCGGCGAATATCCAGCCCACATTGGCGAGCGTTTCGCGCAGGAGGCACGGGCCGCGTGGTCGGAGGCCAAGATCGGCGTTGAGCTCGACGATCACTACCGCGATACCTTCGCCGATGCCGACAAAGCGGTGGTGCTCGCGTTCAACGCGCCCGCCGCAGACTTTGTCGTCCCCAACGACTACGTGGCGGCCTATGTCGCCCGCGATCCGACCAGGCTGTTCGGATTTGGATCCGTCGATCCGCACTCTCGGGACGCTATCGACGAACTCGAGCGCATGAAGCAGGACCTCGGATTCGTGGGCTGCAAGATGTGCCCCATCTACCAGAACATTGATCCGCTCAGTCGCGAATTCCTGCAGATTTGCGAGGCGCTGCAACGGCTTGAACTGCCTATGCTGATCCACCAGGGGACAACGTTCTCGCGGGCGGGGTCGCTGCTGCTGGCACAGCCTCTGGTGCTGGACGAGATCGCCCTTCGTTACCCACGTTTGAGGATCGTCATCGCCCACGTCGGGCATCCGTGGGTGCAAGATGCGATTGCGGTCGTTCGGCGTCATCCGTTCGTTTACGCGGATATTTCGGCCCTGGTGGGGCGGCCGTGGCAGCTTTATGAGACGCTGGTCAGCGCGATCGAATATCGCGTTGCCGACAAGCTGCTGTTCGGAACCGACTATCCCTTCTTCACCGTCAAGCAGACGATCGACGGCCTGCGCGCCTTGACAGGCGATGCGTTCGGCCCGCGGATGCCGGTGGTTCCCGAGGAGGTTGTCGAGGGCATCATCCACCGGCCGTCGCTCAAGCTGCTGGGTATCAGCATGTCACCTTGACGCTCGACGCCAAGTCGATAAAGGGGGGTGACGCGCACAACCAGGGGTGATCCGTTGACGGCCAGCCAAAGCGGCAAAACCACGGTCGGGTATCAGACCCGTGCGCTTACGCGTGCACTGATGATACTGGACTCGTTCGGCGGGAGTGACGAGACGCTTACGGTTGCCGGACTGCACCGCTCACTTGGGCTTCCGAAATCCACAATCATCCGCCTTGCCGGCGAGCTAGAGCAACACGGTTATCTGAGGCAGCGCAACGGCGGCTACGAACTCGGCGCCAAGACGCTGGAGCTCGGCGCTCTTTATCTGCGCCGTCACGGTGTCCTTGACATCGTGCGTCCGATCCTCGAGGAGCTTCGCAACGAAGTGGGCGAAACGGTCTGCCTTGCCACGCTCGCGGACGGCGACGTTCTTCACTTGGACGTGATCGTTTCACACAAGCCGATCCACTTTCGGACCGATGTCGGAAGTCGCGCTCCTGCTCACTCGACCGCGCTTGGCAAGGCGATCCTTGCCACCTTGGACAACGATGCGATTCGCGCGACGGTCGGTCCGGACCCCTATCGTGCGCTGACGGCAAACACCCGGACGAGTTGGCCCGATCTCATTGTAGATATCGAGCGGACGCGCGAGCGTGGCTACTCGCTGGACGTCGAGGAGTCTGCCATCGGCCTGAAGTGCGTCGGCGTGGCGACTGACGCTTCGGTTCTTGGTCCGATTGCCCTCAGTGTGTCGTCGACTCCCGAAGCAATCGACGACGAAATGACGCGATCACTTGCGGCGGCGCTGCGCCGCGCGGCTGACCAGATCGTGCGCGCACTCGAGCGAACGTCACCTGACGGTGCCCACTGACGCGTCAGCTGAGCAAGCATCTTCGTCACCTGCTCAATGAGCCGCTCCGGCAACGTCTGGGACAATGCGGCGATGTCCTCGGTCAGTTGCTCCTCCTCGACCGTCGGGTACACGCCGCTGTGCGAACGATGTTGTCCGAGCACACGGCATACCCGCCGTTCGGAGACCACAAGAACCGAGCGAACATGATCAATGCAGGCACGGCGGCGCGAAGGGCTCAGAAGTTTCCCGAGGACGCTTCCCTCACAATCAACACGATCTCATCGGGCTTGTGTCGCTTGTTGGCCATCGCGTCATCCTGCGACGCAGAGGAGAAGAATACCATCAAGTGAGTCCTTCCTCGCTAGTCGGCCTAGTCGTCGGTGCAGTTCGGCGGACCGCCGCTCCACTCTCGTACCAGCCCTTCGACACCGTCACGATCTTGACGACCGAGAGCATGACGGGAACCTCGATCAAGACGCCGACGACGGTGGCGAGCGCGGCGCCGGACCGGAAGCCGAACAGGCTGATCGCCGTGGCAACCGCGAGTTCGAAGAAGTTGCTGGCGCCGATCAACGCCGAGGGGGCTGCCACGCAATGTGCCTCTCCGGTCATGCGGTTGAGGAGATAGGCCAGCCCGGAATTGAAGTAGACTTGGATCAGGATCGGCAAGGCAAGGAGAGCAATGACCAGCGGCTGGTCGATGATCTGTTGCCCCTGGAAGCCGAAGAGGACCACCAGGGTGACAAGCAGCGCGACGAGTGACAGCGGCTGCAGGACGCGGAGCATCCGCTGAAGGCCGGACGGACCGGCGGTGGCGAGGACGCGGCTGCGCAGGATCTGAGCGATGATGACCGGCACCACGATGTAGAGTCCGACCGACAGGAGGAGCGTCTCCCAGGGGACAGCGATCGCCGAGAGGCCGAGCAGCAGCCCGACGATTGGCGCAAAGGCGAAAATCATCAGCACATCGTTCAGCGCCACCTGGCTCAGCGTGAAATGCGGCTCACCGTCGGCAAGGTTGCTCCAGACGAACACCATTGCCGTGCAGGGCGCTGCCGCCAGCAAGATGAGCCCCGCGATGTAGCTGTCGATCTGGTCGGCGGGAAGATAGCTGCGGAAAAGATAGCCAATGAAGAGCCAGCCGAGCGCCGCCATCGTGAACGGCTTGACCGCCCAGTTGATGAAGAGCGTGACGCCGATGCCGCGCCAATGTTCGCGGACTTTGCCGAGCGCGGCGAAGTCGATCTTCACCAGCATCGGAATGATCATCAGCCAGATCAGCGCCGCGATCAGCAGATTGACATTGGCAATCTCGGCGGCGCCGATGGTTTGGAAGACCCCTGGTAGGAAGTGTCCGAGGGTAACGCCGGCGACGATGCAGAGCGCGACCCAGACCGAAAGATAGCGTTCGAACGTCGACATCCCATGTCCTCAATGCGGTGAGACTGGCCGCCGCGACGTGCGCGGACTCCCGACTCGGAGATGGACCCGCAAGTGACGAAGGCACGACTGTCATGAGCGCGGCGAAGCGTTCAACGCCGACCGGCTCTTTCACCGCCTCCGAGAGTGCGGGCATCGCCTGATTGCTCTTCGGCGTCAAGTTGACGATCCCGGGATCCTGATGGGAGAATCCGTTGTGGTCCTGCCGCCATACGTGCGAGGTCAGAAGGTAGTTCAGAGGCGCAACCGGTTTCCGCCACGGAATTTCCCGACTGACCTTCAGCCATTTGGCATGCTGGTTGAACATCGAGTCGATGATGTGGATGAAGGCCTCGTAGCATGAGAAGAAGCCGTGGCGTCCTGTGAGGAGGTATCCTTCCAACCAGCCCTCGCACAGATGCTCACTCAAAACCTCAAGGACGCGGCCATCGACGCTGAGATCGGTGTCGACCGCTTCTAGTTCAGCCATCCACTCCTTGCCGGATACTTCGTAGATGGCCTGCAGCCGGTTTGATGCCGTCTCATCCGGCCCGAAGACCCGGACATTCCGATTGCCCAGATTGAGCTTCATCACGTCGCGCGGAAAAACTACTCATTTGTCCGTCTCGGCTTTGATTCGATGCGCGGCCTCGCGAAAGTTCGAGACGCCGGGAGCCGCGGCGGGCTCACTCGAAGCTCCGGTCAATGACTCCACCGGTTCGATGCTCCAGATGCCCCGTGACCAGTAAGGGGGGCGACGATGACTGGTCACGGGACGGTCGCAGCAGTCCCGAAGGACAATTGCCACGAACCGAATGGCGTCTGGTAGCACACTGTAGGCGGCACCGCGCCCCGAGAGCAGCCTCGGAAACTACTCAGGTCGGCGATGCCTGCTCTGGCCAGGTTCCGTGGCGCCACGGAAGAGTCAGAACAGATGTGGCGGCACCAGCAGCGCGAAATTGAGATTCGGGTCGGCACAGACGAAGGTCGCGTAGCGATGGGTCCAGTCCTTGAGTGTTCAGCAGCCACGCATAGAAGCGGACGCTGGCCAGCAGATCGCTGAGGGGCACCCGACAGGCCGGTGATCTTGGCGAGCCCGTAAACGGTCGAAGTAACTCTTCGGCGGCGCCTCCTGTTGCTCGCTGTCGTCTGAGAGGGCCGACTTCCCGGCGGCGAGCAATGCGGTCACCGATCGCCACTGCGGCTCGCCGACGCGATCGCCGTCTTCGGTCGGCACACACATGCGGCGGTCAGAGAACTCCTCTGATACGGCCCGCTCGGATGGTTCCGGGCTCCAGCGTCGCGAACCAGGCTCACGTCGAGTTCAAACGGGTCGATTCTGAAAAACGTGGTCTTGCCGTCGCGAACTACGGTGACGGTCGTGCGCCAAGCCAGAAACGTCAGGCCGTCGATCTCCTCGCCATCTCGATGGGCACTCGGCGGCTGGATATCGTCGACCCCGCTTATATGGTGCGGTCGCGTGAACGTATCGGTCTTGCTGGTGGTGCGCGTGCTCATCTGGCGAAGGCGGTCCAGGGCTGGACAAACGGAACCGCCGCATCGACCCGGCGAACGACCACGCGGCCGCGTAGCGGACGGAATTTCATGGGTTCGGTTTCCTCCCGTTGCGGTGCACGAAAGGCAACCCAACCGGCCGCTTTGGCACTCTTGTTTACCAACTGTTAACTTGGTGAGCCGCCGGAGGCCCTGCAAGGCCAATACTTTGGAAGGAAGCAATCTCCCACCGGCGACCGGGATAGACCCAACCGATCCTATTTCGTCACGACGTTGCCGACGACGGCCTGAGCGCCGGCCTCGATCACGACCTTCTCGATGCGGTTGCGCCAAACAACCCGAACACCCGAGTTCTTTGCACGAACGCGTATTGCCGGCTTCCTTTAGGCGCCGGGACCGGAAGGCGTGGATCGCTCGCGCATGGCCTGCAGCAGGCCGGCCAGCGCTTTTCGCAAACCGTGCACCTGATCGAGAAGGTTGAGAACAACTCCCACACCCTCGTCATTGACGCCGATGTCCCGCTTCAGATCCTGGATCAACTTGGCTCGGGCCAAGTCGACTTCGGAAAACGTCAACTCCGTCGCGGTTGCGCGGGGAATCAACCATTCCTCTTTGATCCATACCTCCAAGGTTTCTGGATCAAGTTCCGCACGAAGAAGAAACTCCAGCTTGCTGATGATCATGCCGGCAAATCCCGGCGCGGGTCGTATCTCGTCCCTGGTGCCCAGCTCGAGAGAAACGCTTCCAACTCAGGGTTTGGGTCCGTAGGCAACATGACCTTCAGCTTGACGAGTTCGTCGCCATGGCCACCGTGCCGCGGAGCGCCTTTTCCTTTCAGGCGGAGGACGGCACCCGTGTTCGAGCCCTTAGGCACTGTCAGAATGACGGCCCCTGTCGGTGTCGGCACCCTGACGCGCGCGCCGAGCACTGCCTCTGTAAGTGTGACCGGTAGGTCGATGTGAATGTCGTCACCGTGCCGCGCGAAGTACCGATGGGGATTGATTGAAATCTCTACCAGCGCGTCGCCGGTCGCGCCCTCTCCCATGGAAGGAGCTCCCTTCCCGCGCAGGCGCAGAATTTGTCCCTCTTGAATCCCAGACGGAATTGCCACGTCGAGAGTCCCGCCCTCCGAAAGAGTTAGCCGTTTGGTCGCACCGTTAATCGCGTCCAGGAACTCGATCGAAAGGCGATAGTGCAAATCCGGCCCAGGTGCGCGCCGCGCTTCCTCTGTCTGTCGCCTTAGAAGCTCCGCAAACAGATCGTCGGCTTCGACAAAATCAGCAAAGCCAGATCGGTTCTCATACGGATGGCCCGGGGCGGCCTCTGCAGTAAAATCCTTATAGAACCTCCGTCTCGCCCGCTCCGACCCCGACGCGTCGATCTCGCCGTCATCAAATCGCCGACGCTTTTCGGGGTCCGAAAGGAGCGCGTAGGCCCCAGAGACCTCCTTGAAGTGCTCCTCCGATTCCTTGCTTCCAGGATTGAGATCAGGATGGAGCTTCTTGGCCAAACGGCGGTACGCCTGCCGAATGTCGTCGGGCACAGCGGTTCGTGCGACCCCTAGGATCTCATATGGGTCTTTCACTGCCCCTCCGTTGAACATCGATCGACGCCGATTCGCAGACGTTTGGTATCACTAGGATGACGATATCCCGTGAGCTCGAATTCAGTCCACACACCAGTCGCGCACCGGCCCGGCGTTGCGGCTCGGGGCGATCCGGGATTCCCGCCGATGTGGTCGATCACGCGGTGTTTCACGACCGGCGACACCAAGCTTGTCGTTGCCTCTCGCGCAGCAGCCTAAAACCGGCTGAGAAGGTGGAGCGAGAATACCGACAGGGACTTGGGCGCAAGGGCTTGTCTCGAGGTCAACGAGGGAGGTGGATACAATCGGTACCAAGGCCATCATGTACAGCCACGAGCTACCAGGCAGGCGCATCGGCGGCCGAGCGCGCGATCGGCTCAGCATAGAGCTCGTGGAAGCCGCCCTTGCCTTCGCTGACGCGACGCCCGCCGGCATCGTGATCTTGACAGGCACCCGGTTAGAAAGCATCGGAGTTGTCGCAAGCCGCTCGCGGAAAAGCCGAAACGCTGGCAACTAGCGATCGACGTCGATGCCGGTGCTGACCAGCATGAATCCTTCGCCACCGATCCTGTCGAGGCAGCCGAGGGAGCCGAGTGTCCGGCGCTCCCGCCTAAACAACCGGATGATCTGGCCGTCCCCATGAAGCAGCAGCCGGAATCATCGACCCAGGAAGTGCTCGCCGGGCTCGTCGAGCGAGTTACCTTCCATAACGCGGAGAATGGCTTCTGCGTTCTCCGGGCGAAGGCTCGCGGACACCGCGATCTGGTGACCGTCGTTGGCCACGCCGCGACGATCTCCGCCGGCGAATGGATCACGGCGTCGGGCGAGTGGATCAACGACCGGACGCACGGCCAGCAGTTCAAAGCGCGGTTTCTGAGAACCTCGGCGCCAACTTCGATCGACGGCATCGAGAAGTATCTCAGCTCCGGCATGATCCGCGGCATCGGCCCTGTCTACGCCAAGAAGCTGGTTCGGGCATTCGGGGAGAAAGTGTTCGACACGATCGAAGCAGAGCCCGAGCGCCTGCGCGAGGTGACGGGCATCGGCCCGGTGCGTGCCAAGCGCATTACGGACGCCTGGGCCGAGCAGAAGGTCGTCCGCGAGATCATGGTGTTCCTGCATGAGCACGGCGTCGGCACTGCACGGGCCGTGCGCATCTACAAGACCTATGGTGCAGATGCCGTGCAGGTGATGACGGAGAACCCCTATCGGCTGGCGCGCGACATCCGCGGCATCGGCTTCAAGACCGCCGACGCCATTGCCATGAAGCTCGGCATCGAGAAGACGGCCATGATCCGGGTCCGCGCCGGCATCTCCTTTGCCCTGACCGAAGCCATGGACGAGGGCCATTGCGGCCTGCCGACCGAAGAATTGATTCCACTCGCCGAGGAACTGCTCGGGGTGCCGCGGGACCTGATCCGCACGGCCCTCGATCTGGAACTCTCCGGGGGCACGGTCATTGGCGATCATGTCGGCGAGACACCGTGCGTGTTCCTGGCGGGTCTGTACCGGGCCGAGGACGCCATCGCCGAGCGTCTGATCCGGCTCGTGAACGGCGAACTGCCCTGGCCGTGGATCGACCCGGACAGGGCCCTGCCCTGGGTCGAGCAGCGCAGCGGCCTGCAACTGGCCGAGAGCCAGAAAACCGCGATCCGCCTGGCGCTGATGTCCAAGGTGCTGGTGATCACCGGCGGTCCGGGTGTCGGCAAGACCACGATCGTCAAATCGATCCTGCGCGTGCTCTCGGCCAAGGGCGCGAAGCTTCTTCTCTGTGCCCCGACCGGCCGCGCCGCCAAGCGCATGACCGAGGCGACCGGCTTCGAGGCCCGGACCATTCATCGGCTCCTCGAGGTCGATCCCAAGGGTGGCGGCTTCAAACGCGACGGCGACAACCAGCTCGACTGCGACCTGCTGGTCGTCGACGAGGCCTCCATGGTCGATGTCATGCTGATGCAGGCGCTGATGAAGGCGGTCCCGGACAATGCCGCCCTCCTGATCGTGGGCGATATCGACCAGCTGCCATCGGTCGGGCCAGGACAGGTGCTGGCGGACATCATTGCCTCCGGCACGGTGCCGGTGGTGCAACTCACGGAGGTTTTCCGACAGGCCGCCGCGAGCTGGATCATCGTCAGTGCTCATCGCATCAACCAGGGCCTAATCCCGGATCTCGGCAAGCCGGACGACGGCAGCGACTTCTACTTTGTGCAGGCCGACGATCCCGAAACCGCCGTGTCGCGCATTGTCGAACTGGTGAAGACCCGCATCCCCAGGCGCTTCGGCCTTGATCCCATCCGCGACATTCAGGTGCTGTGCCCGATGAATCGGGGTGGCGTCGGCGCCCGCTCGCTCAACATCGAGCTGCAGGCGGCGTTGAACCCGGCCGGCGAGCGCAAGGTCGAGAGGTTCGGCTGCACCTTCGCCCCCGGCGACAAGGTCATGCAGATCGAGAACGACTATGACAAGGAGGTCTACAACGGCGACATCGGCTATATCGACGACGTTGATCCGGACGCCGGCGAACTCAACGCCAGCTTCGACGGGCGTTCGGTCTCCTACGGTTTCGGCGAGCTCGACACGCTGGTGCCGGCCTACGCCGCGACCATCCACAAGAGCCAAGGCTCGGAATACCCGGCCGTGGTCATCCCGATCATGACCCAGCACTACGCCATGCTACAGCGAAACCTGCTCTACACCGGTATCACCCGCGGCAAGCGCCTCGTGGTGCTGGTTGGTCAGAAGAAGGCGGTCGCCATCGCGGTTCGTAATGTCTCCGGCCGGCGGCGCTGGTCCAAGCTGGACGAGTGGCTTCGGTCGGTGATGCCCGACGCATCATCCGGTACGGCAAGGGCCAGCTGAACCATGGTGGCAGGGGATTTCCTTCACTACCCCGAGCTTCGTCGCTGGCTTGGCGGCCTCGAACCGGCTTGGACGCTGCTCGATATGGCGAGCCTCAACGCACTCCGGCGAGAGCCGTCGAAGGATAACCACACGCTTCGCCTTGCAAACAATCTCACAGCCACCGAGATCGCCGCATCCGCTGTCACGCACAACACGCTGACCCTGCTTCGCCGCGCCGCCGATGGAGAGGGTCTGAAGTTGACCGCGACTGGCAATCTGTCACGGACCGTCGTCGCCGAAATGGTTGACCGCTTTGAATGGCCGGACTTCGACCGCGCCGAGGCATTTCGGCTGCACAAGGTCGTCAACGAGCCCGACTTCCTGCCACTGTTCTTTGTCCGCCACGTGGCCCAGTTCGCCAAGCTTGTTCGGCCCTATCGCGGCAATCTCGGGGCGACGCGCTTGGGAAAGGAAATGCTGACCGAAGACCGGCGGCAAGCTCTCCAGGCGATCCTCTTCCATGTCACGTTCTGGCATGCCGATCTCGGTTATCTCGGCCGGGGGCTGCACGGTTCCTGGCCGCAACGCGATATCGGCGTCCTGCTCTGGTCGCTGTCCGTAGCCGCGGCGGACTGGCAAACGCCCGACAAGCTGACCCGGCTCTGCACCATCCCCGTGAGCGAAGTTCTAGACGCAAGCTGGGACACTGGCTCGCTCACGATGGAAGGACGTATCCTGAGGCCGCTCCTCTGGTTCGGGCTTCTCGAGCACCGAGCGGAGAAGGTGTCTGACGCCCGCTTCGCCAAGCGGCATCTCTATCGCAAGGCGCCCCTGTTCGCCCGCTTCCTTACATTTGACGTCCACACTGAACAGCCAGAGACAGCGCGGCACTGATCATTTGTCGACTATGTCCGGCGTCAGCGCCTATGGATCGGGCCAGCGCTCGATCGCTTCGGTCCCGGGGGTGATCTTCACCGGTGGGTGGGGCGTTTGTGCTATGCCGGGTTGCGCCGCGTGTGGCGGACGAATCGCGCGAGGGATCAAAGCGCACCCTCTCGCCTGATCACACGAGGTGATGCTCCTGGGGCGGTATCACTCGCTCCGGGTGCGCCCCGGCGCCAGCGGCGGGCAGTGCACTTCCGCTGGCGAGTGCGTCATCACCATCAGGGCCCGCAGCGTCTGTTTTTGGGTGCGGCCGTTTCCAAGAACCCTGAGGTGGCGTTGGGAGGCGTCGGTGCGGCATTAGCCCACCGACGCTCCGGCTCGACGGCTCGCGGACGCCCAGTTGGCCGAGCGTCGCACGGCGGCGCGATTGCCACCGTGCACCGACCGTTAACCAAGGCTGCGACCAAAACCTACATTATTTGCCAATAGACTGGGCCACCTTTGGCGAGGTCGGCGGCCCGGGTATCGGATTTTGCTTCTCAGCATCATACGGCATTTCACGCATCCTACCGTCGCCAGTCGCCGTGACCTGGTCGTCTACGTGGTCACGACTTCCGCGCTCAGTCTTGCCATTGCGCTCGGCGCGGACGTCGCCAACCAACTGACGTTCTTCGGCGGGTGGGCGGCCGCTTTTCGTAGCTGGTCGATCACGATCGTGGTCGTGGCCGCGATCGCCATTCCGGTCTCGTTCGCGATCGGCCGGGCCCATCTGGAACTCTACGGCGCCAAGCTGGCGGTTGAGAAGCTCAGCCGGATTGACCCAATGACCGGTCTGCCGAACCGGCGGGCGGTGTTCGAGATCGCCGAGCGCAACGAAGCGCAAACGATGGTTCTCGTCATCTTCGACATCGACCGGTTCAAGCGCGTCAACGACACGCTCGGCCACCTGGCGGGCGACGACGTGATCCGGCGGGTGAGCCAGATGATGGCCGACGCGTTCCGGCCGCTCGGTACGGTCGGAAGGATCGGCGGCGAGGAGTTCATGCTGGTCGGCAGCGACGTCGACATCGATCGGCTCGTCGCCAGCCTGGCGGATTTCCGCGAGCGGCTGGCGGCAACGTCAATTCTGACGCGGGACACCGCCGTAGCGGTGACCATGTCAGCGGGCGTCGCAACGCTCGGGGAAAGCGCCGACTTCAACGCCCTCTACGCCGAGGCCGATCACGCCCTCTACCGGGCCAAGGCGCTCGGTCGCAACCGTATCTGCTATTCAAATTCGTTCGAGGGGCGTCTCGACCGCACGACGGCGCGCGACGAGGTCATGTGGCGCGACGATGCCGAGGCGGAATTCAACCGACGTGCCACGGATCGCGACGGCCATTCCTCGCTTGCCTGAAATAGCGAGCGCCGCGACGGCGGTCGGCTGTCCTCGACGAGGGGTGCCTCTTGGAGAAGCCCTTCTGCTTGGTGCGACGGAGGCGTCCGTGCGGCGCTGGTCCGCCGACGCAGGGCGTCGGGCTTGCCCCGGCGCCAGATCGCCATGACCAGCGCGTCGGTGACCAACTGCGCGGTCATGCCGGCGCTCATCGACCAGCCGACGACACGGCGGGAGAAGAGGTCGATGACGGCCGCCACATAGAGCCAACCTTCAGCGGTCCAGACGTAGGTGAAGTCGGCGATCCACTTCTGGTTCGGCCGCTCCGCTGCGAACTGACGGTCGAGAACATTCGAGGAGACCGCCGTCGGCGAGCGCTCGCCGATGTCAGGCGGCAATCGTCGACGCCTGGGCCGGGCCCTGAAGCCCTGCAGCCGCATCAATCGTTCGATCCGGTGCAGTCCGCAGGATGATCCCGCGGCCAGCAGGTCGTGCCAGACCCGTCGCGCCCAGTAGGTCCGATCGCTCTGCAGGAAGCTTGTTCGTACCCTGTCAGCCAGGTCCTCATTGCGGCGCGACCGTCTGCTCGGCGGTCGTGTCAGCCAAGCATAGAAGCCACCGCGCGAGACACCGAGCGCCTCACACATCCGCGAGGCCAGAACCTTGCTCGTGCTGGGGACCGCAACGATTCCCGCCCACTCCCCGGCTCCACCCGGTGCGGATGGCGTTCAAGGGAATGAGCGCACCGGGTAAGCCCGTGACGAGCCCGGCACCCCAGGTGGTGCCGTCTGTGCTGGAGGCGAGAGCGATAGCCGACTCGCCGGAAACTCCCACCGTCGGTCAGGCGGCCCGCGATGGTGCGTGTGCGGTTTTGAACTGTTGCCAGTTCGGCACACGAAGCATCCTCCGCTAAGGCGGCTTTCCGAGACGGCGAGGCGCGATGACCAATCTTGGAAGCCTGATGGAGGCTTGGCCAAGCAACTGAGCCGGCGTCCGTTTCTTCCGCTTTGGCCGCTGATCTGGCGAAAAGGTTTATTGGCATCCGCGAGAAGGGATTTGGGCCATGCGAGAAACCCTTGACGATTTCATAGTCCGTCAGAACATCGCCTGCTTGAGGAAGCAGCTCGACAACATCTCAGATCACGCTCGACGCAGCCAGTTACTGACGTTGTTGGCGGCGGCAGAGGCCCAAGCCAAGTTTGCGCGAGCCAATAGTCTCGACCAGAGCCCTTAGCTTCTCCCAGCGGCCAGTGTCGTGAGACGGGATGACGGCGCCGAACGCTGCCGTCTGGGTTCCCGTCTTTCCCAGCCAGCCGCCAAGACGCAACTACCGGTCGACGCGGGCAGCGTCGCCGACGAAGCGACCGATTGAGCTGCTGCCGGTTCGATTGACACCCACTTAAGCTAATCGCATCTGCTCCTCGAACTCCACCGGGCTCAGATATCCGATCGTCGAGTGCCGGCGTCGGGGATTGTAGAAGCGCTCGATGTAGTCGAACACGTCGGCCTTGGCATCGTCGCGTGTTCGGTACGTTTTGCGTGCCGTGCGTTCGGTCTTCAGCGACGAGAAGAAGCTCTCCATCGCCGCATTGTCCCAGACGTTGCCCGAGCGGCTCATTGAGCAGGTGACGCCGTTGTCGGCCATCAACCGCTGGAACTGCTCGCTGGTGTATTGGCTGCCCGATCCGAATTGTGCAGCAGGGCATCCGGCTTGCCACGTCGCCAGATCGCCATCATGAGGGCATCGGTGACGAGTTGTGCTGTCATCTCGTCCTTCATCGACCAGCCGACGACGCGGCGCGAGAAGAGGTCGATGACGACCGCCACATAGAGCCAGCCCTCGGCGGTCCAGACGTAGGTGAAGTCGGCAACCCACTTCTGGTTCGGCCGCTCCGCCGCGAACTGGCGGTCGAGAACATTCGCCGAGACCGCCGTTAGCGATCGCTCGCCGGTGTCTGGCGGCAGCCGTCGACGCCTGGGCCGCGCCCTGAAGCCCTGCAGCCGCATCAATCGCTCGATCCGGTGCAGTCCGCAGGATGATCCTGCTGCCAACAGGTCGTGCCAGACCGGCCCGCGCCCCGTAGGTCCGATCGCTTTGCAGGAAGCTCGTTCGGACCCTGTCCGCCAGGTCCTCATTGCGGCGCGACCGTCTGCTCGGCGGTCGTGTCAACCAGGCATAGAAGCCGCCGCGCGAGACACCGAGCGCCTCACGCAACCATCCCGCCGGCCAGATCCCCCGGTGCTTCGCGACGAAGGAGAACTTCACGTCGATTCCTTCGCGAAGTAGGCCGCGGCTTTTTTTAGGATGTCGCGCTCAGCCTTCAGCTTCGTGACCTCGCGCTTCAGACGCGCGATCTCCAGCTGCTCGGGCTTCATCTGTCCATGGCCGGGGAAGGGATGCTGCGGATCGTCCGCAAACGCCTTCACCCAATTGCGCAGCACCGTCTGGTGCACACCCAGATCGCGCCCGGCCTGCGCCACCGACACCCCCCGCTCGCTGATCAGCCTGACAGCCTCAAGCTTGAACTCCCGCGTGAACTTCCGTCGTTCCATGATCCACCTCCGGTTCCACAAAAACACCTAACTCGGTGTCTGCGGAACCGGCAGCAGCTCACACGTCGGGATCGGCTCGAACCCGCCGCGAAAGCTAGGATGCTTGCGGAGGTCGCGCTCACGGAAGGCGGGCGAGACGCAGGTGGCGATCCACTGCTTCACGTTCATGCCGAGCTGGGCAGAGGGAGTCCCTGCCCGCCGCAGGCAGTGATAGACCATTGCCTGGCAGTGCAGCTCGCCGGGTCTCAAATGCCCTTGGCGACGGGCCTCCTCGATTGCCTCCCGCCAACCTGGTCGTGTCAAGGTGCCAGCCTCGCTTCGCCGAATGTCTTTGTACCGTGAGTAATGGCACCAAGGAGGGGCTGTGGCGGGATGCGGCGGGTGAGGATCTCGTCGATGGCCTGGCGCAGGGGGGCGGGGTCGAGGAGCCGGTCGGCGACCTCCGTGGCGACAGCCTCGATACGCTCACCCCAGGCCTCGCCCTCGGCTCCCTTGCGCAGTTCGCTTGGGGCATAGCGGTCGGGATCGTGGTCAGTTCGCAGCGGTGCGACGAGTTTGTTCCACTCGTCCTCGTGATAGGTGAGGGCATGGACGAGCTCTTGGCGTAGTGGCTCCCGATGGCGCTCCCGCCAGCCGAAGAGGGCGGCCTCTTTGAACAGGCGCCCGGTGTCGGGATACCAGGTTCCCTCCGCCAGCCTGCGCTTGCCCTCGGCGACCGCCGCACCGAGAGAGCCACTCTCCAGCCACGCCTGGTGGATCAGGATCGAGGCCAGCATCGTCCAGCTGTCCGGCAGCGCCACCACCGCGGCCGCCACCTCGGCCGTGCCCCGATAGAGATAGCCGCCCACCACACCGCTCGGCTCCCCGTCGAGGTCCTCGCGCACCTTGCCCCCCAGGCAGGCCGCAATCAGCACCTGGTCCACCTTCAGCCGGCTCTCCATGATCCGACCCATGTCGAGCAGCCGACCGGGACCGAGCTGGAGAACCACCCGCTCGTGCATGCCCTCGCCGACCGGTATCCCGTGGCAGGCCAGATGCAGCAGAGCGTAGTCGGTCGGTGACGCGGAACCATCCCGACGGTGATCGTAGGGATCGCCGGTTTGCACCGACCCACGCCCCTCATGCAGGCGATGCAGTGCTTCCACCTCTCCCCATACGAAGGGAATGGTGTCCCTCTCCCCGCCATAGCCGACCAGCCCGATCGTGGGGGTGGAAGGAGAGGAACCCTCGGAGGTGGGTCGGGATTGCTGGCGGTTCTCGCTGCGGCCGAGCAGCCCACGGCGATAGCCGTAGTAGACCAGGCCGGGATAGTGCCTGAGGGTCTTGCCCTCCGGTGCCCCCAGGTCGAGCGGCAGAAGGTGCAGTCGCCCTTGGGTGATGCACACCACCTGACCGATCCCCTCCAGAGCCGTCGTCAGAGGCTGCCAGACCTGTTCCCCGATCCGCTCCTCCATGTCGTCCCAGAAGCCCGACAGGTCGGCTTCCGGCTCCGCCACCGTCGGCGCCTCTGCCACCAGCGCCCCCACGGACGGCTGCGACGTCGGTTCTCCCTCAGGGGCCGACTTCGCCTCAGGTGCCGCTCCCGCTCCACCGTCGGCACGCTGGCCGGCGCGACCATCGGCTCTCTGGCCGGCGTAGCGGAAGCCAACGCCCATCCGCGTCGATGTCCCCAGGCGGTGGCTCACCCGGTCGATCTCTTCCGACAGCCCCCGCACGTCAGGCAGCGGCCACCACGCCGGCTCGTGACCATGCCGCAGAACCAGAGCGCCCTCGATGCCGCCATCGGAACCGTCCGCGGCCACATCAAGGAACAGCACCAGAGCTTCGTTCTCGCCAAGCCCGGAGCCCGCAACTGCGGGAAGCCCGTCGACCAACATCCCTGCATCGAGCCGCGGTGCAGAAAGCGCCGCGTAGCCCTCCTCACGGGCCGCCGCCTCTCTCACCTCCGCCAAACGTCCATGCAGCGCGCGGTACTCCTCGTCCAAACGACGAACCAAAGCTGCGTCGTAGGGACGACGCGCGGGGCCGGCACCGCCAGCGCCGAAGCCCAACATAGCCATGCCGCGGCTGTTCTCACCGCCACCGCCAAGCGACCCGTCAGGCGCTGTATTCGTCGCCCGGCGGATCTCCTCCGCCTTCTCGCGCAACTGCCGACGCACCTCCTGATAGGCCTGCAGCGCTTCCGGCAGTTCGTCGGCTCCCTCCAGCGTCGAAAGCTCATCGAGGATGCGCGTCGCCAGCTCCCGACCCTGGATCGCCGACACGATACCGGGGATACGCTCCGTCGCGCCCGTATCCAGACAATACTTCAGCCATAGCGCGTGGAAGCGGGCGAAGTCCGTGCGTGCCTCGTCCCACGGATCGCGGCCTCCTGTCGTCGCCGACGGTGCCAGCTCCATGATCTCCGACATGCGGCGCCCCTTATCGACCGCCCAAGCTTGGGCGTCGTCCATCTCCGACAGCAGCGACGCCATGTTCGACCAAAGCATCAAACGGTCCCGATCATATTGAGGCAACCGTCCGAGACCCGAGGGACCGTCGTGAAGCTGCTCGGCCACACGGAACGCCTCCAGCGCCCCGGCCAGATCGCCCTGGCGAGATAGCGCATTGCCGCGGTTTATGTGGGCGCTGGCGAGATCGTTGCGCAACTCCGGCGCCCACTGTCCTCGCGGTTCCAGCACCTCCCGCAGCCCGCTCATAAGCGCGATCGCTTCGTCATAGGCCACCACCGCCCCGGCCAGATCGCCCTGACGCGACAGCGCAACCCCGCGGTTAACGTGGGCGCCGGCGAGAGCGTTGCGCAACTCCGGCGACCATTGCCCTCGCGGTTCCAGCACCTCCCGCAGCTCGCTCATAAGCGCGATCGCTTCGTCGTAGGCCGCCACCGCCCCGGCCAGATCGCCCTGGTCCGACAGCGCATTGCCGCGGTTCATGTGGGCTTTGGCGAGATCGTTGCGCAGTTCCGGTGCCCATTGTCCTCGCGGTTCCAGCACCTCCCGCAGCCCGCTCATGATGGCGATCGCTTCGTCATAGGCCGCCACCGCCCCGGCCAGATCGCCCTGGTCCGACAGCGCACTGCCGCGGTTCATGTGGGCGACGGCGAGATCGTTGCGCAACTCCGGCGACCATTGCCCGCGCGGTTCCAGCACCTCCCGCAGCCCGCTCCTGAGCGCGATCGCTTCGTCATAGGCCGCCACCGCCCCGGCCAGATCGCCCTGACGCGACAGCGCATTGCCGCGGTTCATGTGGGCGGCGGCGAGATCGTTGCGCAGTTCCGGCGCCCACTGTCCTCGCGGTTCCAGCACCTCCCGCAGCCCGCTCCTGAGCGCGATCGCTTCGTCATAGGCCGCCACCGCCCCGGCCAGATCGCCCTGACGCGACAGCGCATTGCCGCGGTTCATGTGGGCGCCGGCGAGATCGTTGCGCAGTTCCGGCGACCACTGTCCGCGCGGTTCCAGTTCCTCCCGCAGCCCGCTCCTGAGCGCGATCGCTTCGTCGTAGGCCGCCAACGCCCCCGCCAGATCGCCCTGACGCGACAGCGCATTGCCGCGGTTTATGTGGGCGACGGCGAGATCGTTGCGCAACTCCGGCGCCCACTGTCCTCGCGGTTCCAGCACCTCTCGCAGCCCGCTCATAAGCGCGATCGCTTCGTCGTAGGCCGCCACCGCCCCGGCCAGATCGCCCTGGTCCGACAGCGCAACCCCGCGGTTAACGTGGGCGCCGGCGAGAGCGTTGCGCAGCGCCGGCGACCACTGTCCGCGCGGTTCCAGCACCTCCCGCAGCTCGCTCATAAGCGCGATCGCTTCGTCGTAGGCCGCCACCGCCCCGGCCAGATCGCCCTGGTCCGACAGCGCAACCCCGCGGTTCATGTGGGCGGCGGCGAGATCGTTGCGCAACTCCGGTGCCCACTGTCCTCGCGGTTCCAGCACCTCCCGCAGCCCGCTCATGATGGCGATCGCTTCGTCATAGGCCGCCACCGCCCCGGCCAGATCGCCCCCACGAAACAGCCCACTGCCGCGGTTCAAGTGGGCGACGGCGAGAGCGTTGCGCAACTCCGGCGACCACTGTCCGCGCGGTTCCAGCACCTCCCGCAGCCCGCTCATGATGGCGATCGCTTCGTCATAGGCCGCCACCGCCCCGGCCAGATCGCCCCCACGAAACAGCCCACTGCCGCGGTTCATGTGGGCTTTGGCGAGATCGTTGCGCAGTGCCGGCGCCCACTGTCCTCGCGGTTCCAGCACCTCCCGCAGCCCGCTCCTGAGCGCGATCGCTTCGTCATAGGCCGCCACCGCCCCGGCCAGATCGCCCTGGTCCGACAGCGCAACCCCGCGGTTCATGTGGGCGGCGGCGAGATCGTTGCGCAACTCCGGTGCCCACTGTCCTCGCGGTTCCAGCACCTCCCGCAGCCCGCTCATGATGGCGATCGCTTCGTCATAGGCCGCCACCGCCCCGGCCAGATCGCCCCGGCCCAACAGCGCATTGCCGCGATTTACGCAAGCGTAGGCGAGATCGTTGCGCAACTCCGGCGACCACTGTCCGCGCGGTTCCAGCACCTCCCGCAGCCCGCTCATGAGCGCGATCGCTTCGTCGTAGGCCGCCACCGCCCCGGCCAGATCGCCCTGGCCCGACAACGCGACTCCGCGGTTCATGTGGGCTTTGGCGAGATCGTTGCGCAGCGCCGGCGCCCATTCCCCGTGCGGCTCGAGCTCCTCGCGCAGCGCTCGCCTGACGGCGATCGCTTCGTCATGGGCCGCCACCGCCCCGGCCAGATCGCCCTGGCGAGATAGCGCATTGCCGCGGTTCATGTGGGCGGCGGCGAGATCGTTGCGCAACTCCGGCGACCAGTCGCCGCGCGGCTCGAGCTCCTCGCGCAGCGCTCGCCTGATGGCGATTGCTTCGTCATAGGCCGCCACCGCCCCGGCTAGATCGCCCTGGTCCGACAGCGCATTGCCGCGGTTTATCAGAGTCCGAGCTTGGTCGACCTTCGGCGGGTTTTTCGGTTGGTCACTCATCGGCGAGAGGTCTGCTCCTATACGTGCGGACTATACCACCTGCTAGTACGCTGACACCGAGTGCTCGAACCTCGAAGTTGACACAGGCATTGGGAGGCAGCGGCCGAGCGATGATGTCTGAAGCAGCTCATTGGCGCGTCTTCGGGCTTGGGCACGACAGCGTTGCCGCTTGGCTCGATGTCAGGGACAGCAGTCGCTGGTTAATGGTCCGTCGGTAGCCATCAGCCATCCGGCGCAGCACTTTGTTCGCGGCCACTCCGCCAGTGTCACTGCTCCCTTTCCGTCGCTGGCCCGGGCGCAGGGACGATGGCTGGAGCCGACCTTGCGCTAGTGCTGGCCGTTAGTTTGATTGCGGCGATGACGGCGTCGATCTGGTTCTTGTCGGCGCGCAGGCGGGTGACGACGGTGCCGGCGAGGCCGGCGGTGCCGTTCTTCATCGCCGCGTCGAGAACGCGGGTTGCCGACTTGAGACGGACAGCGGCCTCCCGGTCGGCCTGCTGCTGGGCAACGATCTCCGCCTGACGGCGCTCCGCAGCGGCGTGATCCGCCTGTTGCAGCAGGAACACGCCGATGACGGCGATGACGATGATGGACAGCATGGCGGTGATGAACTTGGCCATGGCACCTAGCCCCCTACCTGGTCGCCGGTCAGGTTGAGCACACGGTCGAGGAGCGGGCCGATGTCCTCGTCGGGTCCCGACAGAGTGGCCGCCGGAGGTGTGATGTCGGTGCCGCCGCCGGGTAGATCCGGCAGCTCGGCTCCCTGCAGGCCGCGGATGGCCGAGAGGGTTGGGCCGAGGTCCTGCAGGCCCTTGTCGAGGTTGGCCATGCCGTTGTCGAGATCGCTGAGCGTGCTCTGGTCACGGACCGCCACCAGCATGGCCGCCCATGTGTCGGACCGGTTCTTGGCGAAGTGCTCCTGCACGCCGGCCTCGCCCTTCAGGTCGCCGATGTAGCTGGCATAGGCGGTGAGCTTGCCCGCAGCACCGTCGAGGACGACCTTCTGACTGTCGAGGAGCTTGCCGCGCTGGTACATCGCCCACAGGTCGTCGATCAGGAGGCGGGCTTGCCGCGTCTGGTCGGGCGTCAGGGTCTGCTTGCGTGCCAGGGCGGCCCGGACCAGGAGCAGCTTCTGCCGGCCACTGGCGATGAGGGTCTGGGTCTGCCGGTATGCGTCGGCGATCGCCTGGCTGCGGGTGCCGACATAGCTCTGCAGGCTCGCCACCTTGGTAGAGATCTTGTCGAGGCTGTCGGCGAAGTGGTGGAAGCTGCCGGCCATCGCCGTCCAGCCGGCCTGGGTCTCGGCGACCGCCTTGGCAACGCATTCGTAGTAGTCGAGGCCCTGCGGGGTGCTCGCCTGGCCGTCCTTGCCCTTGGCGGCATCGAAGCAGATGGCGACGTCACCCTGGCGGGTCTCCAGCGTCTTGGCTTGGCCGGCCAGTTCATTGGCGAAGGTGGTCATCACCTGCCGGGTGTCCTCGGTCAGGCTGACCGGATCGACGGTCGGCTTGGTCGGCGGCTTGATCGGCTTCACGATGACCATCTCGCCGGCCGGCGGCGCAGCCGAGGAGGAAGAAGGAGGGGGTGTAGCGGTAGTCGTCGACGTCTGTGCCGAGGCATAGCCGGCAAGCGTCATCTGAACGGCCAGGACGGCGGCGACGGCCACAAGGGCCTTGCGGAACAAGGCCGGGGCTTGCCCGACTGCATCTGAAGGACTGGCGCAGGCTGACCAGCCTGTACCATCCCCCGGAGTGTAACCACGGCAAGGCCGCTTGAGTTCGCCCGTCGGCAAGAGACCGGTCTTCGTCTTCTCTTGGGTGTGGGTCATGACGGTTCCCATCTGGCAGGGCATCCCAACGACACCCCTCAACCGTCACTTACCCATCTCCGCGAAAGCCCTCCCAAGCCCGTGCGTGTGTCGGGTCATGTCGTGGCGCCTGCGACTCGTGACGCTCACTGCAAGAACAGCCCCTAGCCTCCTCGGCAGTGGCCCTGCGCCGGTCCTCGATGCTTCGTCTTCACGACAGATGGCAACGCCTCCCGGGCAAAGGCTGAGGCCCGTCCTCCGGCGCGGTCAGGCAGGACACCGCCCTAGCCGTGTGGCCTCGCCACTTCGGCTCATCACGCTCGCCTGACCCAGACACTCTTACCCTCGCGGTACCTTTCTCATGCCGCCGGCGACTCTGCCGCCAGCGCGCCTCCATCGCATCCGGAACCTCGTGGGTAAGTCAGGGGTGTCTCCCCCTCGGAGACCGTCGAACCCAGGAGGATCACATCCCGATGATCGCTACCTACCTCTCGACCCACGCCACCCGGCAGGCCCAGCGCCGCGGCATCACCTTCGACACCATCGACCTCGTCCTCAACCACGCCGACCGCTCCCAGAAGCTGCCCGGCAACACCCGCGCCCTGTGGATCTCCCGCAAGGGCCGCAACCGCCTCACCAACGCCGGCCTCCCCCCGGCCAACGTCGACCGCTCCAGCGGCGTCCGCCTCATCATCGCCATCCGCGACGACGTCATCTTCACCGTCGAACACACAACCAAACGAAGACACTGGGCATAGGGAGAAACATGCACCTTCATTCAAACCGCCCATCACGCAGCCGGCAGCCATGAAGAAATCACCCCGCTCGTTTGAATACCTAGCATTGCCGGATGGGGACATTGTCGTCATCCAAAACGCCAAGCTTTCGGCGGCGGCGCGAGCGCTCGCATATGCTTGGACCGAGATCGAAGAAACGCCGCAGCACGTCGATCGGCTAGTCGAAATGATCAACCGGCTGTTCGATCAAGTGGTGGCCATGAGCGACAAGGCCCCCTGAGCGCCGGTTCGAGATTCTGAATCTGCTAGACACCGCCTTCGTCGCGCTGTTGGTTAAGGAGGCGCTCGCCGGCCTGGCCAATGGTGACATCAGCGACCTGGATGGCACCGCCTGGCTATGGGCACGTCCGGACGCGGAGAACGCCGTCGATGTCCTGTTCGTCGACGAGGCCGGCCAGATGTCGCTCGCGAATGTGCTCGCGACTTCGCAGTGCGCGGGAAGCGTCGTGTTGCTCGGCGGTCCCCAACAGTGGAGCAGCCACAGCAGAGCACCCATCCCGAAGGCGCAGATGTCTCGGCGCTGGAGCACATTCTCGGAGACCATCAGACCATTCCGCCTGATCGCGGCATCTTCCTGCCCCAGACGTGGCGGCTTGCTCCGGCTGTCAGCAGGTTCACATCCGAGGTCTTCTACGAAGGGCGTCTCAGGTCGCGAGCCGGGTTGGAGCATCAGGTGATCACAAGGGCAGGCCCATTCGACGAATCGGGATTGTGGGTCGCCCGGTTGTTCACGATGGGAACCAGAATTCGTCCCGGAGGAAGCCGACGTCGTCGAGCGCGTCATCAATGTCCTGCTTGGCACCGATGCCAGCTGGACCAATCAGGACGGCAAGACCGCCAAGATGACGGCCGCCGATACCCTGGTCATCGCTCCCTACAATTCGCAGATAGCGCTGCTTGAGGAGGGACTTGGCGGACAGGACGTGAGAGTTGGCACGGTGGACCGGTTCAGGGGCAAGAAGCGCCGGTCGTCGTCTACTCCATGGTAACCTCGTCGCCGGGGGATGCGCCGCGCGGCATGGAGTTTCTGTACAGCCTGAACCGGCTCAATGTTGCGACATCTAGGGCGCGCTGCGCATGCATCATGGATGCAAGCCCTCGCCTATTCGAGCCCTTCTGCAAGAGCTCCCGACAGATGCAACTCGCCAACGCTCTCTGCCGATACTTTGAACTAGCGCAGTCGGTCAATTTGGCCTGAACCCTTGCCCGGCGACGGGGAGCGACCGGCATACAACGTGGCAGCGGTGGCGCCCCCCCCCCCGGCAGTGCATCCCGAGGCACAAAACGCCGGGGCCGTGTGACTCGATCTCGGCGTCCGCGACCGTGGAGTAGGGACCCGCCGCGGCCAACCGGGTTGCCCGTACGTAGCCGCGCGGCGAAGCCACAGGGCAACGGCTGCCCTCGGTTGCTATTCCGTCGTATGTTCGCGCGAAGGCAGCAGAGGGATAACAGATGGCGGAAGTGTTTGAGCCGGCACGGTGGGTTCGGGACCTATGCAGGTTTCTCCCACTTAAGAGCCAGTTCGTGTTGTCCGGGAATATTCGCGACCTGCAGGCGCATGACGCAGGCGTGGGGGCCATGGCGGCCGTGCCGCTTCAGAACGTCCTCGCAACGGAACTTGCGGTGGCGGGCTATGCGAACGTTCTGCTGTATCAACCGGTTGTCGGGTTTCGGGTCATGGAGCTGCCCAGTGCTTCGTCGAATAACGACGCGTTGTTGACGAGCCTCGGGTTGCCCGCTGGCGGTGGGCCCATCCCTGCCGGTCTTGAGCTTCTTGGGACCACCTTCGAACGACTTGTAGCCCTGGACGGCGAGCCTACCGCTCTTATCGTCGACTTCGCCTCGCGTCTGGTCGTGCGCAACGAGGCGTTGTCACCAGCGGAACATCAACTTTTTTCCCGGGCGCTTGTCCTCTCTCACGCCGCGCGGCCCCGCCCCACTGGAAAGAACCGGGCGCCGTTCTTCAACACGATCATGTGGATTGTGGACAAGGAAGGCGACCTGCCGGACTGGTTCCTCATCGGCAATCCGCGCGTCCGTCATATCCCGATCCCCTCGCCCGACCATTTGGCCCGGCGCGCAGTTGGGCGCCTGCTGCTGCGGGCGTGGCCCGGCGTTCGCGAGGCGTCGCCCGCGAGCCTCGACGAGGCGGAACAAGCCTTCGTCGACGGAACCGAAGGCATGCTGCTGGTCGACATGAATTCCATCGCTCAGTTGGCGCGCGCCGAGAATGTCGCGGTCGCCGACATCTCCGACGCGGTACGGCGTTACAAGGTCGGCGTCACCGAGGATCCTTGGCGGAAGGTCGATCACGCAAAGATACGCGGGGGAGCGAGCTTCATTGGCCGGCGCGTGAAAGGCCAGGAACATGCCGTGACTCACATGCTCGACATCGTCAAGCGCGCGGTCACTGGAGTCGGGCGGGCGCGAAGTGGAGCGCCACGCGGAATTGCCTTCCTCGCGGGACCAACTGGCGTGGGCAAGACGGAACTCGCCAAGACGATCACCAACCTGCTCTTCGGCGATGAGAGCGCCTACATCCGCTTTGACATGTCGGAATTCAGTGCCGAGCACGCTGACCAACGGCTGATCGGCGCACCGCCCGGATATGTCGGCTATGATGTCGGCGGCGAACTGACCAATGCGATCCGCGAAAAGCCGTTCAGCGTCGTGCTCTTCGACGAGGTCGAGAAGGCCCATCCACGCATCCTCGACAAGTTCCTACAGATACTCGACGATGGCGTCCTTACGTCAGGGCGGGGAGAACGGGTGTACTTCTCGGAGGCCCTCCTGATCTTCACCTCCAACCTCGGTATCTTCTCGCTCGACAACTCGGGCAACCGCGTCCCCAACGTGACCGTAGACCAGCCGCTCGAGCAAGTTCGCTCGAGAGTTCGCTTGGAGATCGAGAAGCACTTCAAGCTGGTCCTCAACCGCCCCGAAATTCTCAACCGGCTCGGCGAGAACATCATCGTTTTTGATTTTATCCGGCCGGTGGTGGCGGGGCAGATCTTCGACCAAATGCTCGAAACGCTTCTGGCCGATATCGCGCGGCTCGGTTTCACCATCGAGCTCTCCGAAGCGGCACGCCAAGACCTGCGCGCCCTTTGCCTCGCCGACCTGTCGAACGGGGGGCGAGGAATCCGCAACCACCTCGAGGCGCTATTCATCAACCCGCTTTCCCGGGCGCTATTCGACAGCGAAGCGCGACCTGGCGGGCGCTACCGCGTCGAAGCCCTCTCCGCCAATCCTGCGGGCGGGGTCACTCTTGCCGATGGCGCCGGACCCCAATGACCGCGATCAACCTCTCGCGCCTGCACTTTCCGGTGACGACCCTGGGGCCGGGGCGGCGCATCGGGATTTGGTTGCAGGGCTGTTCGGTCCGCTGTCCGGGCTGTATTTCCATGGACACTTGGACGCATGGCCGTGGGGCGACGACGGTGGCGGCGGTGATGACCGCACTTCGGCCCTGGCTAGGGGACGCCGAAGGCATCACCGTGTCGGGCGGCGAGCCGTTCGACCAACCGAAGGCTTTGCGCGTGTTGCTCACGGCGCTCCGCAATGAGTCCCAAGTCGATGTGTTCGTCTACAGCGGTCATCCCTTCGAGAGGATAAAGGAAGACGTCAGTGCCATGTACGGCTTGATCGATGCGGTAATGAGCGACCCTTTTGAGAAGAGAACACCACAGACTCTTGCACTCCGTGGCAGTGACAACCAGCGTCTGCATCTGCTGACGGCGCTCGGCCGGAAGCGCTTCGGCGCCTTCGATCGGGTCATCGCGACTTCGGATAGGCGCTTCGACATCATGGTCGACGAGGATGGCTCTGCGTGGCTTGCCGGCATCCCGGGACGCGACGATTTCGCTCGTCTGGGCGATGCCTTAGCAGCGGCCGGTCACCGCGCTGCGACTTCAGAAGACCGGCGTTCTCCACCGCGTATCGGAGGGCGCCAGCGGTGGAACTGATCCGGCATTGCCCGAATTGCGATACTGACCGGCCGCTCGCTGAACTTCTTTGCGAGGGCGTTCGCGACGACCATGCCTGCGGTTGGGACCTCTCATCGATTCCACCGCACCCGGCTGGCCGGGCCGCGCCAGCGCCGCCGCAACCTGACGTGCAGCGAGCCTGCCGAAATGGGCACGCCGTTGTCGAAGGAGATTTGCTGTGCCCGGTGTGCGGCGTGGACGTGGGCAGCGATGCAGCGCCGCCGATGCCGCCCGACGCCACCGTCATCGACGGCTGGGAACTTGGGCGCCGCCTTACCTCGACAAGCAACACGAGGGAGCGGTTTCTCGCGCGGCGCGAGATGGACGGACGCCAGGCAGTGCTCACGCTCTATCGCGCCGGCGCGGAACCCGACCCGTCGGTTTACGAGGTCATCCGTCGACTACCGCGCGACCACGTCCCGGAAATCATCGCTACCGGGCGCTGGGAGGGCCAAGCCTACGAGATAGCCGAAGAATTGACAGGCGGGACCCTCGCCGACCTTGGTCACGTCAGCGGAAGTGTCGAAACGATAAGGCGCATCACCGACGAGTTGGGGCGGGCGCTCAACGCTTTTTCAGAGGCCGGGCTGAGGCACCGAGATCTTCGTCCGGGCACCATCCTGGTTCGGGCTCGCGAACCGCTTGACTTGGTCATCGCTGGTTTCGGCTCGGCTCGCCTCGCTGAATACGATCTCGACATCGTGTCGCCGCTTGAAACCAACCGCTACATGGCGCCCGAGACCATCGCCGGAGGCGTGGCTGCCGCCTCAGATTGGTGGAGTCTCGGGATGCTGCTTCTCGAGCAGGTCACCAGCGGCGCATGCTTCGAGGGAGTTAGCGATCAGGCATTTCTGATCCACGTGCTGGCACGTGGTGTCCCCATCCCGGCAGATCTCGATCCCGCACTTACCCTCCTTCTGCGAGGCCTGCTGACCGCGGACCGGCGCGAGCGGTGGCAATGGAACCAGGTGAAGGAGTGGCTGGAGGGCAAGACGCCCACGGCCGCGGCTCCGATCATGGAGACCGAAAGCGAGGCAAGCGCATCGATCACGCTCTCGGGGCGGCCTTTCCGCAAAGCTACGGCCTTTGCACTCGCCGCCGCCGAAGCCGATCATTGGCAGGAGGCGAGCGATTTGCTTCAGCGCGGCGTCATCGCCACATGGGCGGCCGAAGCCAAACTCGGGTCGGTGGTCGAAGCTGGCATTCGTCTCATCCACCATCTGACCGACGTTCCCGACGATCTTCGGCTGTCGCTGGCACTAAAGGTGTTGAATCCGGCAATTCCGCTCGTGTCGCGCGGTGTCATCATCACGCCAGGCTGGTTGCTGGAACATCCAGCCGAAGGTTACCAGCTCATCACTGGTCCGGTGCCGGAATTTCTGAAGCGCCTGGACGCCGAACCTTGGCTTGTGAGCCTGAACGTCCGCGCCGGCGCGGTGCGCGAGCGAGCGCACCATCTTGGCATCACGCTCGACGAGGAAGCGATTCAAGTACATCTCCTCGCCACGTCTCATGCTCGTCTCGCTGCGTTGTGGGAGCAGCGGCGCCGTATCCTTCCCGATACCGATCATCCGGGGCTTGTTTCCCTGATTGAGCGGCGCCAGACGACTGCGGAGGACCTTATTCTGCTCCTCGGCGCGACCGTCGGACAGTTCCGGTCAGCCGGCGAGATCATAGATGACGCGGCCAAGATTGCGGAGCGAGGCGGGCTTGGCATCTTTGATCGCGAAGCAGCCAAAGCCCGCCTTGCCAATCCGCGCCGGGAAATCTACCGCGAGCTCGACGAGCGCCTCAGCGGATTCGCGCGCTGCGGGATCGAACGCATCGACGAATGGGCCGACCAGTTCCGGCTCGAGCGCCGAATGCCATTGCCTCGCGCGTTGGTTGCGCTCGGCGTGCCATCCGACGAGTGGAAGGAGCCGCCTCGGCAGGAATACATCTCCACGCTGCTCGACTTCTTCGCCAAGAAGGTTTCCGGCGCGATCCTGCGCGGCCCACTCGCCCGCATGACCATCGGCAAATGGACTCCGCGGGTGAGCTTGACCGAATTGGGCAGCGCCCGCCAGCCGGCCCCGGCCATCCTCGACCAACTGCTCGCCCGATCGGATCAGATGATCTCCATCGACCCGTCTGTCTTTGTCGGCCCCGAGACTCTGGAACGGCGTATGCGGTCCCTCTACAGCCAAGCCAATCTCTATCGGCGCGACACCGGCATCGACGGGCTCTATCTCGGCTTCCCTTTCCTGTTGATGCGCGATCCCCGCGGCAATACCCGCCCGCGGATTGCACCGATCCTTCTGTGGCCGTTGCGCATTGATCCCGAGGTCGGCAACCGCGGACATATCGCCGTGGGATTCGACAGCAAACGGGAGGAGATCAGGCTCAACCCCGCCTTTGAGGGAATGATAGGCCTCGAAGCAGCACAGCGCTGGCAGGAAGCCATGAAGGACCTTCTCAGCCGCACGACGGTCACCGCCGCGCAGACGATGGACGCATTTAGCCTACTCGCGACGCCGCTTGGGACAACGCTTGTGAACCTGCCGGGGCGCGACGTGCAGGTTGAGACGGGCCGCCCCGAGATTGCATGCGCGGCAGTGCTTTTCCACGCCGCCTATAGCGGGCAGGCCATTGCGGAAGATCTACGGACGCTCAAGGGCAGACCTCCAGCGGGTACGGCGCTTGAGACGGCACTCCGCCTCGGTGTGGAGAGCCCGGTCGCTGAGATGCCAAGCGCGTCGCGCGAGTCTGAACGATATTTCATGGTCGACAGCGATCCGTCCCAGGAGCTGGCGGTGCTGAGGGCCCGATCAAAGCCGGGCCTACTGATTGAAGGACCACCCGGCACGGGCAAGAGCCAGACGATCGTGAATATGGTGGCCGATGCGATCGCTCGCCGGAAAAGCCTGCTCATCGTCTGCCAGAAGCAACCGGCGCTCGAGGTCGTACGAAAGCGCCTTGCCGCCGAAGGCCTGGACAGGCGGATCGTGATGCTGACCGACGTCAACCGAGACCGCGAGGGCACAATTCGTCAAATCCGCGAGCAGGTCGAAGCGCTGCTCGAGCGGCCCGAGGGTGGGACTCCCGAGTGGCGGCGCAATCGTGAACGGACCGCGGTACGTATCGAGGCACTGGAGGGCGAACTAGACCGTTTCAACGTAGCCCTCCATCGACGCGATGACACGACGGGCCTCAGCTATCGATCAGTGCTCGGCGAGCTAATCTCGCTCGAAGATGGCCCGCGACCGCCGGTGGACGCGCGATCCCTGCGGAGCGTCCTTGGCGACCTGGATCAAACGCGACTGGCCGAAATCGAGGAACGTTGCGCGCCGTTGGTTCGCTATTGGCTGGCGGCAAAAGTCGAAGACAGCCCGCTCAGAGTTCTGCGGCTGTTCAACCCCGATGCTGCCACAGTGGCGAACTGCCTGAAAAGCTTCGAGCGCTTCGTGACTGCCGAAGTATCTCGCAAGGCGGTCATCAAGGGGACAAGTCAGGCTTTCCCTCTCGACGATCCCGCACCCTATCGCTCCTGGATCGACCAGTTCGGGTCGCTGTTTGGAGCATTGGACGATCATGGTTGGGCGGACCTTCGCCGGTGGGCAACACTCTTCCGTGCGACACCCGGCGCCGCGTCTGCTGGCGCGGGATTGCTACGCGAACTGGATAGCATTGCGGAAGCAGCGCGCCCGCTTTTCGACGATGCTTACGACGCCAAATTGTCAGCGGCCGCCACCGCCATTGACGGCCCGAGGCTGCCGAATCTGGTGAGCGCGGCCGCGCGCACCGCCGTACCCGCCTCGGCCCTCGCGCGGCTAAACCCCTGGCGGTGGTTCAAGCGGCGCAAGTTGGACCGCTTCGTCGTGGCCGCTGGTGTCGAGCGCCGAGCGACGTCGCCGAGGCGTGTGGCAGCCGTGCTTGATCTTGAACTCGCGTTTCGTCCTTTGCGCAAACGCCTTGCCGCCGTCCATACCGTCCTCTTCGACGGCGGCGCGCTCGCCTCAGATGCCCTGTCGCCGGCGGCGTTTCGCGCGGTCGTCGATGAGACGCGGCAATCCATCGCCTCGGTCGACAAGCTCGTGCGTGCGCTCGCGAGCTATCCGCTGGTCCGTCCCGCGGAAGCCGTGATGGAGGCTGGCACCCAAGAAGCCTTTGCCGACCTGATGGAAAGCGCCATGCAGTCGTTCGCCCGACACGACGCACGAGACGAAAGCCGATCGGCGCTTCTCGGGCTGAAAGAGTTGTTCACTGACGAGTGGCTGGCGGCCCGGCAGGCACGCGTCGACGCGGACGCGTCGAATAGCGGCGCGATCGCAGAGCTTCACCAAGGATTGCCGACGCTTGTACCGTACCAGCAGTTTCGCCTGCGGTCGGCGGAGCTCGGCGAGTACGAACGGGAAATACTGCGGCGGCTGCGCGCAAGCGAAACGGCGCTCTTGGAGATCCCTCCCACCGAATTGGAGGCCGAGACGCGGCGCCTGATCGCCCGCGAAGCGCGATTGGAATGGAAAGCGCGAATGGAAGCCCGCGACCCCATCTTGCTGCTCGACGCTGAAGAGCTTCGGAGCAAGGTGGCGGCACTCGAGCGCGCCAACGCGGAGATGCGTCGGTTCAACCGTCAGATGGTCGTCGAGGACATCGATCCGCGCCTGCTGAGACCGCGGCAGGAGTGGGAGTCCGTCACGCGTCTCACGGGGCGTCGGGCGCGCCGCCTGCGCGAGTTTGTCGACGCTGGGGTCGATCTTGGCCTACTTGCCGTGCGGCCGGTCTGGCTGATGAATCCGGACGTTGCCAGTCGCGTCCTGCCCCTGCGCCGCATGTTCGATAGCGTCATTTTCGACGAAGCCTCACAGATGCCGGTGGAGCACGCCCTTCCCGCGCTATACCGCGCAGAAGTGCTCGTCGTCAGCGGGGATGAGAAGCAAATGCCGCCGACGTCCTTCTTCTCCAGCAAGGTGGAGAACGACGAAGCCGACCTCCTCGATGAAGACGAGCCGGAAGAAGGAGCGACCGAGGCGGAACGCGACGCGTTAACTGACACCTGGAACCGGCGCGAGATCAAGGATTGCCCCGACCTGCTACACCTCGCCCGCGAGGTGCTGCCGAAGGCAATGCTGGAGATCCACTACCGCTCGTCTTACCGCGAGCTAATCGACTTCTCCAACGCCTCCTTCTATGCGAACCGGCTCAACGTTCCGGTACAGCACCCGAAAGACAAGATCCGCGAGGCCAGGCCGATCGAGTTCGTGTCCGTCGGCGGCCTCTACGACAACCAGACCAATCAGGACGAGGCCAAACGCATCGCCGCGATCCTCCGATCGACGTGGCAGACGCAAGGCGAGCGACCAAGTATCGGGATTGTGACCTTCAACCGAAAGCAGGCCGATCTCATCAGTGAAGTGCTTGAAGAGACGGCGGAGACAGATACTGCGTTTCGCCAGACCCTCGCCTCTGAACGCGAGCGCACTGATCACGGCGAGGACATGAGCTTCTTCATCAAGAACGTCGAGAACGTTCAGGGCGATGAGCGTGACATCATCATCTTTTCGACCACCTTTGGGCGGAACGCGGCAGGAGCCTTCCGTCGCTTCTTCGGCGTTCTGGGCCAATCCGGCGGCGAACGCCGGCTCAATGTCGCCGTCACGCGCGCGCGCCGCAAAGTCATAGTCGTCAGCTCCATGCCGATCGAACAAATCTCCGACATGCTGACAACTCATCGCGCGGCGATGACGCCGCGCGATTATCTTCAGGCCTATCTAGAGTACGCTCGGGCGGTTTCCGCCGGCGAGTTCGAAAACGTCGACGCGCTGCTTTCGCGTGTCGCCGGTGGCCAACAGGTGGCCAATGGACATGCGACGGAGCACGACGGCTTTGGCCGGGCCGTCGCAAGCTTCGTCGAAGGCCTTGGCTGGCCGGCCCGATCGGTGGAAGGCGGTGGGGCTTTCGGCATGGACCTGGCAATCACCGATCCCGGGACCGGGCTTTACGGCATCGGGATCGAGTGCGACGCACCGCGCCACCGGATGTTGGCCCAGGCGCGCGCCCGCGAAATCTGGCGGCCTCGGGTACTCGCCGGAACGTTTCCGCGGCTGCATCGGGTGTCGTCGAAGGGCTGGTATCATGATCGCGAGAAAGAACAGCGCGACCTGAAAGAAGCCATTGAACAAGCCCTCGGGGAAAGGGAACTGCCATGAGCGGACCGAAAGTCATTCGGATCGTCACGCGTGAAGAAATCATCGCTATCTGCCAAGGGATGCTTGCGCGCCTTGATGCGGCGATCGCCTCGTGGCGGCGGACTGGCGAACGCAATGAAACAGTTGGTGCCGCAGACATCGCGTCGACTGAAAAGCGGCGCGATGCCTTGCGTGCCTTGCTGGCCAAGGACCGGTTCGGCGAGCTCCAGGCGCAGGTCGGCGGCGAGATCGCCTTCCTTAAGGCCGACACGCAAGACCGGTTGGCGCGCGCCGCCTCCGCCGCGGCGTCGGCCGCGCGGGCGAACCGTCGCACCGCAAACACGGCCCGTTCTCTCCTCGAGTCCCTCGATCGCGAACGGAAGGCCGTTCCGGCGGAGCTTCGGCGGAAACTAGTTGCCGCGTCCGACGGGGGCAAAGGCGCGGATGCTGCCATCAATGCAGCATTCCAACTCCTCGATCCGCCTGCCGAATCCGTCATCAGCAAAAAGCAGGGGGAGATCGCAAAGGCTCTGGGTGGAGGCGCTAACATCTTGACGCTGCAGGCTTGGACCGCTGGCAACGCCACGCGTGATGACGAAATCGTCGATCGTGTTGAGAGCGAAATCGCAGAGCTGCAGGTGCGCGCTGGTCCGCAATTGGCGGAGACGTTCGCGGCCCGCGCGGACGCGCTTCGGCGTGAGGTGCCGGAACGTCGAAGAATGGTGGCCGACAGCCTACTGCTGGAATTGGCCGGGTCACGTCCCTTGAGGTGGTGTAGCTCGGCGGCGCGGTGGTCATCGGCGCTTTCCCGGTAGGGTCTGGTTGCAACGCCAACCCTTGACCGGAAGGACCACCGATGACCGACGACATGATGAACCTGCGCAGGCTGGTGGAGAAGACACCGGATGCCGATCTCCTGCGCGAGATGATCGGCTTTGCCGCCGAGCGACTGATGGAGCTGGAGGTGGGAGCGGCCACCGGCGCCGGCTATGGCGAGAAGAACCCGTTGCGGACGGCCCAGCGCAACGGTTACCGCGACCGCGACTGGGAGACGCGCGCCGGGACCGTCGAACTGCGCATCCCCAAGCTGCGCAAGGGCTCCTACTTCCCGGGCTTTCTCGAACCGCGCCGCATGGCCGAGAAGGCGCTCACCGCCGTCATCCAGGAAGCTTACGTCCAGGGCATCTCAACGCGCTCGGTCGATGACCTGGTCAAGGCCATGGGCATGAGCGGCATCTCGAAGAGCCAAGTCTCGCGACTATGCGAAGAGATCGACGGCAAGGTGAAGGCCTTCCTCGAACGGCCGATCGAAGGTGACTGGCCGTATCTGTGGATCGACGCCACCTACCTGAAGGTTCGCCGCGGCGGGCGCATCGTATCGGTCGCGGTCATCATCGCCGTCGGCGTCAACTCAGACGGCCGGCGCGAGGTTCTGGGCATGGAGGTCGGCACATCCGAGGCCGAGCCGATCTGGACGGAGTTCCTGCGCAAGCTCACCCGGCGTGGCCTGCGCGGCGTCAAGCTCGTCATCTCCGACGCGCACGAGGGCATCAAGGCCGCCGTCACCAAGGTTCTCTCGGCAAGCTGGCAACGCTGTCGCGTGCACTTCATGAGGAACGTGCTGGCCCATGCCGGCAAGAGCGGACGACGGGTCGTCTCCGCCTTCATCGCCACCGCCTTCGCTCAGGAGACGCCCGAGGCCGCCAGGGTTCAGTGGCGTGCCGTCGCCGACCAGATCCGGCCAAAAGTGCCGAAGCTCGCCGCCATCATGGACGACGCCGAGCCCGACGTGCTCGCCTACATGACATTCCCGAAGGAGCATCGCGCCAAGCTTCACAGCACGAATCCGATCGAGCGTCTCAATGGCGAGATCAAACGGCGCACCGAGGTCGTCGGCATCTTCCCCAACGACGACGCCATCGTCCGCCTCGTCGGCGCATTGCTGCTCGAACAGAACGACGAATGGGCCGTGCAGCGGGCCAGATACATGACGCTGGAAACCATCGCACCCTTGAGCGATGATCCCCTCATCAGCATGCCAGCAGTGGCTCGCTGATCTCCCCGGCCCATGCCGGAGAGCGCGGCCATCAGCCGGCAGCTACACCATCACTCGGGACACGATCATTGGCCGAGGCGGTGCGACACGAAGAAACTCAAAGCGCATTGCTGGACGAACTGATGGAGTTGCGCGCCGAGCTTGGAGTACTGTCGGGCAACGCCGCACGCGAACTGAGCGACGTCATCGACGCGGCACTTGTGCAGCCGGCCACAGCTGACACCGCACTTCTAGTTCAGCGCGCGGCCAACTTGCTGGCCAGAGAATTGCGCCAACGCGCGGTGACCAGCCGCCGCCTCGCGGTCCTCCAGGGACTTGCCAGCCTTGGCTACGAAGTAGCAGAGGGAATGGCGACGGCTTGGGCAAAGGACGGCAAGGTCGTTCTGCGACGTGCAGCCAGCCCCGGCTACGGCGTTGAGATATTCGGCGGCATATCAGATGATCGGTTGCAGGTCCGCGCGGTCGGTCTTGGCGCGCATGACGGGAACCACGACCGCGACGCGGAGACAATTTGGTGCAGTGAGTTCGAGAGGCTCCGGCAGATCGTCGCCAAGTCGGGAGGAGAAGTTGCCGTCGAAAAGGCGCTGGCGGTTGGAGCGACGCCGCTAAAAACGATTGAGGGGTATGACGACTATCTTGTCGACGTCGCCCAAGCCGCACCAAAACGATCACTGCAGGCCCACTAGATTTGCGGCAGTGCTGGACTTCTGCTGGCATTAACACGTCTCCGCACGGTTGGGCCAAACAACGTCCGCGGCGGCCAATCGAAACGGCGCGGTTGGCCAATTGAGCGATCCTTTTGCTCATCTGCGCGAGACGTTCCCGATCTTCGCAAAGGAATTGCTCAGGTTCGACTTCACTTCGACCGCAACGGAAGCATTGGTGTCCACGACGGATGAACGCCGGAGGATCCGATGGCCAAGCGGAAGAAGACGAAGGACACGGCGAGGCGGGAAAGCGCGGCCTGCATCTTCGCGATGATCGATCGGGTGACCGGGGCGGTCTCCCTGGCTACGACAGCTTTGACGTTGCTCAAGAAGGGAGAAGACGACAGGGCGTTCGACATCGCTCTGGAGATCGAGCCTCTCCTGGACGAGGCCAACTACCTACTGCAGGCGGCCGCGACCCTTCGGAGGTCTCAGAGGGAGACCTAGCCGGCATTTTCCGGCCCTATCTTGCTCCGGCCTCTGCCCCGCCAGCGCCAGTTGGCCTCCGCGGGATGTGGGCAGTGGCAGCACTCCGCTGCCGATGCCCAACCAGGAGACCATCCAGTGAAACTTTCCGACACCCAGTTGATTCTCCTCAGCGAGGCCGCCAAGCGAGAGGATCGTGCTCTCGTCCTGCTCGACCGACTGAAGGGCGAAGCGGCGAAGAAAGTCGTCAAGAAGCTGATCGACGATGGCTTGGTGACAGAGGTGCCTGCCACCGGCGGCTTGCCGATCTGGAGGCGCGACGAGGAGGGAGCGCCGCTTGCCCTCGTCGTCACCGATGCCGGCCTGACGGCAATTCATGTCGATGAACCGGAACGAAACGACACTGCCGTCTCGACCGCTCCGCGCGATGGCATCGGCCCGGCAGCGAAGAAGGACGCTCGTCGACATGCCGGCAGCATTAAGAAGGTCAAGCGAGACCCCAAAACGCGGGGACGGGGCAAGACCGGCGGCGCACGATTGCCCTCCGGCCAACACCGTGCTTCGTCCGGCGACGGTCGTGCCGGCTCCAAGCAGGATCGCGTCCTCGCGATGCTGCGGAGTAAGGGCGGCACGACGGTTGCCGCGATCATGAAGGCCACCGGCTGGCAGCCGCACTCGGTGCGCGGCTTCTTCTCCGGTGTCGTCCGTAAGAAGTTCAAGCTCGACCTCACATCTAGCGGCGAAGGTGAGAAGCGGGTTTACCGCGTCGGGACCGCACGGTCGGTCGCTGCCACGACCCGCCGCTCAAAGCGCCAGGCGCGGGCGTGAGAAGCCTCCCAGAGCCGGTCACTGTGTCGGTCGAGGAGGAACTCGCCCGCCTCCCCGAGCTCGGTCTCGACGAACTCAAAGCCCGCTGGCTTGAGCTGAAGGGCGTGCCGTTGCCAAAGTTCATGCGGCGCGGGCTAATGACCCGCGCCGTCGCCTATGCGATCCACGAGGCCGCCTTCGGCGGCCTCGATCCGGCTACCCGCAAACGACTCAATGCTCTGGCAGCTCAGATTGTGCCGACCGGCGCGAAGCCGCCTCCTCGGCCAAACCGCGTGAAACTCGGCACCCGCCTCATCCGCGAATGGAGAGGGCGCGTCCACGAGGTGACCGTCGTCGAAGGCGGCTACGCCTGGAACGGGAAAGAGTACCCATCACTCTCGGTGATTGCCCGCCATATCACTGGCACCCGCTGGAACGGCTGGGTCTTCTTCGGCCTGAAGCAACGAGAGGAGAAGAAGGCGGGCTCGGCGCCAACTTCGGCGAAGATCGCGCGGCGAAGCATCCACGGACGCTCCGGCCCGGTTGGCGGCGCAGACCGCAACGGCAGCGGTCCACGCGTTCGGGGTGGCGCAACACCTTTCGTAGTTACCGCGGACAGCGGGAAGCGATCTGATGGCTGAGCAACTTCGGAAGAAGCCACTCCGCTGCGCCGTTTACACCCGGAAGTCCAGCGAGGAAGGCCTCGAACAGGATTTCAACTCGCTCCACGCCCAGCGCGAGGCGTGCGAGGCCTTCATCGTCAGCCAGAAGCATGAAGGCTGGAAGACGCTAGCCACTGCCTACGATGATGGTGGCTTCTCCGGCGGTTCGATGGAGCGCCCTGCCCTGCAGAAACTGCTCGCCGATGTTGCCGCCGGCGAGATTGATGTCGTGGTCGTCTACAAGGTCGACCGCCTCACCCGTTCCCTCACCGACTTCGCCAGGATAGTCGAGGTGTTCGATGGCCATGGCGTCTCCTTCGTCTCGGTGACCCAAGCCTTCAATACAACCAGTTCCATGGGACGGCTCACCCTCAACGTCCTGCTCTCCTTTGCCCAGTTCGAGCGGGAGGTCACGGGCGAGCGCATCCGCGACAAGATCGCTGCTTCGAAGAAGAAGGGCCTGTGGATGGGTGGGTTCGTGCCCATCGGCTACGAGGCAGCCGGAAGGACCCTCACCATCCGGGAAGAGGAAGCCGCCACCATCCGCACCATCTATGCCCGGTATCTCGATCTGAAGAGCGTCGATGCCCTCAAGAAGGAACTTGAGAAGCGGGGGCTTAAGACCCGCCTCCGCCCCAGCGGCAGCGAGCAGATGGCAGGCGGCAGGCCGTTCAGCCGCGGCCATCTCTACCGCATCCTCTCCAACCCGATCTACGCCGGCCGGATCGAGCACAAAGGTCAGACGTATGAAGGCCAGCACCCGGCCGTCATCGATCAGGCGACCTTCGATGCCGTCGAGGCGACGCTTGCCGCCAACACTCATACTCGGCTGGTGAAGGCGCACACCAAGAACCCCAGCCTGCTCACCGGTCTCCTTTACGATCAAGCCGGCGAAAGGCTTGTCGCTACCCACGCCAGCAAGCAGGGTCGCCGGTATCGGTACTATTTCAGCCGCACCGCCCTCGGAGCTCGTCGGCGAGGGCGTCAGGCAGCGACGTTGCCGCTCGCGACGGGCGCCCGTGGATCCGCCTGGCGCCTGCCGGCCTCGGAGATTGAGAGTGCAGTCATCCGAACGCTCGTCAGCGTCCTCACCGACGAGAACTGGCTCGCCGACCATCTGCACATTGTCGACGCGCCGATCACGGCAAGGCGCGAGATCTCCGCCCGAGCCCAAGACCTTGCGGGCGAACTCGAAGACGCCGACGCTCTCGCCAGACGCGGCGTTATCCTCATGCTGGTCGAGCGGGTCGTACTCGACCCGACGACGATCACTGTGTTCGTCAAACCGGAAGGCATCCGCTCTCCTATGGACATCGCTGCGAGTAGGCGCCTGGTGAACGATCGGCCCGAGCAGCACACCGTGGCCGTTGCGCGGCCGTTCGCCGTCCACCGACGCGGCGGAGAGACCCGCCTCATCATCGAAGGAGACCTACCGCCCGCGCCGGAGCCGGATCCGGCTCTTATCAAGGCCGTCGCGCAGGCGCATCGTTGGTGGCAGGATCTACTCGATCAGCGTCGCCCCACTCTCCGTGAACTCGCCGCTGCTTATGATACCGACGAGCGCTATGCCGCTCGGGTCCTGCGTCTGGCATTCCTTTCGCCGGACCTCACACGACGAATTCTTGCAGGCACCCAGCCGCCAGAAGTCATGCTGCATCGGTTGCTGAAAGACAGAGATCTTCCGATGCGATGGACAGAGCAAATTGATTCGTGACGAGCGCGCTTGAATGTTACCCGCTACCTGAAGGGCTGGAGGTCCGCTTTGCGCCAAAAGCGGTAATTGATCGGATGCGGCCGCTTTCCGGTTTTCACTACTACCGACGCGCATTCGAGGTATGCGGTCTCTGCCCACTAGTCGCGACGATGGGCTAGGTGGAACATCGCTTCAGGCGGCGCTCCATTGGTTCTGTTCTCGCGCCAGCGCCTAGGATACGGCCTTGCGCAAAGCCTTAAGCGTGTCCTCGGCGTCTCGCAGCTGACGAAGGAACTCGGGATCGTCCTTGAGTTCTTGCAGCGTCGTCCAGGGAATCGCCTTCATCGAGCCGATGACCGTTTGCAGTTCGTCGCCTAGTCCCGCTTTCTGCGTTTTTTCGGGCGCGGCAACGCGCAGCATCGCAGATTCGAGATCACCGGACTCATTGAGAAACTGAGCCCGCGCCACTGGGTCGGGCAGGATCGTGCGGAGCTTGCGAAGATCCTTCGAATTCGTGATGCGCTTCTGATTGACCTTGTGCACGACGGCATCGACGATGCTGGGCGTCAGCAGCTTCTTGCTAACGCCCATCAATTCACGCGCCCAGGTGATCGCCGCGCTGGGGTCACGCAGGCTCGTGAACTTCTCGGAGAGCGTGAACACGTCGACCAGCTTGTCGAGCTCGCGCACCGTGATGCCAAGAATGTTCGCCGCGCTCGCGCGACCCATGAGATCGACGAGCCGGTACGCCACCATTTCCTTTTCTTTGGCCTCCCACTCCTTTCGCTGCCGGTGGATGTAAATCCAAACGCGCAGGCGGTCTTCATCGCTGAGGGTGTGGTCGGTGACCTCGACCGGAACTTGCCGGAACTCTGCGCGACCGCGTTTTACGAGTTCGTTTGAATTGGTCCACCTGCGGTCGCCGTCGATGATGCGAAACTTGCCCGGCAGATCCGGATGTGGCTCAACGAGAAGCGGTTCGAACAGCCCCCCATTGGCCTCGATCTGCACCTGCAGTTCGTCGTCGATCTTGGGGCCGAGCCGCGGCTGGGCGGGGTTGGGTACGACCTCGTCAATGTCGACCTTTGTCCGGTAAGTGCGGAGCACCGTCCTGTCGAGACGGCGCTCCTGCAGATTGACGACGACATTGTCACGCGCGTTCGAAGCTGGCGCTGGGGCGGCACTCATGCTGCACCTTCCGGCGCGGCGGTGCCGATGATCGCACTGATCTTGGAGAGGAGATCGGCGTTCGTCTTCATGACGAGACGCAGCCGGCGGCCCTGCTCATTCCACGTCCGCTTATGGGCAGCCATTTCGCGGGTCTGCAGCTCGAGCAGCGCCTCGGCCTCCTGGTCGACCTGCGCGAAGAGGTCGGCGCAAAGCTTGCCCGTCATGAAGTCGTACAGTGCTTCGGTCTTCTCGGCGCGCTGGGCATTGCCGACGCGCATAGTATGCACCTCGATGATGTGTAGGCGGACCATCTGAGCGAGCGTAACGACGCGTGCGGGCATTGCGACAATGATGCCATCCTGAATGACAACGTGACGGGCGCCTTCGGGAAGCTTGCGCGAGGACAGGATCGCGTGGCCCGCGCCCTGCGCGAGCTTATCGGAGGCAAGTTTGCTCACGAAGTCGTTGCGCCAGGCGCGGTGGTTCTTGGAGTCGTAGATGATCTGGCCGCAGGCCTGGCCGTTATGCACAACGGTGTGGATGATGTCGGCCCCCGGCTGTCCCTTGTTGACGCGTTCGATCTTGTCGCCCTCGAACGCCGTTCGCAGATCCTCATAAAGGTCGATCTCCGCCGACTCGCCCAGCTCCTCCGCCGTCATCTTGTTGATGATGCGCTGCGCCTCCTCGAGCTTGTTGTTGAGCTTGAGGTTCTCCTCGAATGCTTTCGACTTTTCCTTGTTCAGCGCATCAACGCCCGCCTGTTCGAGCGCTTCGCGCTGTTCCATCAGGCGAGCCTTGAGCTGCGTGTCGAACTCTTCTTTTTGCCGCGCCATGCTCTGCTCAGTCGCATCGACCTTCTGCTGCAACGCGGCGCGCTGGCTTTCGGATTGGGCGAGCTGGTTGGCAGTCACGGCCTGCGCCGCCGTGGTAGCCTCCGAGCGAATGGCGGTTTCGCGGCGCGTCCACTGCTCGTTTAGGTTCGCGATTTGCGTTGCCGTATTCTGGCGCTGCACTTCTAAAGCTTCACGGAGCTCGGTGACGGTGCTCTCCGAAAGCCTCTTCCCGGCTTCCGACGCTGAAGCTGCGTCGCGAAGCGTCTGGATCGTCTCGGCATTCGCGGCCTGCATGGCATCGAACTTATCGCTTATCGCCGCCTGCGCGTCGGCCATCGCCTGCTGCCTAATGTGTTCCTCGCGGACCGCGGATTCATCTCGAAGCTTCGCCGTTTCCGCCACGGCCGCGGCGAGCTTGGTCTCCAGGTCCTGCCTCGTAGCGGCGCCCGTCTGCTCGATGCCGGCGATACGCAAGGCGGCCGCAGCTTCTGCTTCGCACTTGGCTTCGTCGCGGGCGCTCACAACTTGCTTGGCCGTCTCCAGCAGGGCCGCCTCCTGCACCGCGCTGCGCTCGGCGGCTACTCGGAGTTCGATACGCTTGTCGACCTCCGCTTCCTGCGCCCGATAGCGGAGGGCAATCCGCTCCATGATCTCGTCGTGACGGTCATGCGGAATCTGCTGCTCGCAGAGCGGGCAGGTGTCCGCAACGAGCGTCAGCCGCGGCGCGGAAGAGGCATTGGGCTTGGCGGACGAAAGCGACGTGGGCATGGCACCCTCCAAGATTGACAGCATAAGAAATTAGGTCCTATTTTCTCCAAATCCGTCCCAGTGTCAAGGCGGGGAACAACCTATAGGATGATGATCATGACCAAGCACTACCCTAAGGGCCTCGATAATCGCATGCGCGATGCCGACGGCGAAATCCGCAAGAAGCGCAGCGACACGCTGGTCCGGACGCTGCGGGAGGAATACGGCCCGGGCTTCGCAGCCGGATACCGCTCCGATGCCCAACTCGGCACCGTCCTAGAGCTGGAAGGCGTCGAAACGCTCGACCAACTGCTCAACAAGTAGCCTACGGAGTAGGCCGGTGCCTGAAGACGGATCGGCAAAGGTACCGCCCTTCGTCGAAGGGAACCGCGGGGGGGGGCGATCGCCGCCCACCGCGCTTTCCCAACTGGGTGTCCGATTGGGGTCAGAAGTCGGGCCATTCGGGTGGGATCAGTAGCTCGCGGTGAGCGAAGCGGTGGGTGGGGCCGGCGAGTTTCCAACCCGCGCGCTGTTGAGCGGGGCTCGAAATGATAGACGATCTGACGGTCGCAAAGGCCGCTACTTTTTTCAGAGCAAACAAGAAGCTGACCGACAAAGCGGTCAGGGATCTTTTTGCGACCCTTCGTGAGAACTACAACGTCAGCGCACACAACATTTTCAGACATGTCCGGCAGGCGCTTGATGGTGTGCGTTGGTCGGCGATCTGTTTCATGTACGAAACACCGCCCTCCTTTCTCCATCCGGCCGCGGGGGTCAGAGATACGCTGTGCGGATACGTGATGCTGATCGAGTATCAGCAACACGTTGCTGCATTCGCTTCGCGCATTGCGTTGCCGGCATCATTCAAGACGCTGCACCTTTCGCCTGTCCCTATCGCCCGCGTTGAAGGCGCGGTCGCGACTAGCGATGCGGTGTTCCGGAAGATGAGGATGCGCAATATGTCAGTGTCTCCATACGCAATGCGCAACAAGACCCTTGAAGCTGCAAACCTGGCTAATGTCACAGGACCGGCGGGAAGTCGACGCTACGCCCCACAGACTTACACCGTGGAAGCAGACGGCCGGTCCAGCAGTGCGACCCCGAGCACCGGGCGGATCTCGGTCCGGTCAGACCGCGTAGGCCACGTCGAGCTAATCGAGTTCGCAAAGAGTGTCATCGATCTGCTGCGCATAGACCCCGTGAGCGTTTCTCCGTTCATCAGCACGTTCGCGCGACCGATGTCACTGGCGGATGCGCTGGCTGCATCGGAGCCGGTCACGATCGCGATTGACACGAACCATCTTGTGGATGCGGTTGCCGGCGAAGATGCAAAATACCGGCTAGTCCGAGTTGATGGTGAGAATGTTTTCGAGCTTCCCGCCGAGGATCTGACCGCGCTGATTGCGTCGCTTGATCAGGCACTAGCTGTTGAAGGCGATGCGCGCATCCGCGAAGCAAAGCTGGGGGGCTCCGCTGAAGCATCCGCCACGATCAGTCTGAACAAGACCCGGATTGCGCTACGGTCCCTGAACCTCGGCATCTCGGACGAGGTGGCAGTCGAGATTCTGGAAGTGGCTTTGGGAGAGGATCCGGAACGTCGTTCGCTTCGCGAGTTTCTCGATGAAGAGAATGCTTTCATCGTCCTCTTCACCGATGCGCGGCTAGCTTACATCGATGGACAGGTGTTCCGCGACGACACGCTGCTCGACGGTGGTGCCACGTTTCTGCGCTACTTGCACCCTGATGCGTCCCTTCAGACAGTCACCAGTGAAAAGGGCAATTTCACCGCTGCACAGACCGCGTTCGAGGCGACATCAAGCTTTGGGGCGATCGTTGATCATATTGCCACGCCAGATGCCACGCTGGTTTGCGATGATCTTGGGGATGAGTGGGCAGATTTCATAGGCATCAGGGAGGAATCCGGCCTGACGCAGATTTCGTTTTATCACGCGAAGCATGATGACCTCACACTGGGCGCGGGCTCTTTCCACATATCGGTCAGTCAAGCGATCAAGAATCTTGGGAACATGACGTTTCCGCAGGAGCGAATGGCGGCAAAGGTGCAGGAGTGGGGCGTGACCTACAACGGAGATGGCGTTGCCACACAGATCAGCAGAACTATCCGCGCGGCTGGGAATGACCTCGCTGGGGTGGTCGAGCGCGCAAGAATGGCACCTGATGCAGTCCGCAAGGCGGTGATTGTAACTTCATCCCTAAGCAAACAGGCAGTAGCCGACGCTTTCAGAGCAATCCAGAACGGCCAGCGGCCTAGCCACTCATTCGTACAGCGGTCACGTCCCTTGAGGTGGTGTAGCTCGGCGGCGCGGTGGTCATCGGCGCTTTCCCGGTAGGGTCTGGTTGCAACGCCAACCCTTGACCGGAAGGACCACCGATGACCGACGACATGATGAACCTGCGCAGGCTGGTGGAGAAGACACCGGATGCCGATCTCCTGCGCGAGATGATCGGCTTTGCCGCCGAGCGACTGATGGAGCTGGAGGTGGGAGCGGCCACCGGCGCCGGCTATGGCGAGAAGAACCCGTTGCGGACGGCCCAGCGCAACGGTTACCGCGACCGCGACTGGGAGACGCGCGCCGGGACCGTCGAACTGCGCATCCCCAAGCTGCGCAAGGGCTCCTACTTCCCGGGCTTTCTCGAACCGCGCCGCATGGCCGAGAAGGCGCTCACCGCCGTCATCCAGGAAGCTTACGTCCAGGGCATCTCAACGCGCTCGGTCGATGACCTGGTCAAGGCCATGGGCATGAGCGGCATCTCGAAGAGCCAAGTCTCGCGACTATGCGAAGAGATCGACGGCAAGGTGAAGGCCTTCCTCGAACGGCCGATCGAAGGTGACTGGCCGTATCTGTGGATCGACGCCACCTACCTGAAGGTTCGCCGCGGCGGGCGCATCGTATCGGTCGCGGTCATCATCGCCGTCGGCGTCAACTCAGACGGCCGGCGCGAGGTTCTGGGCATGGAGGTCGGCACATCCGAGGCCGAGCCGATCTGGACGGAGTTCCTGCGCAAGCTCACCCGGCGTGGCCTGCGCGGCGTCAAGCTCGTCATCTCCGACGCGCACGAGGGCATCAAGGCCGCCGTCACCAAGGTTCTCTCGGCAAGCTGGCAACGCTGTCGCGTGCACTTCATGAGGAACGTGCTGGCCCATGCCGGCAAGAGCGGACGACGGGTCGTCTCCGCCTTCATCGCCACCGCCTTCGCTCAGGAGACGCCCGAGGCCGCCAGGGTTCAGTGGCGTGCCGTCGCCGACCAGATCCGGCCAAAAGTGCCGAAGCTCGCCGCCATCATGGACGACGCCGAGCCCGACGTGCTCGCCTACATGACATTCCCGAAGGAGCATCGCGCCAAGCTTCACAGCACGAATCCGATCGAGCGTCTCAATGGCGAGATCAAACGGCGCACCGAGGTCGTCGGCATCTTCCCCAACGACGACGCCATCGTCCGCCTCGTCGGCGCATTGCTGCTCGAACAGAACGACGAATGGGCCGTGCAGCGGGCCAGATACATGACGCTGGAAACCATCGCACCCTTGAGCGATGATCCCCTCATCAGCATGCCAGCAGTGGCTCGCTGATCTCCCCGGCCCATGCCGGAGAGCGCGGCCATCAGCCGGCAGCTACACCATCACTCGGGACACGATCCGTACAGCTCTACTGGCTCCTCCAGTCCTACTTCTCAGCCTGCACGGAAGTCGGGGCGATAGGCTCGATTGTGTGTCAGCCCTAGCCTCAGGCGTGTCCGAGGTACCAAAAACGAAGTGGGCCTTTCAGTCCACGCTGGGGCAGGTCCGGCCGATGTTTGACCACGTCCGCTTTGGGTCAGAAGCGGTCGTGCCCCGGCGGCCACAACCGTACTGCTTCGAGAGCCGCGGAGAATTCAGCACGCCGGCGCGCGGGCGGGCGACGAATACCTGAGCGACTTCGCGCGCGGAGAATTCTGTGGGCACGAAAAGCCGACGCCTTCGGCGCTTTTTCACGACCTCCACGAAAGCCTGAGAGACTTGTGAAATCAATTACTTGAGGCTGGCGGAGAGGGTGGGATTCGAACCCACGGTACGGTTACCCGCACAACGGTTTTCGAGACCGTCCCGATCGACCACTCCGGCACCTCTCCGCGAAGGTCGTCCGTCGTTCGGCGGCGCGGACCATACACCACGCCAACCCGCGTGCAACCCGTCGCGGGGCCCTGCCGCCGGTCTCAGGCCCTGTCGATGGGTGGTGCCCCGGCTGCCTTGCCGCAGCGGATGATGAGGTCGCGGAGGTCATAGGGCGACATCAACAAGGCCTGCACGCGAAGGCTCCTGCCATCGCGGCCGCGAATGTTGATCCCGCGGGCGTAGCGGCTGGAAAAGGCATCGATCGAGACGATCTCCGGCCAGGGCATCCGACGCACCGAACCGAAGCTCGGCAAGAAGGCCACGCCTTCCATGTCGATCGTCAGGGTCGGGCGTCCGGTGACGAGCCCCTGAACCATGGACACTCCGATCAGCAGCCCGAGAACAATCACGAACGTGCCGAAGGCCCAATCGGGAACGGAACCGAAGATCGGCACCCTCGTCCTGCCGTCGCTGCCCTGCAGCGAGACGCCCCAAGCGAAAAACCCGATGCCCACCGCCAGAATCGCGAGTTTGGTGATCGGCTTCTGGCCGACCACGACCGGGAATGTGACATCGTCCACCATTGGAACTCCCCCACTCCACCGCGGCCAAAGGGTAGTGTCGCCGAACACGGGAATCGACAAGAAAGCCGCGCGATTGCCGCCTTTCCAAGCCTGGTCAATCGTGTGAGCGAAAGCCGGTCGATACCAGAGGTCGCGGTCACAGACGCGGGCGAGCAAAATTAGGTAAGTAATACTGTCCGTTCTTGACCGGGCAGCTTCGGTCTCGTATAGTTGCAGAAAGTTGACGCCCGCGGGCTCCTGCCTGTTGACGTTCCTCTCAAAATCGGCTCTTTCGCGCCGTCCCCTCGAAGGATCGGAAGCGGCAGCCAAGGCCTGACGTCATGTACGCAATCATCAAGACCGGCGGGAAGCAGTACAAGGTCGCCGAAAACGACAAGCTCGTGATCGAACGCCTCGCTGGCGAGGCTGGCGACGCGGTCTCGTTCGGCGAAGTGCTGGCGGTCGGCGGCGACGACGCGGTCACGGTCGGCGCGCCCACGGTTGCCGGCGCCCAGGTTGCCGGCGAGATCGTCGAGCACAACCGCTCGGCGACGATCCTCGTCTTCAAGAAGCGCCGCCGCCAGAACTCCAAGCGCAGCCGCGGCCACCGCCAGCAGCACACCGTGGTGCGCATCACCGAAATCCTCACCGACGGCAAGGCGCCGTCGAAGCAGGCCGCAGCGGCCACCGACGAGACCAAGGCCGAGAAGCCCAAGGCGCCGCGCAAGCCGCGCGCCAAGGCACCCGCGGCCGACGCGGAATAAGGAGAGAGTCCGATGGCTCACAAGAAAGCAGGCGGTTCCTCGCGCAACGGGCGCGACTCGGCAGGCAAGCGCCTCGGCGTCAAGCGCTTCGGCGGCGAGACGGTCCTCGCCGGCAACATTCTGGTTCGCCAGCGCGGCACCAAGTGGCGCACCGGCAGCGGCGTCGGGCTTGGCAAGGACCACACGATCTTCGCGACCGTTGCTGGCACCGTAGCCTTCCAGACCAAAGCCAACGGCCGCACCTACGTTTCGGTCAACCCGGCCAACATGGCGGCCGCGGAGGCCCAGGAGTAACCGGCGACTTCAATTTTCCGCCGGTGTCACATCGACCCGGCGGAATCAGGAGCACAAGGGGAGATGGGACACCATCTCCCCTTTTTCATTGCTCCTGACGGGAGGGCGCCATGCGCGACAGGGACGAACGGGAAGCGAGTTACGGTCCGATCCTGACCGGGCGACTGGTTCTGAGGCCGCGACGGGCCGCCGACGAGCTGGCGCTGAACGCGCTCATGGCCAGCCCGGCGATCGCGCCGAACCTGTGTGCCACGATCCCCGAGGACGCCGCTGAAGCCGTGGCCATCGTCGAGCGCCGCAGCGCCCGACTGATCGGCGGCGGCGCCCACGGCGTCACGGCGCTGGGCTCCGGGGTCGAGATCAGTCTGTGGATCGGCGAGGCCGACTGGGGCCGCGGCTGCGGCACGGAAGCCGCCCACGCCCTCATCGACCATGCCTTCACCGCCACCCCTGGCGCGGCCGCCATCTGGTGCTCGCACCGCGCCACCAACCCGCGCGCCCGGCGCGTCATCGAGAAGTGCGGCTTCCAGTTCCGCGGCACCGGCATGGTGCGCCTGCCCGGGCGCGGCGCCTTTCCGATCGAGCGCTTCGCCCTCGACCGGGGGACGTGGATGAGCCTCAAGGCATGGGGCGGTGTGGCGATGACGGCGGAGGACAGCGATGCGACGCGCGACACTGCGGCATAGACCGCAGATCAGGACGCAGCGCCTCCTGCTGCGCGCCCCGGAAATGAGCGATCTCGACGACCTCGTCGCCGAGGTCAACGACTTCGACATCGCCAGGATGACGGCGCGGATTCCCCATCCCTACAAGCGCGACGACGGCGTCGCGTTCCTCGCGGAGACGGCCAGGCAGGCAACCGCCGGCGCCTCGTTCCAATTCGCCGTCGTGCACGGCGGTCACCTGATCGGCATCTGCAGCATCTTTGGCCTGCCCTATCGGCCCGAAGTCGGCTACTGGTTCGGCCGCGCCCATTGGGGCAAGGGCTTCGCCACCGAGGCCGCCGGTGCCGTATGTGCTTTCGGGTTCGAGGTCCTCGGCCTGCCGTTCGTTCGCGCCCGCGTCGCCGTCGACAATCCCGCTTCGTGGCGGGTGCAGGAGAAGCTCGGCTTTCGGCGCACCGGCATGGGCATGGGCCGCTCGCTCGCGCGCGGCGCCGAGGTCGCGCATATCCACGCCGTCCTGATCCCGGCCCGCTTCCGGGGCTTCAGGCGATGAAGCCCCCTGAGGAAGCGGCCATCGCCACCGAGCGGCTCCGCCTGCGCCCGGTCGCCCATGACGATGCCGACGCGATCTTTGCCCTGTTCGCCAACTGGAACGTCGTCCGCCGCCTGAGCAGTCCACCTTGGCCGTACGCCCGCGCCGAAGCCGGGGCCTTCATCGACGGTTTGGCCAGTGGCTCCGGCGTCGACCCGGAAACGGCGTTTGCCATCCTGCGCGATGACACCTTCATCGGCCTTGCCAGCTACCGGATGCGTCCGCAGAGTCACTTGCAGCGCGGCGCGGGGCCGAATATCGGCTATTGGCTTGGCGAGCCCTACTGGGGCAAGGGCTACATGACCGAGGCAGTCCGCGGGCTCGCGGCCCTGATTTTCGAGACAGGCGACACCGACATGATCTTTTCCGGCGCATTCAGCGACAACCAGGCGTCGCTGCGCGTTCAGCAGAAGGTCGGCTTCGTCGTCGACGGGGAAACGACGCTCTTCTCGCGGCCACGCAACGGCACCTTCCCCCACGTCAACACCGTGCTCACCCGCGCCGGTTTCGAGGCGCAGGGACGATGAAATTCCTCGACCAGGCCAAGGTTTACGTGCGCTCCGGCGACGGCGGCAACGGCTCGGTCTCGTTCCGCCGCGAGAAGTTCATCGAGTTCGGCGGCCCCGACGGCGGCGACGGCGGCAAGGGCGGCGACGTCTGGGTCGTGGCAGTCGACAATCTCAACACGCTGATCGACTACCGCTACCAGCAGCACTTCAAGGCCAAGGGCGGCACCCACGGCATGGGTCGCGACCGCGCCGGCGGCAAGGGCGCCGACGTGATCATCAAGGTGCCGGTCGGCACCGAGATTCTGGAGGAAGACAACGAGACGCTGATCGCCGACCTCGACCACAAGGGCGCCCGCGTTCTGCTTGCCCGCGGCGGCAACGGCGGCTTCGGCAACACGCACTTCAAGTCGTCCACCAACCGTGCCCCGCGCCGCGCCAACCCCGGCGCGCCCGGAGAAGAGCGCTGGATCTGGCTGCGCCTGAAGCTGATCGCCGACGTCGGACTGGTCGGCCTGCCCAATGCCGGCAAGTCGACGTTCCTCTCCGCCGTCTCCGCCGCGCGCCCCAAGATCGCCGACTATCCATTCACGACGCTGACGCCCAACCTCGGCGTGGCACGCATCGACGGCAAGGAGCTGGTGATCGCCGACATTCCCGGGTTGATCGAAGGCGCCCACGAAGGTGCCGGCCTCGGCGACCGCTTCCTCGGCCATGTCGAGCGCTGCAGCGTTCTCCTCCATCTGGTCGACGCCTCCGGCGCCGATCCGGCCGGTGACTACCTGACGATCCGCGGCGAGCTCGAAGCCTACGCCCACGGGCTCGCCGAGAAGACCGAGATCGTCGCGCTCACCAAGGTCGACGCGCTCGACAAGCAGACGATCGACGCGAAACGCCACGCGCTCCGCAAGGGCGCCGGCGTGCGCGCCCTGGCGCTGTCGTCGGTGAGCGGCGAAGGCGTCGAGGCGGCGCTGCGCGCGCTGGCCGCCGAAGTCGCCGCCGCCCGGCCGCCCGCGGCGGAACCGGCGCTCACGGAAGCCGACGACACCTGGCAGCCATGACCTCGCGCAAGCCGGAAGATTTCCGCAAGATCGTCGTCAAGATCGGCTCGGCGCTGCTGGTCGACCGGGAGACCGGACGCCTGCGCACCGGCTGGCTCGAGGCGCTCGCCGGCGACATCGCCCACCTTGCGAAGGGCAGCCGCGACCTGATCGTGGTCTCCTCCGGGGCCATCGCGCTCGGCCGCGGGGTCCTCGGTCTGCCGCGCGGCACCCTCAAGCTCGAGGAAAGCCAGGCCGCGGCCGCCGTCGGGCAGATCGCGCTTGCCCACGCCTGGACCGCCTCGCTCCACAAGGTCGGCCTCGCCGCCGGTCAGGTTCTCCTCACCCTCGGCGACACCGAGGAGCGCCGACGCTATCTGAACGCGCGCTCCACCATCGGCACGCTCCTGAAGCTCCGCGCCGTTCCCGTCATCAACGAGAACGACACCGTCGCCACCAGTGAAATCCGCTACGGCGACAACGACCGCCTCGCCGCTCGCGTCGCCACCATGATGGGCGCCGATCTGCTCGTCCTGCTCTCCGACGTCGCCGGCCTCTACACGGCCCCGCCGGCCACCCACCCCGACGCGACGCTCATCGAAACGATCGAGCGGATCACGCCGCAGGTCGAGGCGATGGCCGGCGTCTCCGCATCGGCGCTGGCGCGCGGCGGCATGCGCACCAAGATCGAGGCCGGCAAGATCGCCACCGCCGGCGGCACCACCATGGTGATCGCCAGCGGCACCGACAACGCGCCCCTGTCGCGCATTTCGGCCGGCGCCCCGTGCTCGTGGTTCCTCGCCGCCGCCAACCCGGTCACCTCGCGCAAGCGGTGGATATCCGGGCACCTCGAGACGCGCGGCGTGCTGGTCGTCGATGCCGGTGCGGCCAAGGCGCTGCGCGCCGGCAAGAGCCTGCTGCCGGCCGGCGTGCGCCGCATCGAGGGACGCTTCCAGCGCGGCGACGCCGTCGAGATCCGCGGCGAGGCAGGCGAAGCGATCGGTCGCGGCCTCGTCGCCTATGATGCCGACGACGCCGCCCGGCTCGCCGGCCGCAACAGTGGCGAGATCGAGAAGATCCTGGGCTTCGCCGGGCGCGCCGAGATGATCCACCGCGACGACATGGCGCTTACGGGCGAGTAGCGCTATCGCAAGTCACCGTTCCGGCGGCACTTCCAGCCCCGACTCCACGCCGATCCGCTGCTCGCGGAAAAAGATGTAGAGCCCGGCCGCGATGATGATGGCGCCGCCGATGAGGGTCTGCACCCCCGGCACGTCGCCGAAGACCAGGTAGCCGAAGATCACCGCCCAGACGAGCAGCGTGTACTGGTATGGCGCGACCACTGAAACCGGCGCCAGCGCCAGCGAGCGGTTGACCATGACGATCGCGGCCAGCGCGACAACGCCGATCAGGAAGAGCAGCGGCACGTCGAACCGGTTGGCGGGCGCCACCCACATCATCGGTGTCAGGATGAGGCCGAAGACGAGACTGATCGCCACCTGCCACGCCGCCATCACCCAGTCCGGCGTCTCCGAGAGCGAGCGCGTTATCACCAGGAAGACGGCGTAGGCGACGCTTCCCGCGAAGGCGATCAGCACCGGCCAGCCGAACGACGTCACCGAAGGCCCGAGCGCGACGACAACGCCGGCGAACCCGACCGCGATCGCCGTCCATCGCCGCCAGCCGACCGGCTCGCCGAGAAACACCGCCGCCAGCAGCGTCACGTAGATCGGTCCCGCGAGGTAGTAAGTCATCGCGTTGGCGAGCGGCAGGTAGTGCACCGCCCAGTAGAACAGCGCCGTCTCGACCGTGGCGAGAATGGCGCGCGCCAGCTGCATGCGCGGCCGCTCCACGCGGAACAGTTCGCGAAATCCGCCGTTATGGCTGACGATGGGAAGCAGGACGATCAGCGCGGCGGCGCTTCGGAAGAGCAGGATCTGCGGGGCGCTGTAGGACGCGGCCAGCCACTTGCCCATGGTGTCGTTGACCGAAAAGACGAACATCCCGAGCGCCATCAGGCCGATCCCGAGCGGCACGTTCTGATTGCGGCGAACGGACGGGGCGGACGGGCCCGGGGTAGCGGTCATGGAGAAACGCGGGGGGACGAGAGCGGGCTTCCCTCATGGAGCGCCGGGTGGCCGCTGTCCAGAGGGGCCGCCGATTTGCCAGCCGCCGGCCGCCCGTGCCAAACACTTTCCCCGCCGCTAGAATGGCGGCCGAGGATGACGCCATGAGCATCACGGAAGTCGCCGAGAAACCTATGGCCAGCGCCGGTATTGCCGCCAAGATGGCGGCGATCGGCCATGCCGCGCGGGCCGCTTCCCGCGTCCTCGGCCTTGCCTCGACCGAGGCCAAGAACACCGCCCTCGCCCTCGCCGCCGAGGCGCTTCGCCGCGACGCCGCCGCTCTTCTTGAAGAGAACGCCAAGGACGTCGCCGAAGTGCGCCGCGACGGCAACGCCACGCCGGCCTTCATCGAACGGCTGACGATGAGCGAGAAGAGCATCGCCGCCATGGCGGCGGGCCTCGACGAGATCGCCGCCCTGCCCGATCCGGTCGGCTCGGTGATCGCCGCCTGGGACCGGCCGAACGGCCTCCGCATCGAGCGCGTGCGCACGCCGCTCGGCGTCATCGGCATCATCTTCGAGAGCCGTCCGAACGTCACCGCCGACGCCGGCGCGCTCTGCCTCAAGGCGGGCAACGCCGCGATCCTGCGCTGCGGCTCCGACTCGCTGCGCTCCTCCATGGCGATCCACCAGCGCCTCGTCGAAGGGCTGGAGAAGGCGGGCCTTCCCGCGACCGCGATCCAGCTGGTCCCGACCCGCGACCGCGCCGCCGTCGGCGCCATGCTTTCCGGGCTCGACGGCGCCATCGACGTGATCGTGCCGCGCGGCGGCAAGAGCCTGGTCGCCCGCGTCCAGAAGGAAGCGCGCGTTCCGGTGTTCGCGCACCTCGAAGGCATCTGCCACGTCTACATCCATGAGGATGCCGACCTCGACATGGCGAAGGAGATCGCCGTCAACGCCAAGATGCGCCGCATCAGCGTGTGCGGGGCGGCCGAGACGCTGTTGATCGACCGCGCCATCGCCGACACGCACCTGAAGCCCATCGTCGAAGCGCTGCAGGCCGCCGGCTGCGCCATCCGTGGCGACCAGACGACCCGGTCACTGGTCAAGGGCGTCACCCCCGCCACCGAGGCCGACTGGTCGACCGAGTACCTCGACGCCATCATCGCGGTGAAGGTGGTCGACGACCTCGCCGACGCCATCCACCACATCGAGACACACGGCTCGCACCACACCGATTCGATCGTCACCGACGATCAGGCGGCGGCCGACCGCTTCCTCGCCGAGCTCGACAGCGCCATCGTGCTGCACAATGCCTCGACCCAGTTCGCCGACGGCGGCGAGTTCGGCATGGGCGCCGAGATCGGCATCGCCACCGGCCGCATGCACGCCCGCGGGCCGGTCGGCGTCGAGCAGCTGACGAGCTTCAAGTATCGCGTCTACGGGTCCGGGCAGGTCAGGCCTTGACGCAAGGACGCCCGCGCGCGCCAGCCCTGAGCCGCTCCGACCTCCAACTGCCCTTCTCGACGCCGGGAATGCGCGTCGGCCTGTTTGGCGGGTCATTCGATCCGCCGCACGAAGGCCACCTCAAGGTGAGCCTGGTGGCGCTGCGCGCCCTCAACCTCGACCAAGTCTGGTGGCTGGTGTCGCCGCGCAATCCGCTTAAGCCGCAGGCGCCCTCCTCGGACCTCGCGCGCCGCATCGCCGCCGCCCGGGCGCTCGCCCGCCACCCGGCGATCCGCGTCACCGGCATCGAGGCAGCGCTTGGCACCACCTACACCGCCGAGACGCTGCGCCACCTCCTGCCGCGCATGCGCGGCGTTGCCGCCGTCTGGATGATGGGGGCCGACAACCTGGCCACCTTTCACCGCTGGCGGGCCTGGCGGGCGATCGCCGCGAACCTGCCGCTTGCCGTCTTCAACCGGCCGGGGCTCGCCAACGCGGCCCTCGCATCGCCGGCAGCGCGCGCCCTGTGGCGCTGGCGCCACGCCCCCGCCGACGCACCGATTCTCGCCGAAACCCCGCCGCCCGCCTGGGTTTTCCTGCCCTCGCCGCACGTTCCGATCTCTTCGACGGAACTCCGCGCCCGCCGTCAGGCGTCTTGAAAGCTTCACCGTCGTCCGCATATCCTCTTGGCCGTGCCTGCGTCGGCACGGTCTCGTAAGGAGAAGGAAAAAGCCGCTGACAACCGCACTTCTGAGTGAGGCGACACGCGCTCGTGCGCCTCGTCCAGCGCCCGCCCACCGCCAGCTCGGTGGCGGGACCGCTCTCAAGGTGGTCCTCACCAGTCTGCATGACGCCAAGGCAGAGGACCTTGCGCCCATCGACATCACCGGCAAATCGTCGCTCGCCGACCACATGGTGGTCGCGTCCGGCCGCTCCAGTCGCCACGTCGCGGCAATCGCCGACCGCCTGCTGTCCGACCTGAAGGACGCCGGCGGCCGCGACATCCGCGTCGAAGGCCTGAACACGGGCGACTGGGTGCTGGTCGACGCCGGCGACGTCATCGTCCATATCTTCCGGCCCGAAGTCCGCGCCTTCTACAATCTCGAGAAGATGTGGCGGGCCGATCATCCGGCCGCGCCGACCGAAGTCTAGGCGCGCCGCGCGTAACGGGCCGACGTTTCCCGGCCAGGAGGCCGGGCGCCGATGCTGATCACCATTGCCGCCATCGGCCGCCTCAAGGCCGGGCCGGAGCGCGAGCTCTTCGACCGCTACATGGGCCGGGCCGAAGCGGCCGGCCGCAAGCTCGGCCTGACGTTCGCGGTGCGCGAATCCCCCGAAAGCCGCGCCGCCTCGAGCGAGGCGCGCCGCCTGGAGGAAGCAGCAGTCCTCCTCAAGGCCGCCACCGGCAAGCTCGTCGCGCTCGATGAACGCGGCCGCAATCTCACCAGTGTCGCCTTCGCCGGGCAGCTGGCCCGCTGGCGCGACAGCGGGGCTGGCGTGACGGTCGCCATCGGCGGCGCCGACGGCCATGGCGCCGGGCTCCTCGAAAGGGCCGATCTTCGCCTCGCTTTCGGCGAAATGACGTGGCCTCATCAGATCGTCCGGGCGATGCTGGCCGAACAGCTCTACCGGGCCGTGACAATCCTTTCCGGCCACCCCTATCATCGCGAGTGATGCGCCAACGCTTCCTCAGCCTGCTTGCCGCCGTGCCGCTCGCCTTCGCCGCCGCGGCGGCGCCGGCCGAGGACGCCGCACCGCCCACCGATCCGGCGATCGCGGCCCATCAGGCCGAGCTCGACGCCGTCACCCGCGACATCGCCGTCACCAAGGAGCGTCAGGCCGAGCTCAAGGCCGAGATCGAATCGCTCAACCAGGACCAGGCGACCCTCAACCGCTCGCTGGTCGAAGCCGGCCAGCAGGTGCAGAAACTCGAGACGCAACTCGCCGACACCGAGAAGCGGATGGCCGATCTGCTGTCCCAACAGGATACGCTGCGCGCCTCCCTCGCCGACCGCCGCAAGGTGCTGGCCGAGGTGCTGGCCGCGCTGCAACTGATCGGCTACCGGCCGCCGCCCGCCATTCTGGTGAAACCCGAGGACGCGCTTGCCTCGATTCGCAGCGCCATTCTGCTGGGCGCCGTGGTGCCCGAATTGCGCACCGCCGCCGCGTCCCTGGTCGACGACCTCGACAAGCTGGTGGCGCTGCGTGCCGAACAGGAAACCGAGCGCGACCGGCTCCGCCAGGACGCCGGGGCTCTGGCCGAGGGGCGCGAACGCATTGCCCTTCTGATCGCCGAGCGCAAGAAGCAGCAGGCGGCTTCCGAGGCGGCGCTGACGGCGGAGGAGCGGCGCGCCGCCTCGCTCGCCGATCAGGCCGACAGCCTGCGTGAGCTGATCAGCCGCATCGAACAGGAAAACGCCACCGCGGCCGCGGCCGCCGCCGAGGCCCAGAAGGCCGCCGTGCTGGCCCGCAACGAGGCCGGCGACGCCCAGGCGACCAACCTCGGCGCCCCCGACCGCCTGGCGCCCAAGGTGCCCTTTGCCGACGCCAAGGGCCTTCTGCCGCTTCCGGTCAATGGCAAGCAAATCCGCGGCTTTGGCGACGACGACGGCCTCGGCGGCGCCAGCCAGGGCGTCTCGCTCGCCACCCGGCCCTCGGCCCAGGTCTCCTCCCCCGTCGACGGCTGGGTCGTTTATGCCGGCCCTTTCCGCAGCTACGGCCAACTCTTGATCCTGAACGCCGGCGACGGGTATCATGTGCTGCTGGCGGGCATGGAACGCATTGATGTTCAACTTGGACAATTTGTGCTCGCCGGCGAGCCAGTAGCGGTGATGGCGGCACAACAGCTGGCCAGCGCAGGCGCCGTGGCAGTAGGCGCCACCCAACCGGTGCTCTATGTGGAATTCAGGAAGGACGGGGCTTCTATCGACCCGGCTCCTTGGTGGGCCGCGTCCAACGCGCAAAAGGTAGGCGGATGATTCGCAAGGTCACTCTTCTTCTCACGGGTATCCTGGTCGGCGCGCTCGTCACCGTCGGCATTACCCAGCCCCAGGTCTTCTCGGGAAGCGCGGCCAACGCCGCCGCCAGCGACACCTACCACGAGCTCAACCTGTTCGGAGACGTCTTCGAGCGCATCCGCGCCGATTACGTCGAGGCGCCCAACGACACCAAGCTCATCGAGGACGCCATCAACGGCATGCTCGCCGGCCTCGACCCGCATTCGAGCTACCTGAACCCGAAAGACTATTCGGACATGCGGGTGACCACGAGCGGCAAGTTCGGCGGTCTCGGCATCGAAGTCACCATGAAGGACGGCATCGTCAAGGTCGTCTCGCCGATGGACGGCACCCCCGCCGCCAAGGCCGGCATCCTCGCCAACGATCTGATCATCGCCATCGACGGCGAGTCGGTGCAGGGCATGACCCTCAACGACGCGGTCGACAGGATGCGCGGCCAGATCGGCGCGCCGATCACGCTCACCATCCAGCGCGACGGCGCCGACAAGCCGTTCGACGTGACGCTCAACCGCGCCGAGATCACCCTCGAGGCGGTGCACGGTCGCGCCATCGGCGACATCATCTACGTGCGCATCTCGTCGTTCAGCGAACAGACCTACGACGGCCTCAAGACGGCAATCGACAAGTACACCGCCGAGATCGGCGCCGATAAGGTCAAGGGCATCATCGTCGACCTGCGCAACAACCCGGGCGGACTGCTCGACCAGGCGATCGCGGTTTCCGATGCCTTCATGAACCAGGGCGAGATCGTCTCGACCCGCGGCCGCCACCCGGACGAGACCCAGCGCTTCAACGCCCACTCCGGCGACCTGATGAACGGCAAGCCGGTCATCGTTCTAGTCAACGGCGGTTCGGCGTCGGCCTCGGAGATCGTCGCGGGCGCCCTTCAGGACCAGCGCCGCGCCACCATCCTCGGCACCCGCTCGTTCGGCAAGGGCTCCGTGCAGACCATCGTGCCGCTCGGCGCCGACGGCGCCCTGCGCCTGACGACGGCGCGCTACTACACGCCGTCGGGCCGCTCGATCCAGGCCAAGGGCATCGTGCCCGACATCAAGGTGATCGAGAAGCTGCCGCCGGATCTCGCCGCGCAGATCAAGAACCTGCCGCCGACCGGCGAGGCGAGCCTCAAGGGGCACCTGACCAACGAGGCCGATTCGGCCGGGCAGACCGAGACCTCGGGTTCGCTGGCCTACGTGGCGCCGGATCCGAAGAACGACAATCAGCTCACCTACGCCGTCGACCTTCTGCGCGGGCTGCAAGTCAACAGCGCTTTCCCGCCGGACCCGAATCGCGGCATACCGAACTGATCCCGGCTGCGCCGACGCAGCCTGTGCCCTGAGTAACGGGGGCGCCGACACCGGCGCCCCCAACGCACGATTCGAGGACGCTGGATGACGCCGGACGACCTCAGCAAGCCGCTCGGGCTGCCGAAAGAGCGCGCCCCGTCGCGGCGCGGCCTCTATCTCGGTGCCGCCGCGGTGGTGGCCGTCCTGGCGGCTGGCCTCGCCGGCTGGTGGTTCATCGGCCCGACCCACGGCCCGACCGCGACGGCGGTCATCGGGGCATCGCCGCCCGCGGTGGCGTTGACCGACACCACCGCTTCGACGACGTCGTCCGCCCCCACCACCGGAGGCCTGACCGAAGTCACCCCGGACGGCGCTCTCACCGACACCAGCGGCGGCGCGGTCGTCATCCACGATCCATCGGCGCCCTCGCCCATCGTGCTCAGCGCACTGCCGCTTCCCGGCCTCATCCAGAAGACCGCCGACGGCAACCTGCCACGCGTCGCGGCCGACGGCACCCGGCCGCTCGACGCCTACGCCCGCCCGGCAAACGTCAGCGGCAACAGCCGCATCGCCATCGTGATCGGCGGTTTCGGCATCGACCCGGATGCCACCACCCAGGCGATCGGTGCGCTGCCCGGCCCCGTCACGCTGGCTTTCGCGCCCTATGGCAAGGGCCTGCCCAAGCTCGTGTCGGAAGCGCGCGCCGCCGGCCACGAGCTGCTCCTGCAGATCCCGCTCGAGCCCTACAACTATCCTGAGACCGACCCCGGCCCGAACACCCTCACCCTCGACGCGACCAAATCAGTCAACCTCGATCGCCTGCACTGGTTCCTCGGCAGGATCACCAACTACATCGGCGTTGTGAACTACATGGGGGCGCGCTTCACCGGCGACGGCGACGCGCTGACCCCGGTGATGGCCGACATCGGCGCGCGGGGCCTGCTCTATCTCGACGACGGCTCGTCCCCGCAGAGCAAGGCCGCCGCAATCGCCGGCACCAGCACGCCCTTCCTGCAGGCCGACCTTGTCCTCGACGCGGACCTGTCGCCGGCAGCCATCGACGCGCGGCTCGACCAGCTTCAGGCGATCGCCCGGCAGCGCGGCTATGCGATCGGAACCGCGACCGCCTTCCCGGCGAGCATCGACCGCATCGCCGCGTTCGTGAACGCCGCCGCCGCGAAGGGCATCGACATCGTCCCGCTCAGCGCCCTCGCCGGCAACCGGTCATGAGCCAGACGGACATCGCGGCGCTTCCCTACCGGCTCTCCGCCGGCATCGCGCTTTTCAATCGCGAAGGCCGCGTGTGGGTCGGCAGCCGCTCCGACAAGGACGCCGAGGGCGAGGGCGAAGGGAAGTGGTGGCAGATGCCGCAGGGCGGCATCGACAAGGACGAGGAGCCGTATCTGGCCGCGCTCCGCGAGCTCTACGAGGAAACCTCGGTCAAGAGCGCCAGCCTCATCCGCGAAGCCCCGCAATGGTTCGCCTATGACCTGCCGCCCGATCTCGTCGGCACGTCCTGGAAGGGGCGCTATCGCGGCCAGAAGCAGAAATGGTTCGCGCTGCGCTTCACCGGCAAGGAGTCGGAAATCGACGTGCTCCATCCGGGCGGCGGCAAGCACAAGTCTGAGTTTTCCGAGTGGCGCTGGGAGAAGCTGGAACGGCTTCCCGAGCTGATCGTGCCCTTCAAGCGCAAGGTCTACGAACAGGTGGTCGCTGCGTTTCGCGACATCCCCGGCGCCTGAGACAGCCGCTCACCACCCCGAAAGCTCCCACACCCATGGCCGAACGCAAGGACACCGACGGCGTCGTCATGTTTCCGCCGGGGGTGTTCTTCGCCGGATTGGTTCTGGGTTTCGCCATCGCCTGGTTCTGGCCGGTGCCGATCGTCCCGTCCACGTTGGGCCTTGCAGTCCGCGTCGCCGGCATCGCCGCGTTCGCCCTTGGCTTCGTGCTGATGCTGTGGGCGCTTTTCCGGTTCGTGCGCCTGCGCACGACCCCCGGCCATTGGGCGCCGACCACGGCGCTCGCCGGCGACGGCCCCTACCGCTATTCGCGCAACCCCATGTACGTGGGCATGACGCTGGCGACGGGCGGGGTGGCGCTCTACGCCAACGCCTTGTGGCCGCTCCTTGCCCTGGTGCCGACGCTGATCGTCATTCGCACCCAGGTGATCGCCCGCGAGGAAGCCTACCTCGAGGCGAAATTCGGGACCCCGTATCTGGAGTTCAAGGAACGCGTCCGGCGCTGGATATGACGATGGCAGACGGGATCGAGATCCTGCGGTTGACGCTTGCCGACGCCGACGCGTGGGCCCGGATGGCGGCGGCCCTTTGGCCGACCGAAGACGCCGGCACTCTGATCGGCAAGATCGATGCGCTCGTTGCCCGTGACGACTACGCCGCCTTCGGCGCGAAGCGGCCGTCGGGGGAGTTCGTCGGGTTCATCGAAGTCGGCACGCGCAGCGTCGCCGAAGGCTGCGCGACTTCGCCGGTCGGCTACATCGAAGGGATGTGGGTCGATGCCGTCGCGCGCCGGCGGGGAATCGCGCGTCAACTCGTGGACGCCGCGATCGCCTGGTCGCGGAGCCGCGGCTACCGCGAACTGGGCTCCGATACGCAGCTCTGGAACGGGGTCTCGCAGGCCGTCCACGAACGCCTGGGCTTCACCGAGACGGGCCGCTTGGTCGTCTTCCGGATGGACCTCGAACCCTAGCCCTGACCGAGCGCCGCCTGCACTTCCTTGAGCTGGTGCAGCCGGAGTTCGGCGGTGTCGCGGGTGGCGCCATCCTTGGCGTCGGCCACGTCTTCCTCGGCGTCCTTGACGGCTTGCGTCAGCATCGCCTCGTCGACCTCGGCGAGCGGGATTGCCTGCTCGGCGAGGATCGTCAGGCCCGCCGGGCTGACATCGACGAAGCCACCGCGCACGAAGATGCGCTCGGTCCCGGCTTCGTTGGTGACGTCGACCACGCCCGGCTTGAGGACCGACATGAACGGCGCATGGCCCTTCAGCACCGTGAAATAGCCCTCGGCCCCCGGCACGACCACCTGGTCGACCGGCGCCGACATGAGCAGCCGCTCGGGCGAGACCAGTTCGAACTGGAAGGGTTCGGCCATCGGATTTTGCCTCTAGGCCGCCTCGGCGGCGAGCTTCTTGGCCTTCTCGACGGCCGCCTCGATGGTGCCGACCATGTAGAAGGCCGCCTCCGGCAGGTGGTCGTACTCGCCGGCGCACAGCCCCTTGAAGCCCTTGATGGTGTCTTCCATCTCGACGAACACGCCCGGCGAGCCGGTGAACACCTCGGCGACGTGGAAGGGCTGCGACAGGAAGCGCTCGACCTTGCGGGCGCGGGCGACCGTCACCTTGTCGTCTTCCGACAGTTCGTCCATGCCGAGAATGGCAATGATGTCCTGAAGCTGCTTGTAGCGCTGGAGAATCTCCTGCACCTGGCGGGCGACGTTGTAGTGCTCCTCGCCGACGATGCGCGGATCGAGCATGCGCGAGGTCGAATCGAGCGGATCGACCGCCGGATAAATGCCCTTCTCGGCGATGGCGCGGTTGAGGTTGGTGGTCGCGTCAAGGTGGGCGAAAGAGGTCGCCGGCGCCGGATCGGTGAGATCGTCGGCCGGCACATAGATCGCCTGGATCGAGGTGATCGATCCCTTGGTGGTGGTGGTGATGCGCTCCTGCAGCGCGCCCATGTCGGTGGCGAGCGTCGGCTGGTAGCCCACGGCGCTCGGGATGCGGCCAAGCAGCGCCGACACTTCCGAGCCGGCCTGGGTGAAGCGGAAGATGTTGTCCACGAAGAACAGCACGTCCTGGCCCTGGTCGCGGAAGTATTCCGCCACCGTCAGGCCGGCGAGGCCGACGCGGGCGCGGGCCCCCGGCGGCTCGTTCATCTGGCCGAACACCAGCGCGCACTTGGAGCCGGCGGTCGAGCCGTTGTTCTTGTGCGGATCCTTGTTGACGCCCGACTCGATCATCTCGTGATAGAGGTCGTTGCCCTCGCGCGTGCGCTCGCCGACGCCAGCGAACACCGAATAGCCGCCGTGGGCCTTGGCGATGTTGTTGATCAGTTCCTGAATGATGACGGTCTTGCCGACGCCCGCGCCGCCGAACAGCCCGACCTTGCCGCCGCGCGCGTAGGGCGCCAGCAGATCGACGACCTTGATGCCGGTCACCAGGATCTGGGCCTCGGTCGACTGGTCCACGTAGGCCGGGGCCGGCTGGTGGATGGAGCGCTTCTGCTGGGTCCTCACCGGACCGGCTTCGTCCACCGGTTCGCCGATGACGTTCATGATCCGCCCGAGGGTCTCCTCGCCGACCGGCACCGAGATCGGCTCGGCCGTGTCGGTGACCTCCTGACCGCGTACCAGACCGTCGGTGGTGTCCATGGCCACCGTGCGCACGGTGTTCTCGCCAAGGTGTTGGGCGACCTCGAGAATCAGCCGGCTGCCGTTGTTATCGGTCTCCAGCGCGTTCAGGATCGCCGGCAGGCGATCGCCGAACTGCACGTCGACCACCGCGCCGGTCACCTGGGTGATCTTGCCGGTAACGCCCTTGACGTTGGCTGTGGTGGCGGTTGCTGTGGCCATTAGGCTCGTTCCTTGTTCGTCAGAGGGCTTCGGCGCCCGAGATGATTTCGATCAGTTCCTTGGTGATCTGCGCCTGACGCGACCGGTTGTAAACGATGGTCAGGTCGTCGATCATTTCGCCGGCGTTGCGCGTCGCGTTGTCCATGGCGGTCATCGAGGCGCCCTGCTCGCCGGCGGCGTTTTCCAGAAGCGCGCTGAAGATCTGCACCGAGACGTTGCGCGGCAGAAGCTCGCTGAGGATGGTTTCCTCGTCCGGCTCGTATTCGTAGATCGCGCCGGCGACTGGCTCGGCTTGCGTCGCCTCGATCTCGGCCGGCACCAGCTGCAGCGCCGTCGGCACCTGGCTGATCACCGAGCGGAAGCGGGCGAAGAACAGCGTGCACACGTCGAACTCGCCGTCGGCGAACATGGCGCGGACCTTCTCGCCGATTGCGTCGGCATCCGCGAACGACATCCGCCTGACGTCGCGCAGACTGATGTTGTCGACGATCTGGCGCGCCATGGTCCGCCGCAAGATGTCGAAGCCCTTCTTGCCGACGCACAGGATCTTGACGGTCTTGCCGTCGCCCTCGAGGCGCAGGATGTGCTCGCGCGCCGCCCGCGCGATAGACGAGTTGAAAGCGCCGCACAGCCCGCGATCGGCGGTGGCGACGACGATCAGGTGGGTCGCATCGGACCCCGTGCCGGCCAGAAGTTTGGGCGCGTCGGAGCGGCCGGCGAAGGTCGCCGCCAGGCTCTTCAGCACCGCGTTCATGCGCTCCGCATAAGGGCGGGCCGCCTCGGCGGCCTCCTGCGCACGGCGCAGCTTCGCCGCCGCGACCATCTGCTTGGCGCGGGTGATCTTCTGCGTCGCCTTGACCGAGGCGATCCGGTTGCGGAGCTCCTTGAGCGAGGCCATCGGCTACCGATCAGGCAAACACGTTGGAGAACTTTTCGGCCGCATCCTTGAGCGACGTGCGAATGGCGTCGGTCAGCTCGCGCTTCTCGCGAATCTCGTCGAGGAGCGCCTGGTGATCGGTCCTGAGCAGGGCCAGGAAGCCCTGCTCGAACTCGCTCACCTTGTTGACCGGCAGCTTGTCGAGGAAGCCGTTGACGCCGGCGAAGATGACGGCGACCTGTTCCTCGACCCGAAGCGGCGAGAACTGCGGCTGCTTGAGGAGTTCGGTGAGCCGGGCGCCGCGATTGAGCAAGCGCTGGGTAGTGGCATCGAGGTCCGAGCCGAACTGGGCGAAGGCCGCCATCTCGCGGTACTGGGCCAGTTCGCCCTTGATGGTACCGGCGACCTGCTTCATCGCCTTGACCTGCGCGGCGGAGCCGACGCGGCTGACCGAGATGCCGACGTTCACCGCCGGCCGGATGCCCTGATAGAAGAGGTCGGTCTCCAGGAAGATCTGCCCGTCGGTGATCGAGATGACGTTGGTCGGAATGTAGGCCGACACGTCGTTGGCCTGCGTCTCGATGACCGGCAGCGCGGTGAGCGAGCCAGAGCCGTTGTCGGCGTTGAACTTTGCGGCGCGCTCCAGAAGGCGCGAGTGCAGGTAGAACACGTCGCCGGGATAGGCCTCGCGCCCCGGCGGGCGGCGTAGCAGCAGCGACATCTGCCGGTAGGCGACCGCCTGCTTGGACAGGTCGTCGTAGATGATCAGCGCATGCATGCCGTTGTCGCGGAAATACTCGCCCATCGTGCAGCCCGAGAACGGCGCCAGGAACTGCATCGGCGCCGGGTCGGAGGCGGTCGCCGCCACGATGATCGAGTAAGGCAGCGCGCCGTTTTCTTCGAGCACCTTAACGAACTGGGCGACGGTCGAGCGCTTCTGGCCGATGGCGACGTACACGCAATAGAGCTTGCTGCTCTCGTCGCCGCTGGCGTTGATGGATTTCTGGTTGAGAATGGTGTCGAGGGCGATCGCCGTCTTGCCGGTCTGGCGGTCGCCGATGATCAGCTCGCGCTGGCCGCGGCCGATCGGGATCAGCGCGTCGATGGCCTTGAGGCCGGTCTGCATGGGCTCGTGCACCGAGCGGCGCGGAATGATGCCCGGCGCCTTGATGTCGACGCGCTTGCGCTCGCTCGATTCGATCGGGCCCTTGCCGTCGATCGGATTGCCGAGGGCGTCGACAACGCGGCCGAGCAGGCCCTTGCCGACCGGAACCTCGACGATGGCGCCGGTCCGCTTGACGGTGTCGCCTTCCTTGATGTCGCGGTCGTCGCCGAAGATGACGACGCCGACGTTGTCGGTTTCGAGGTTGAGCGCCATGCCGCGGATGCCGCCGGGAAACTCGACCATCTCGCCGGCCTGCACGTTGTCGAGGCCGTAGATGCGCGCGATGCCGTCGCCGACCGAGAGCACCTGGCCGACCTCGGAGACTTCCGCCTCCTTGCCGAAATTCTTGATCTGCTCCTTGAGGATCGAGGAGATTTCTGCGGCGCGGATGTCCATCAGTGGACCTCTTTCATGGCGAGTTTGAGCGAGTTGAGCTTGGTACGCAGCGACCCGTCGACCATTCGGCTGCCGACGCGCACGATGAGCCCGCCGATCAGCGAGGGATCGACGGTGGCGGCGAGCGCGACGTCCTTGCCGAGCGATGCCTTCAGCGCCGCCTTGAGCTCGGCGACATGGCTGTCGGAAAGCGGCTCGGCGCTGGTGACTTCCGCGGCCACCTCGCCGCGCTCTTTGGCGGCGAGCCGCTTGAACGCGACGATCATGTCGGGGACGATGAACAGGCGCCGGTTGGCGGCGGTGACCTTGATGGCGTTGGCGACGAGGCCGCCGATTTCCGCCTTGGCGAGGATCGCCGCGACGGCGCGCGCCTGATCGGCGGCGGAAAAGACCGGGCTCCTGACCAGCCGCTTCAGCTCGGGGCTCTCGGCGATCAGGGCGGCGAAGGCGTCGAGGTCGCGCTCGACGGCGGCGATCTCATTGGCATCGGAAGCGACTTCGAAGAGGGCGCTGGCGTAGCGCTCGGCGACACCTGAAACCCTGGATGTATTGCCGGCCACGCTCACCCCTCAGCCTTGACCTTTGGGGCCTCCATCGCGGAGGTCCGGCCCATGGTCGTAAGGCCTTGATCGGATTATTCTTTTGGGCGAGCCCGCCGCGCGACCGGCCCGACCCCGGGAATTGGCCGTTCGCTTAGCATAGGGGCTGGTGCGGGGCAATATGGCGGGGGTTCCCGTACGTACGAATTGCACGTGCACCCTAGAGAAAGCTTTGCGGGTCGACGTCGACGCGCACGCGGAGCGACCCGCGCGGCGGCGGCGCGGCGGAAAGCCAAGCCCGTACATACGATTGCAGGCTGACGTTACGAGGTGCCTGTACGAGAAGCCGGTAGCGGTGGCGACCGCGCACCACGAACAGCGGCGCCTCGGCGGGGCCAAGCACCATGACCGCCGGATCCTCGGGGGCGGCGCGGCGGAGCGCCGCGGCGTAGCCCTGCGCCTCGCTGCGATCGCCGCCCGACACGATCAGCGCCGCCAGGCGGCCGAAGGGCGGCAGGCCGGCGGTATGGCGCTCGGCGATCTCGCGGGCATAGAACGCCTCGCGGTCGCCCGACACGATCGCCTGGATAACCGGGTGCTCGGGGAGCCACGACTGAAGCAGCGCCCGGCTGGCGCCCCCTGAGCGCCCCGCCCGGCCGGTCACCTGCGACAGCAACTGGAAGGTGCGCTCGGCGGCGCGCATGTCGCCGTGGGCGAGGCCGAGATCGGCGTCGACCACGCCGACCAGGGTCAGGAACGGAAAGTTGTGACCCTTGGCGACGAGCTGGGTGCCGATGACGATGTCGGCCTCGCCCCTGGCGATAGCGGCGAGTTCCTGGCGCATGCGCGCCACCCCGCCGACCAGATCGCTGGAAAGGGCAATGGTGCGCGCCTCGGGGAAAAGCGTCGCGACCTCTTCCTGCAGGCGCTCGATGCCGGGACCGACCGGCGTCAGGCTTTCTGTATCGCCGCACTCCGGGCACGCCTGCGGGCGCTTCTCGTAGTGGCCGCAGTGGTGGCAGAGGAGGACGCCGCGAAAGCGGTGGTCGACCAGCCACGTCGAGCAGTTGGGGCACTGGAAACGGTGGCCGCAGGTGCGGCAAAGGGTCAGCGGGGCATAGCCGCGCCGATTGAGGAAGAGGAGCGCCTGCTGCTTGTCGGCGAGCGTCGCGGTGACCGCATCGACCAGGGGCGGCGCCAGAAAGCGCCCGCGCGGCGGCTGGTCCTTGCGCAGGTCAATGGCGCCGATCTCGGGAAGCGCCGCTTCCCTGTAGCGCGCCGCCAGCGCCACCCGCCGGTAACGGCCGGCGTCGGCATTGACCCGCGATTCGATCGACGGCGTCGCCGACGACAGCACCACCGGGAAGCCGGCGAGATGGGCCCGCACCACGCCCATGTCGCGGGCGCTGTAGATGGCGCCGTCCTCCTGCTTGTAGGCCATGTCGTGTTCCTCATCGACGACGATGAGGCCGAGGTCCTTGAACGGCAGGAAGAGCGCCGAGCGCGCCCCGACCACGACGCGCACGTCGCCCGAGGACACGCCCCGCCACGTGCGCTCGCGGCCGCGCGGCGGCACCTCGGAGTGCCACTCGCCGGGCATGGCGCCAAAGCGCATCTGGAAGCGCTGGAGGAAATCCGCGGTCAGCGCGATTTCCGGCACCAGGATCAGCACCTGCTTGCCGCGACGCAGCGTCTCCGCGACGGCTTCCAGATAGACCTCGGTCTTGCCGGACCCGGTGACGCCATCCAATAGCGTCACCGAGAAGCCGCCCTCGGCGACGCGCTCGCGGAGCGACGCCACGGCGGCCGCCTGTTCGTCGGAGAGCACCGGCGGCGCGAAGTCGGGGTCGGGTTGCGGCGGCGGCGGCGCGGCGGGCATCATCACCGCTTCGAGTGTGCCGGCATCGACCAGCCCCTGAACGACGCTCGCCGTGACGCCTGCGGCGCGGGCGAGGCCCGACTTGGTCCACGCGAGATTTTCGGACTGCGGCCCGCCTTCACCTTGTTCGGGCGTTTGCCCGTCCAGAAGCGCAAGCACCCGGGCGCGCGCCGGCGTCATGCGTTCGGGCGGCGGACCGGCGAGCCGCACCCCCGGCACCGGCGGCTCCGGCACCAGCGCCGCGGCCGACCTCAGCACCATGCGCAGCACCATGCCGCGGGCGGTCAGCGTGTAGTCGGCGACCCAGTCGACAAAGGCACGGATCTCCTTCGACAGCGGCGGCGCCTCGAAGGCCCCGGAGATGGGCCGCAGGCGGTTGTGGCCGATTTCGGGGTCGGGCGGATCGTCCCACACCACGCCGACTGCATCGCGGGTGCCGAGCGGCACCTCGACGATGTCACCGACCGCTATGCCCGGCGGCGCCCGGTAGGTGTAGGGCGCGGCGACCGCCACTGGCACCAGAACTGAGACGATCGTATCGGCCGCCACTTGTTCCCGAATCTCCCGAAGGTTTGGTCGTGAATCAGGGCCGCCCACGATGGGCCCTGATCGCCCCGAAGAAAAGCGCGGGTGCGCACCGAACCGGCCCATCCTCTTCCGATGCGGGCCCCACCCGTCACGAGCGGTGATCGTCGCGTTGCTGGCGTCGCGCGCCTGGCAGAGGACGCTGCCGCACCAGAGATACGAGTGGTGACTGAGGAGCCGCCGCCCGCCGGCGTGCTGGTGATGGCGACGCGGCGGCCCCATCCCCTCCTCCACGAAGCGGCGTATGGTTCACTCAAGGACTCGTAGCACTGGCCAATCTCTTGCGCCAAGTAACCCGCGTCGAGCGAAGGATGCCCTCGGCCATGAAGAAACATGTGTAACGCTTCGCGAAACGCCCCAGCTCCGTCAACGTTTGCGCTGTTGAAGTCGTATTTCATGCATTTGCCTCACTGACGCAGCGGCACGTGGATGTTTGGACCCGCTCTTGGAGAGGGCGCCTAGCTTCATCCCGACCACTCGCCGATGCCCTGCCTGAGCTCAGAGCGCCTTGAGTATTTTGGATTTGTCGTTCGGCAATGGATATTCATCTTTCGCACAAACGACCTGAATTGTATTTTTCGAATTGCCCAAGTATTGATGCCCAGAGTCGTTGGCCTGCAATAGTCTTTTCAATAGCGACAAGATCTTTCGTTGAACCTCCTCTGGAAGGGTCCACACAGCAACGCCGTCTTGAATCATCCTGAACCGTTCAACTTGACCCATCCGCCGCATTCGCACCTCGCGCACCTGTTCAACGTAAATTGCCTCTCCCTTTCTCAGGGCAATCAAAAGGTCGACATTTTCACCCGACCACCTGGAGAAGAAAGACGTCAAAGGTACGAGATCGTCGCCCGAGCCCGCAAATAGAAGCGTCGGCCCAAGCGCCGAGTCTTTGAGGAAGCGTACCTGGAGCATTGTCAGCGACGTTCTCCGTCAATCGATCGGTGGCTTGATCGGTGGCTTGCCTCCTATTGATACCCTGCCCCACGGAGAGTTCCACTGGCTCCAAGGATTGTAGTCGCATTTATATACTTGACATAAGCGGCCACATTTCCTACATCTTGTCCATCGAAAGGGAACCCCGATGGTCAAGATCGCGACTTTCCAGAACCCGATTTTTCAGGATGAGACCAAGGCGCGCGAAGCGCTTGAGGCGGTGCTTTGGCCGCATGGTCCGGTCTGCCGTCATTGCGGGAACAGCGAAAGCGGAACGATCGCCCTTCTCGCCGGCAAATCGCACCGTCCGGGCCTCTACTACTGCAACAAGTGCGACGGCCAATTCACGGTGACGGTCGGCACCGTCTTCGAGCGCTCTAAGGTGCCGCTCACCAAATGGTGGATGGCCGCTCACATGATCAATTCGGGCAAGAACGGTGTCTCAGCCCACGAGATTCACCGGACGATAGGCGTCACCTACAAGACGGCATGGTTCATGATGCACCGGCTTCGCGAAGCGATGGCCGATATCGCGCCGGCTCCGATGGGTGGCGAAGGCCAAAGCGTTCAGGCTGACGAGACCTACTACGGAAATTCGTCGAAGCGCGCGAAGGGCTACAAGAAAGGTCACAGCCACAAGGCAAGCGTCGTCGCGCTGGTCGAACCCAAAGGCCGTGTGCGTGCGTTCCATCTGGATCGCGCGACGGCTGCCACCGTCCGCGAGGTTCTCGTCACCAACGTGCACCGCACGTCAGAACTGCATACCGACGAATCGCGGCTCTACACCGAAGTCGGGCGTGAGTTCGCCGCTCACAAGACAGTCGAGCACGGCACCAACCAGCGCGGCTTCTATGTCGGCAAGGACGGGCAGACCACGAACGCAGTCGAGAATTTTTTCGGCAACTTCAAGCGCAGCATGAAGGGCACCTATCGCTTTTGCAGCGAACAGCACCTCAAGCGCTACCTGGCGGAATTTGAGTTTCGCCACAACAACCGGTCTGGCCTTGGCATAAACGACGGGGAACGGACGGCCATTGCCCTGCAAGGTATTGAGGGCAAGCGCCTGACGTACCGGCCGACTCACTGAAGTCGCTTCACGAAAACAAGCGGTTAAGCGGTTCTTGGCTTGGCGGAGGCGGCAGCATGGGCGCGCTTCTTAGCGGGACTCTGCGACGATTTCGGCCTAGATTTACCGACCTTCATTTCGGAGTGCGGCCGAGGGGGCATCCGACCAAGGGCGCCCATGAGGCGCTTGGTCGCTTCGATCTCGCTTTTGGATGTCATGAAATGTATCCCTCCCGAAAGAAGTTTCGAGCGCAAGTCGTACCAACAGACCCTGAACTGTGGGCGATTGGGATGATCATTGTTCAATGGTCAAATGTCGAGATGTTGTCCGAAGCATTCATAAGCGGCCTGACTGATGAAGGCTCGCAAGAACGCAAGGAGTTTCAAGCAACATGGTCCGCGTCTGTGAAGCTCGAACAACTCAATTCCCTCGCAAAAAAGCGCCTCCTGGAACCGTGGCGCACTGAGATTGTAGGGCTGCTGGCTGATATTCGATCCATGAAAGACGTGCGCGATAGGATCGTTCATGGCTCGTGGGGCGGCCCAACAGGGGATGTGAGGTTTCCGACGAGCGCCACCGCAGAGGAAAAGACGCACCTATTCAGTTGGAGCAAACCCAATCCATTTTTTTCTCAGCGCTTGAATTTCGGGAAGCTCATGGAGATCGCCTATAAGATCGAAGCGATACAATTAAGAATCCATGATTTCATGTTCAACAATATCGACCGTGCCTCGGGTCTGATAACGTTGAGTGGCGCATTGCTGCATAGATCGCGCAAGCAAGATCAGCCGTAGTTACTGCCTCGCCTGCATCTTTGCGCTGCCGCCATGCTCCATGGGCGCGAATAGCGGCCAGCACCATTGCATCCGTGATTTCTGTGCGAACGATTTCCGCCTCAGATTTCACCGCAGGCAAAACTTCTCCGTCTCTAGCTCCGTTCACATCCATGTTCGTACGCTCCCAATTTTCAAATCGGAGCGCATTTCCACACCTGACGATTCGCTACTTTCCGGGGAGCCAATCAAGGCGAGTCACCTTGATGCGAGACTCCTAGGAATCATTCGCACTTATGTCAAGTATACAAATGCGATTGTAGTCCCAATGGGGGTTGTGCCAAGTGTCTTCGCCATGATAGCGCCATTCACCTCCGAGAGTGTCCCAAAGGCTTTGTCCGGGTCGGTTGGAGGCAGGTCCGGTGACACAAAGATCCGGACTTTCGACCGGTGGCTTAACGCCCTGCGGAGGAAGTCCAGTTGTATCTGTGAAGGCCTTAATTCCGAGCCTCAGCAATGCCGCGGTCTCGGAACCGCCGGCGAAAGCACCTATTGCCCATAGATCGGGATAGACGGGTTCAATGCAATCCGGCGCGCCAGGCGGACACAAGCCCAAGGCGTCACGCCACGAGAGCGGATTCCCATCAACATATGGATACAGATTCCCAAGTGGGCTGCTCGCCTCCCCCAACGGATCGCGCGACAGCCACCTCCCCGCGATCGGATCGTAGGCGCGGTAGAGGGTGAGGTCGAGGCCGCTGTCGGCGTTGTGGAACATCCCCGCGTAGGTGAAGTCGGTGGTCGGCGCCGTCACCTGCAGAGGGACGCCATAGGGATCGTAGCTGAAGGCCGCGGCGCTGGAGGGGCTGGCGAAGACCCGGCGCACCGTGCCGATCTGGTCGATGCCGTAGTAGTCCGTCTCCGGCGTGACACCGGGAACGTACTCGCCCTCGGCGAGGTACTCCCGCGTGGTGGCGTTGCCGGCGTCGCGCGCCTGGCAGAGGACGCTGCCGCACCAGAGATACGAGGTGGTGACCGACGAGCCGCCGCCGGCGGGCGTGCTGGTGATGGCGACGCGGCGGCCGAGACCGTCATAGGCGAAGCTGGTCGCCTTGCCCGGCTCTCCCGGATAGGCGACGCCGACAAGCCGGTTCTCCGCATCCCAGGTGTAGGTGCGTGTGCCGTCCGACGTGAGGTTGCCGTCGGCATCCCAGGTCAGCGTCTGGCCGGAGAGGTCCGTGAGCTGGTTGAGGGTGTTGTAGCTCGCTGTCTGGCTCAGCGCCCACGGATAGACCGCCGAGGTATCGCTCGCCTCGGTGATGCCGGTGATGAAGTTCTCCGGCGTCGTTGTGAACGCGTAGGTGGAGTACTGACCTGCCGACAAGCCGACGTTGCTGATCTCCGACAGACGGCGGTCGCCGGAATTGGGCAGGTAATTCTATCCGAAAATCCGCAGCCGAAAAGAATCTCAACGACCTTCACTGTTCTCTGCCCGATAGACAGAGATACCGAGAGCAATCGAGTGCTTTGCGAGAAGACCGACCAGTCGCTCATTGATATTAACGCTCTTCGAGAGGTCACTTTCATAAATACTCATTGCGATATCCAAAACTAGAGATCCGCGCAGCGCAAGGAATGCAATATCTCTTTCATTCTTCTCAAGAAACTCAGCTAGGTTGGCCATAAATTTCCGGGTATTCTCGCTCTCCGCGGCGTCGTAATGAAGGTGGATGGCGCGCACTGATCGTGCTGACGATTTGTCGGTACGATAGGGCCTAATCGAAGTCTGCTTCAAAATTGAGGATAGAGTTGTTCCTCTTGTCGTCAGCCTGAGAACAGCCAGCATCTCTACGTTTCTTCTCCTTTTCTCAGTTTCCAGGCAATCTCAATTGTGCATATCACTATTCTGAGCCGGGACTCTCTGGGCCCGGGCTGCCAAGGCTTTTCCATTCCTCGAAGCACTCTTGGGCTTCCTCAAAGCTCAGATCAGGATCACCCGGTTCTTTCAACTGCCGATGATACCATCGCCAAAATGCGTCCGGCAAACCGAACCTCTTGTCACCCGGTGCCAGTCCCGATGGATCAACGAGATTGATGGGATTGCTGACGGCGTATAGGTATAGATTGTGATAAAGTGAGCCCGGAGGCAGTGATCGATCAATTATTCCGGAAAGCCGGCCTGTATCTACTTTAGCGAAGTCCGGCGTCCATTCCGTCTGCGAACCCGAATTCGGCGCGCCGCCAACGGAAGTTCGCGCCGCGTAGGGGAGAAGTTCTCCGCTCGGGTCCCTTGAGAGCCAACGCCCGGCGACGCGGTCGTAGGCGCGGTAGAGCGTGAGGTCGAGGCCGCTGTCGGCGTTTTGGAACATCCCCGCATAGGCGAAGTCCGTGGTCGGCGCCGTCACCTGCAGAGGGACGCCATAGGGGTCGTAGCGGAAGGCCGCGGCGCTGGACGTGCTGGCGAACACCCGGCGCACCGTGCCGATCTGGTCGATGCCGTAGTAGTCCGTCTCGGGCGTGACACCGGGAACGTACTCGCCCTCGGCGAGGTACTCCCGCGTGGTGGCGTTGCCGGCGTCGCGCGCCTGGCAAAGGACGCTGCCGCACCACAGGTACGAGGTGGTGACCGACGAGCCGCCGCCGGCGGGCGTGCTGGTGATGGCGACGCGGCGGCCGAGACCGTCATAGGCGAAGCTGGTCGCCTTGCCCGGCTCTCCCGGATAGGCGACGCCGACAAGCCGGTTCTCCGCATCCCAGGTGTAGGTGCGTGTGCCGTCCGACGTGAGGTTGCCGTCGGCATCCCAGGTCAGCGTCTGGCCGGAGAGGTCCGTGAGCTGGTTGAGGGTGTTGTAGCTCGCTGTCTGGCTCAGCGCCCACGGATAGACCGCCGAGGTATCGCTCGCCTCGGTGATGCCGGTGATGAAGTTCTCCGGCGTCGTTGTGAACGCGTAGGTGGAGTACTGACCTGCCGACAAGCCGACGTTGCTGATCTCCGACAGACGGCGGTCGCCGGAATTGGGCAGGTAGCTCCAAGTCGTGGCGAGCGTGCTGCTCGCGAGAGCGCGCGAGGTGATCTGGTCGGTCTGGCCGAGATAGGCGAGCGCGAACGCGCCGAGGTCGCTGTCGTGGCTGGTCAGCCTGCCAAGACTGTCGTAGCCGAAGATCTCCGCCCCGGCCCCCTCGACGGTGCGCGAGTTCACCCTGCCGAGTTCGTCGTAGGCGTAGTCAATGGTGCTGTCGGCGAGCGGCCCGCTTTCACCGGCAACCTGGAGCGCGCCCGGAGAACCGACCGCGCCGATTGCAGTCGTGCCGTCCAAAGCCGAGCATGGAGAAATTAGGCGCTGCAGCACGGCCCGCGCAGCCTTTCGGCGGGTTGAAGGAACTCGGCAGCCGGCTGGCGCTCGATCCGCCTCGCGAACTGCGGCTACTTCCTAGAGCGCCTCCGACCAATTGATGAGCTCTCGTGACTCGCGCGTCCCGGCGCCCGCCGACCGTGTCACCAACTCTCTACTATGCGGTCGATCACTCGGCGATCTGCCCGCTTGTCGGGCGCCGCGTGCAAGTCTGCCTGCCTTGCTTCCCGCAATATTTTCACCAACTCATCTTTCGTGCCGCCCTTTGATAGCGCCTCGAATATTCTGGTGGCATAGGTATAATATTCATCCATCGGAGCCTCACCGCGGACACCTAGCGGATCCCAGTGATGGTAAAGTATATCTGATATTTTTTCAATCGATTTCACGTAGGTCCTCCAATGTTACCAAACAGTGACGGCCTCGCCAGTGGGACTCAATACGACCGTCGCGCCCGAACCTATATACTTGATGTTGCCATTGGGTTGAGAGATGACGCGGAGGGGGTTAGTGCAGGCATCTATGAGTGCTTGGGGAGTGATAAGCCTTTCCTGCATTCGACGGAGGGCGTGGGGGGAGATGGAAGTTATATCGGCGAGGCCAATCGTGTCAGTGCGATCGATCGGGTTTCCCGACACATACTTGTAGAGATTATATGAAGCGTCGTGGTTGTCATAGTATAGCGATCGCAAGAGGTCAGTGTCTCGGCGCCCGGACGATTCGCCCTGGGATGCTGTGGAGCTAGGCCAAGTCTGGGTCACGATGTTTGCCAATAGGGTGTTTTGCCGATCCGTAACTGCGCGAATCGTCGGGCCCTCCCCCAACGGGTCTCTTGAGAGCCAGCGCCCGGCGACAGGATCGTAGGCGCGGTAGAGGGTGAGGTCGAGGCCGCTGTCGGCGTTGTGGAACATCCCCGCATAGGTGAAGTCGGTGGTCGGCGCCGTCACCTGCAGAGGGACGCCATAGGGGTCGTAGCGGAAGGCCGCGGCGCTGGACGTGCTGGCGAACACCCGGCGCACCGTGCCGATCTGGTCGATGCCGTAGTAGTCCGTCTCGGGCGTGACACCGGGAACGTACTCGCCCTCGGCGAGGTACTCCCGCGTGGTGGCGTTGCTGGCGTCGAGCGCCTGGCAGAGGACGCTGCCGCACCACAGGTACGAGGTGGTGACCGACGAGCCGCCGCCCGCCGGTATGCTGGTGATGGCGACGCGGCGGCCGAGACCGTCATAGGCGAAGCTGGTCGCCTTGCCCGGCTCTCCCGGATAGGCGATGCCGACAAGCCGGTTCTCCGCATCCCAGGTGTAGGTGCGTGGGCCGTCCGACGTGAGGTTGCCGTCGGCATCCCAGGTCAGCGTCTGGCCGGAGAGGTCCGTGAGCTGGTTAAGGGCGTTATAGCTTGCTGTTGAATACGGCCGCAGCGCCTTTCGCGAGGCGGCGACAAGATCGACAGCGACGCCGGCATCCGCCAACGGCCTAAGACACCTGCCACTACACGCGGGCGCGACCCCCTTCGCCTACGACTGGCTCAGCATCGCGACTACTGCTGAAGAAATATCGGAGTGACCGTACCCAGCTCAGGGATGCCAATAGAAATATCTACTTCGTGAGCTAACTCTTTGTTCTTCTCGCTGACAATATCGTCTAGTTCCGTCCGATCATCGTCGAAATAGCACCAAATGTGCCACCGAAGCCCGCGAGCTGCCATGGCCGATTTAATGTCGCCGAGATGCGGCCGGACTAACGTCAACAGGTATGCGATATGGACATTAATGTCACCGCTAGCAATCAAGCCTCCAGATGAGAAGTCAAGAATGCCAGTACGTGCGACCGGAGCCGGATATCCCGCCTTGGCTGGCCCCGTTTGCTCCCCCTGAGCGACCGCTCTACGGGGAGAGACTGCGAAGAACTTCGAGAACTCGAGGGGAACCAATTGCTCTCCGGATATTCGCAATGTTGCCGAACAACGGCCGCTCGCTCCGGCAAGGTCACTCGTCGTTGAGGTTCCCAAGGTATCGTCCTCCAAAGAACACATCACCAGATGGCACGTGTATTCTTATGCCGTCGGCACCGCCAGTGATGGCGACGCGGCGGCCGAGACCGTCATAGGCGAAGCTGGTCGCCTTGCCCGGCTCTCCCGGATAGGCGATGCCGACAAGCCGGTTCTCCGCGCGTCAATCACGGTGACCGCTACGTGTAGGCGCGCCTAATGCGCAGGCTTTGCCAACATACCGACACTGCATCGGCACCTGTTTGGCTACTCGGTCCAGGCTCCATCGCGTCTTAATCTCTGGCTACGCGGATCTCGCTGGGCCTCGCGAAAAAAGCAGTAAGCTCCTGAGAGAAAGGATCGTGCGCCTCGGAGAGGCCGAAAACCAAACGTGCCGGCCATATAGCCTTTACCAAGGTCTCTTTTAGCCCAGATATGGCCCAGCCCGGCCGCTTGTTCGAGCAGTTGCCGCGCTTCAGGCAAGCGCCTCCATTCTTTTGGGCCTCGCCAATAGAGTCTTGCAAGCCAGTAGATCGCGGGCGAGTAGTTTCGCTTCGCGGCCGACTTCAAGGTACTTTCGCCTTCGGCATACCTACCTTGGTTCAGATCGATGGCTGCCAGATGAAACAGCGCCACAAGAGAGCCGCCCTCAGCGGCTCGCCTGAACCACAATTCAGACTCTTCCAGGTTAGCCGAAACCCCTCCTTCGCCGCGCCTATAGATATTCCCAAGATACACCTGACTCATCGTAGAACCTCGTGCTGCCAAGGCACGCAAGTCCTTGATGGCCGTTGCAGCATCCACCTCGACCAATCGGTATGCTCGATCAAGCGCAGCCAGGTCCGGTTCAAGCTGCCAAGGGGTCGGCCCCGCATCGGGCCGCGTGCCCATACCTTGCACCGGGTCACTGGTCAAAGACTATTCCCTCTTCTTCTCCGGTGGTGTCAGTCCTAGCGTCAGCAGTATGATTTCAATTGGAGGAGGTTCCACCATCGGGTCAGGGAGTCACTCCCCCTGGATCGCCGCCAAAGTACGAACAATCGAGCATAAATAGACTCGCACGCGCGCTGACTATTCTATTACCGCAACTTCGCGCAAGACCTAATGGATCACTCCAGCTCATGGGATTGTCGGCAACGTAAGCATACGACTCGGGCGTGACGCCGGGCACGTACTCGCCCTCGGCCAGATATTCGCGGGTCGTCGCATTGCCCGCGTCGCGCGCCTGGCAGAGGACGCTGTCGCACCAGAGATACGAGGTCGTGACCGAGGAGCCGCCACCGGCCGGCGTGCTGGTGATGGCGATCCGGCGGCCGAGCCCGTCATAGGCGAAGCTCGTCGCCTTGCCGCTGACGCCCGGATAGCCGATGCCGACCAGCCGGTTCTCGGAATCCCGGATCGTCCCACACGACTCCGACCGCATCGCGGGTGCCGAGCGGCACCTCGACGATGTCGCCGACCGATATGCCCGGCGGCGCCCGGTAGGTGTAGGGCGCGGCGACCGCCACCGGCCCCAGAACTGAGACGATCGTATCGGCCGCCACTTGTTCCCGAATCTCCCCAAATTTGGGTGTAAAGATGAGGCCGACGATGGCCTCTGGCCGGCCCAAAGGAAAGCCCGCCCGAAAGGAGACAGTGCCCCCATGCAATTCTTCGTCGACAGCGCCGACATCAATGAGATTCGCGACCTCGCCACGACCGGTCTGGTCGACGGCGTCACCACCAACCCCACGCTGATCGCCAAGGTCGGGCGGCCGATCAAGGAGGTCATCGCCGACATTTGCGCCGCGATCGAGGGGCCGGTTTCCGCCGAGGTCACCGCCACCGACTTCGACGGCATGATGCGCGAGGGCGAGAAGCTCGCCGCCATCGCGCCGAATGTCGCGATCAAGGTGCCGCTCACCTGGGACGGCATCAGGGCGTGCCGGGCGCTGACCGACCGCGGCCACATGGTCAACGTGACGCTGTGCTTCTCGGCCAACCAGGCGATGCTGGCGGCCAAGGCGGGCGCGCACTTCATCTCGCCGTTTCTCGGCCGCCTCGACGACGCCGGCCAGGACGGCATCGAGCTGGTTCAGGAAATCCGCACGATCTACGACAACTTCCCCAAACTGAAGACCATGATCCTGGCGGCCTCCATGCGCACGCCCGCCCGCGTCAAGCGGGCCGCGATCGCCGGCTCCGACATCGCGACCCTGCCGCCCGAACTGCTGCGCGCGCTGTTCAAGCACCCGCTCACCGATTCCGGTCTGGCGGCTTTCCTCGCCGACTGGAAGAAGACCGGGATGAGCATCGACTGAGGGGGGGAGCACCCTCTCCCTCAACCTCCCCGTCATGGCCGGGCTTGACCCGGCCATCCATGCCATGACGGCGCCAACGCACCGCCCGCGGACTCGTCCCGCCTAGCGGGCCGTTCTTCTGGCTGGCGAGGATGTACACATAGAACCGGCGCATCTGCTGAATCCAAATGGCATGGATGGCCGGGTCAAGCCCGGCCATGACGGAAAGGGTCGTGGTCCCGGCCAGGCCTGGCCGCGACGGAAACGGTGGCGCCGGGCGCCAGCCCGGCCACAACGAAGGTGGTGCGGGGTTCGCGGCGACGGCAAAGGAGGTGGTGCCGAATCAAGCCCAGGGCCCCCCGGTAACGCCTTCGATACCGGCCGGGCATAGACTCAACGCCATGTCCCGACTGGCCGACCACCGGCGGCCGCTGATCACGGCCGCACCCGACCTCGCCGACGCGGTGGAGCGCTGGCAGCGCAACCTCGGCCGCGAGCGGCGCCTGTCGCCCAAGACCCTCGACGCCTACGAGCGCGACGCCCGCCAGTTCCTCATCTTCCTGACCGAACACCTCGGCGGCTCGCCGAAGCTCGCCGACATGGCGACGCTGACCACCGCCGACATCCGCGCCTTCATGGCGGCACGACGGAACGACGGCGCCGGGTCGCGCACGCTTGCCCGCGGCATCGCCGGCATCCGCTCGCTGGTGCGCTTTCTGGAAAAGGAAGGCCACGCCAACGGCGCGGCGCTTCGCGCCATCCGGCCGCCGCGCCCGAAACGCGCCCTGCCCAAGCCGCTTGCCATCGATCTGGCGCGCGCCGTCGTCGACGCCGACAACGGCCTCGACGAGGCGCCGTGGGTGGCAGCGCGCAACGCCGCCGTGCTGGCGCTGCTCTATGGATCGGGGTTGCGCATTTCCGAGGCGCTGTCGCTGAAGCGCAAGGACGCGCCGGACGATGACGAGGCGACGCTGCGCGTTCTCGGCAAGGGCGGCAAGGAGCGCGTCGTGCCCGTGCTGCCGGCGGTCGCCGCGGCGATTCACCACTATCTCGACCAGTGCCCGTTCACCCCCGGCCCCGAGGCGCCGCTGTTCCTCGGCACGCGCGGCGGGCCGCTCAACCCGCGCATCGTCCAGCGGGCAATGCAGAAGATGCGCGGCGCGCTGGGCCTGCCGGAGACGGCGACGCCGCACGCGCTCCGCCACTCCTTCGCCACGCACCTGCTGGCGAACGGCGGCGACCTTCGCGCCATCCAGGAGCTGCTCGGCCACGCCAGCCTGTCGACCACGCAGATCTACACCGGCGTCGATACGGAGCGCCTCCTGGCGGTCTACGCGAAGGCGCACCCACGGGCGTGAGGACCCTCCCTCAGCTCCCTTCCCTTTCGCTCAGCCTCTCTACGACCTTCTGGACTTCCGCCTCCACCGGCAGTTCGACCGAGACCACGATCGGATGTTCGTCGGGGGTGGGCGGCTCGAGGGTCGCGAACTGGCTGTCGAGAAGGCTCGGCGGCATGAAGTGGCCCGTGCGCCCGCCAAGGCGCGCCGCGACAGTCGACTTGCCGCCGTCGAGGAAGACGAAGGTTACGCGCCGGCCGGCGGCGGCGCGGATGCGGTCGCGATAGACACGGCGAAGCGCCGAGCAGGCGACGACCACGCCGCCGGGCGCATCATGGATGGCGGCGCCGATGGCATCGAGCCACGGCCAGCGGTCGGAGTCTTCCAGCGGAACGCCGGCGGTCATCTTGGCGATGTTGGCCGGCGGGTGGAACTCGTCGGCATCGCGGAAGGGCACGCCCAGCACCGCCCCGAGGCGCGCGCCGACGGTCGACTTGCCGCAGCCGGCGACGCCCATCACCACGATGGCCTGATCCGATGCGCTCATGCGGTCCACGCCTGGCGCCTTGTCATCCGGGGGCCACGCACGGCAGCGCCTCAGATCCGGATCGGCTGCGACCACGCCGCGAAGGCAGCCTCGCGCACAGCCTCCGACAGGGTCGGGTGGGCGTGGCAGGTGCGGGCGAGGTCTTCGGCCGAACCGGCGAATTCCATCAGCACCGCCGCCTCGGCGATCAGTTCGCCGGCGTAGGGGCCGACGATATGGACGCCGAGCACACGGTCGGTCTCGCGATCGGCCAGCACCTTGACGAAGCCGTCCTTCTCGGCGAGCGCCCGCGCCCGCGCGTTGGCCGAGAACGGGAACTTGCCGGCATGGTAGTCGATGCCGGCCTCGGTCAGTTCCTCTTCGGTCCGGCCGAGCGAGGCGATCTCCGGCGCGGTGTAGACCACCGACGGAATGATGCCGTAGTTCACGTGGCCGGCCTCGCCGGCGAGAATCTCGGCAATCGCGATGCCCTCGTCCTCCGCCTTATGCGCGAGCATGGGGCCGCGGACGGCATCGCCGATGGCATAGATGCCGGGCACGCTGGTCTGGAAGGAATCATCGACCGCGACGCGGCCGCGCGCGTCGCGCGCGATGCCGACCGCCTCCAGGCCCAGCCCTTCCGTGTAGGCGCGCCTGCCGATCGCGACCAGCGCCACGTCGGCATCGAGCGTTTCGGGCGCGCCGCCCGCCACCGCCTCGACGGCGACCTTCAGCGCCTTGCCCTTGGCCTCGACCCCGGCGACCTTGCTCGACAGGCGGAAGGTCATGCCCTGGCGGGTCAGGAAGCGCTGGGTCTGCTTGGCGACCTCACCGTCCATGCCCGGCAGGACGCGGTCGAGGAACTCGACCACCGCCACCTCGGCGCCGAGGCGGCGCCACACCGAGCCCAACTCCAGCCCGATGACGCCGGCACCGACCACCACCATGCGCGCCGGCACCTGCGCGAGCGCCAACGCCCCGGTCGAGGAGACGACGCGCTTCTCGTCGATCTCGACGCCGGGGAGCGGGCTCGACTCGGAACCCGTGGCGATCACGATCGCCTTTGCCTCCAGCGTCTCAACCGCGCCCTTGTCGGGCGTCACGGTGACATTGCCGGGGGCGGCGATGGCGCCGGTGCCCTGGAAGGCGGTGATCTTGTTCTTCTTGAACAGGTAGGCGATGCCATCGACGCTCGCCTTGACCACCGAATCCTTGTGGGCCTGCATGGCCTTCAGGTCGAGCTTCGGCGTGCCCACCTTGATGCCGAACGTCTCGAAGCGGTGGCCCGCCAGGTCGAACATTTCCGAGGTGTGCAACAGCGCCTTCGACGGGATGCAGCCGACGTTGAGGCAGGTGCCGCCGAAGGTCGGGCGCTTCTCGACAACGGCGACGGAGAGACCCAGCTGGGCCGCCTTGATGGCGCAGACATAGCCGCCCGGCCCCGAGCCGATGACGACGAGATCGTAGGAAGAGGACAAGGAAGTAGCTCCCGGGTGACGATTGGGAGAGGATGGCAAACAGATAACCTCTCCCGCCGCGCCTGTCAGCGCTTATCGGCGCATAGCTGGATTTCGTGGGGACCGCGCCGTAGCGGGCGCGCGACTTACGGGGCGTCGAGAATCTTCGCGACCCGCGCCGACAGCCCTTGCATGTCGAACACCGAGTAGCGCTCGTACCAGGCCTTGTCGTCTGCGCACGAACGCTTCAGATCGGCAACCGCACCGGGCTCCGCCCTGTGCCAGAGCGCGGTCAGACCGGCCCCGTCGATGAGCGTGACGACCTCGTCGCGCGGCAGCCCGGCGGCGACCATCGCCCGGCCCGCCGCCACGACCGTGCCGGTCCACTCGTGCGCGATGCTCGGGAAAAGCGTCGGCTCGAAGATGGCAAGACACGCGAACGCCCGCGCCTGGAGCGGCAACTCCGTCCCGAACAGCGCCTTGACGTCCTGCCACTGGGCGTCGGTCGGCGGGTGTTCGACGGTCCTCAGGCCGACCTCCTTGAGGGTCTGCGCGTGCTGCCCGGTCCACCAGGCGGCATCGGCGCCGCGCTGGATCACGTAGTTCACCTCGTCGCTGGCGCAATCGATGGGGTCGGCGGCAGGTTCCGCGCCGGCCAGCCGCGATGCGATCGCGCGGACCGCATCGGCGGGAAGCCCGTTCGCCCACAGACTGGCCACCAGCACACGGTTGCCCGAGTCCCACGCCGCATCGACGACCGCCCGCTGGTCGGGGAAACAGGCAATCTCGATCTGGTGGGTGAAGATCGAATCGTCGACGTAGACGTCGAGCGCCGCCAGGAGATCGGCGTCGGGCAGGATCCGGTCGGGCAAAACGCCTGCGGCCGCGGCCGGGACCGCGGTCAGGAGCGCCAGTGCAAGGAGAAACGCCGGTCGCCTCATGCGGGTGCGAGCGTTGCGCCGCCCCGCCTACAGGTCAAGCACCATCCGCTGGGGATCCTCCAGCGAATCCTTGACGCGGACCAGGAAGGTGACCGCCTCGCGGCCATCGACGATGCGGTGATCGTAGGAAAACGCCAGATACATCATCGGCCGCGCCTCGACCTTGCCGCCGATCACCACCGGCCGCTCCTGAATCTTGTGCATGCCGAGGATGCCCGACTGCGGCGCGTTGAGGATCGGCGTCGACATGAGCGAGCCGTAGATGCCGCCATTGGTGATGGTGAAGGTGCCGCCCTGCATCTCCTCGATGGTCAAGTCGCCGTCGCGGGCCCGCCGGCCCATGGCGCCGACCGCCATTTCGATTTCGGCCAGCGACTTCTGGTCGGCGTCGCGCACCACCGGCACCACCAGGCCCTTCTCGGTGCCGACGGCGATGCCGACGTGGTAGTAGTTCTTGTAGACGATGTCGGTGCCGTCGATCTCGGCGTTGACCGCCGGAATCTCCTTCAGCGCCTGCACGCACGCCTTCACGAAGAAGCCCATGAAGCCGAGCTTGACGCCGTGCTTCTTCTCGAAGAGCTCGCGGTATTCGGTCCTCAGCTTCATCACCGCGCTCATGTCGACCTCGTTGAAGGTCGTCAGCATGGCGGCAGTGTTCTGCGCCTCCTTGAGGCGGCGGGCGATGGTCTGGCGGAGCCGCGACATCGCCACCCGCTCCTCGAGCGCCGCATCGTCGGGGCGCGGTGGCGCACGCGGCGCCTTGGGCGGGGGCGCCGGCGCCCGGGCGGGGGTCGAAGTCGGCGCGAAGGCCAGCACGTCCGCCTTGGTGATGCGGCCGTCGCGGCCGGTGCCGGCGACCGCGGCAGGCGCGATGCCGCGCTCGGTCATGATCTTCTGGGCGGCCGGCGACGTGCCCTTCGGCATCGCCTCCTCGACCAGCTTGGCGGTGGCCGCCTTGAGGTCCGCCTTGGAGCGCAGGTGCGTCTCTTCCGAGCCGGCCCCGATCGGCCGGGTGGTGGCGGTCTTCTCGGTGAGCTTGCCGGTCGGCGACGAAATCCCGTGCTCGGCGTTGGAGTTGGCGTCAATGGTGGCGAGCAGCGCCCCGACGTTGACCGTGGCGCCATCCTTGACCGAAATCTCGGCGAGCACCCCTGAGGCCGGCGCCGGCACCTCCAGCGTCACCTTGTCGGTTTCCAGCTCGACCAGCGGCTCGTCGGCCATCACCGCCTCGCCGACCTTCTTGAACCAGTGTCCGACGGTTGCCTCAGTGACCAACTCGCCAAGTGTCGGAACCCGAATTTCAGTGGCCATGCCGCTTCGTCCCGTTTCTCAGCCCTATTGCGCGAACGCTTCTTCCAGGAACGCGTTGAGCTGCGCCAGATGCCTTGCCATGAGGCCGGTCGCCGTCGATGCGGCGGCCGCCCGGCCGACGTAGCGCGCCCGCTTCGCACGTCCGCCGACCTGTTCAAGCACCCACTCGATGTACGGCTCGACGAACGTCCAGCCGCCCATGTTGCGGGGTTCTTCCTGGCACCATACCACGTCCGCCTGTGTGAAGCGGGACAGCTCCGTGATCAACGCCTTGGCCGGGAACGGATAGAGCTGCTCGACGCGCAGCAGATAGACATCGTCGATGCCGCGCTTCTCGCGCTCGTCGTAGAGATCGTAATAGACCTTGCCCGAGCACAGCACGACCCGCCTGATCTTCTCGTCGGCGACCAGCTTGACCTTGGCGTCCTTCAGGTACTCCGCATCGTCCCACAGCAGGCGGTGGAAGGTGGCGCCGGCGCCCATCTCCTCGAGCGTCGAGACGGCGTGCTTGTGGCGCAGCAGCGACTTCGGCGTCATCAGGATGAGCGGCTTGCGGAAATCGCGATGCAGCTGGCGGCGCAGGGCGTGGAAGTAGTTCGCCGGCGTCGTCAGGTTGGCAACCTGGATGTTGTCCTCCGCGCAGAGCTGCAGATAGCGCTCCAGCCGCGCCGAGGAGTGTTCCGGCCCCTGCCCTTCGTAGCCGTGCGGCAGCAGCATCACGAGGCCCGACATGCGCAGCCACTTGCGCTCGCCGGCCGACACGAACTGGTCGATGACCACCTGGGCGCCGTTGGCGAAATCGCCGAACTGGGCCTCCCACAGGGTGAGCGCATTGGGCTCGGCCAGCGAGAAGCCGTACTCGAAGCCGAGCACCGCCTCTTCCGACAGCATCGAATTGATGACCTCGAAACGCGCCGGCCCCTTGGCGAGCCCGTTGAGCGGGATCAGGCGTTCCTCGGTATCCTGATCGAACAGCACCGAGTGGCGCTGCGAGAAGGTGCCGCGCTCGACATCCTGGCCGGACAGGCGCACCGGGTGGCCCTCGGCGATCAGCGTGCCGAACGCCAGCGCCTCGGCGCTTGCCCAGTTGATGCCGACGCCGGCGTCGATCGACTTGCGCCGTTCCTCCACGAAGCGGCGGACGGTACGGTGCAGACTGAAGCCGTCGGGCACATCGGTGATCCGGCTGCCGATCGACCTCAGCGCCGCGACATCGACGCCGGTATCGCCACGGCGCACACCGTCGTCCTTGTCGGCGACCTTGATGCCCGACCAGACGCCGTCGAGCCAGTCGGCCTTGTTGGGGCGATAGTTCTGGCCGGCCTCGAATTCAGCCTCCAGGTGATGGCGCCAGCCGGCGCGCGCGTGCTCGACCTCGTCGGCGCTGACCAGCCCCTCCTCGACCAGCTTCTTCGAGTAGATCTCCAGCGTCGTCGGATGATCGGCGATCGCCTTGTACATCAGCGGCTGGGTAAAGCTCGGCTCGTCGCCCTCGTTATGGCCGTGGCGGCGGTAGCAGAACATGTCGACCACCACCGGCTTGTGGAACTTCTGCCGGAACTCGGTGGCGACCTTGGCGGCATAGACCACCGCCTCGGGATCGTCGCCGTTGGCGTGCAGGATCAGCGCCTCGACCGTCTTGGCGACGTCGGAGGGATAGGGCGAGGAACGCGCGAAGCGCGGATTGGTGGTGAAGCCGATCTGGTTGTTGATGATGACGTGCACCGAACCCGAGGTGCGATGGCCGCGCAGTTGCGACAGGCCGAAGCATTCGGCGACCACGCCCTGACCGGCAAACGAGGCGTCGCCATGCAGGATGAGCGGCAGGATGCGGCCGCGCTCTTCCAGCGACACCACCTCGCCGCGCGGCTTGTCGGCGTGCTGGTCCTGCTTGGCGCGCGCCTTGCCGAGAACCACCGGATCGACGATCTCCAGGTGCGACGGGTTGGCGGTCAGCGACAGGTGGACCTTGTTGCCGGCGAACTCGCGGTCCGACGAGGCGCCGAGGTGGTACTTGACGTCGCCGGAGCCTTCGACCTCGTCGGGCGAGGCCGAACCGCCCCGGAACTCGTGGAAGATGACCCGGTGCGGCTTGCCGAGCACCTGGGCGAGCACGTTTAGCCGGCCGCGGTGGGACATGCCGACGACGATCTCGCGGACGCCGAGGGCGCCGCCGCGCTTGATGATCTGCTCGAGCGCCGGGATCACCAATTCGCCGCCGTCGAGGCCGAAACGCTTGGTGCCGGTGTACTTGAGGTCGAGGAACTTCTCGAAGCCCTCCGCCTCGATCAGCTTGTTGAGGATCGCCTTCTTGCCTTCCGGCGTGAAGGTGATGCCCTTGTCCGGCCCCTCGATGCGCTCCTGGATCCACGCCTTCTCGGCGGGATCGGAGATGTGCATGAACTCGACGCCGAGCGTCGAGCAGTAGGTCCGGCGGAGCACCTCGACCATCTCGCGGATGGTGGCGAACTCCATGCCGAGCACGTGGTCGATGAAGATGCGCCGGTCGTAATCGGCCTCGCCGAAGCCGTAGGACGCCGGATCGAGCTCCGCCTCGTCGCCGGCGCGCTCGAGCCCGAGGGGGTCGAGATTGGCGTGGAAATGGCCGCGGATGCGGTAGGCGCGAATCATCATCAACGCGCGCACCGAATCGCGCGCCGCACCGAGCACCGTCGCCCCATCGATCTCGGCACCGCGCGAGACGATCTTGGCGGCGATCTTGCGGGCGGCGCCGGCTTCGACCTCCGCCCAGTTGCCGTCGAGCGCCGAGGTCAGATCGCCGTTGGTGATCGGCGGCCAGTCGGCGCGCTGCCACGACGGCTTGCGCTCGACGCCGCCGTCCTTGAGGTCGGCAAAAAAGGCCTGCCACTCCGCGTCGACCGACTTGGGGTCTTGCGCGTAGCGCGAGCTCATGTCTTCGAGATAGGGCGCATTCGCGCCGTAGAGGAAGGATGTCGCCGCGAATGCCTCGTTCGCGTCTTGGCGTGCCATGTCTTGTCAGCATCCGCGGGGTGGGGTCCCGCGCTCTCGGTTGTGCGCGGCCACGAGCCACGCTCTAATCATCGACCCCGCCCGAAATCAACCTGAATTCCTTGACCCGTATCTGGGGTAGCGACCTCAACTCCTCAAGACATCCACCAGCGTCCGGCCGATGCGGGCCGGCAATTCTGCAACCGTGACCCCGGCGGAGCGCATGGCCTCGATCTTGTTGCCGGCGCCCCCGCTGCCACCTGCAATGATCGCGCCAGCATGGCCCATGCGGCGGCCGGGCGGCGCCGTCAACCCGGCGATGAAGCCAACCACGGGTTTCTGTCGCCCGCGTGACGCTTCGTCCTTGAGGAAAGCCGCCGCGACTTCTTCCGAAGCGCCGCCGATCTCGCCGATCATGACGATCGATTTGGTCGCCGGATCCGCGAGGAACATCTCCAGCACGTCGATGAAATCCATGCCCTTGACCGGATCGCCGCCGATGCCGACGGCGGTGGTCTGGCCGAGGCCGGCATTGGTGGTCTGGAACACCGCCTCGTAGGTAAGCGTGCCGGAACGCGAGACGATGCCGACGCTGCCGGTCGCGAAGATGTTACCGGGCATGATGCCGATCTTGCAGGCACCGGCGGTCATGACACCCGGGCAGTTCGGTCCGATCAGGCGCGACTTCGACCCCGTCAGGGCCCGCCGGACCCGCACCATGTCCGTCACCGGGATGCCCTCGGTGATGCACACGATCAGCGGAATTTCGGCGGCGATCGCCTCAAGGATCGCGTCGGCGGCGAACGGCGGCGGCACGTAGATGGCGGTCGCATCGGGGCTGACCGCCGCCACCGCCTCGTGGACCGTGTTGAAGACCGGCAGGCCGAGGTGCGTCTGGCCGCCCTTCCCCGGCGACACGCCGCCGACCATCTTCGTGCCGTAGGCGATCGCCTGCTCGGAATGGAAGGTGCCGTTCTTGCCGGTGAAGCCCTGGCAGATGACCTTCGTGTTGGCGTCGACGAGAATGGACATGAGGTGGGTTTCGCTTCTGGCGGGAACTAACGGGGTGGCGTGGACGCCCAGGTTTCGAGTGCGAGCGACGCCACGGAGCCCGAGGCATTGAGGATGACAACGACGAGTGGCGCCAGACCCGGCCGCTTCAGCGTCGCCGAAACAATGCCGGGCGCGGGCGCGATGATTTCGCCATCGAGCGGACCGAGCAACGGGTTGGCCTCGAGCGTCGCCCGCAGTCCCAGGACCGCGTCCGGCGCCACCGCGCCAATCACGCCGACCGTGCAATAGCCGCGCTCGCTGTCCGCGAAGGTTTGCCGGATCACCGCGACGAGGCGTTTCCCGTCGGCACTGACGTAGTTCCGGCTGACCGCATTGCGTATCGTGGCGCCGTAGCTCTCTTGCAGGCCCGCCCGGGCGAGCGCTTCGTCGAGCCCGCCGGCGCCGAGCAGCGCGGCCGGGCACACGCTGGCGAAATCGGAAAGCGCCACGACTTGCGGCTCCTCGGCGCGCGCCATCCCGAACGCGAGGATCATGGGGATCGGGAGCGCCGCCGCGAGGATGGCCCGGATTGCCACCCCGCCTAGCCTCTCACCGCACTGACGACCTTCTGGGCGGCATCGTCGAGGTCGTCGGCGCTGATGACGTTGAGGCCCGATTCGGCGATGAGCTTCTTGCCGAGTTCGACGTTGGTGCCTTCCAGCCGCACCACCAGCGGCAGCGTCAGCCCGACCTCGCGAACCGCGGCGAGGATGCCCTCGGCGACCACGTCGCAGCGCATGATGCCGCCGAAGATGTTGACCAGCACGCCCTTCACGCTCGGGTCCGCGGTGATCAGCTTGAAGGCGGCGGTGACCTTTTCCTTGCTGGCGCCGCCGCCGACATCGAGGAAGTTGGCGGGCTCGGCGCCGTAGAGCTTGATGATGTCCATGGTCGCCATGGCCAGCCCGGCGCCGTTGACCATGCAGCCGATGGTGCCGTCGAGAGCGATGTAGTTGAGGTCGCTCTTGGCGGCCTCTACCTCGCGCGGGTCTTCCTCGTCCGGGTCGCGCAGGGCCGCGATGTCCGGGTGGCGGAACAGCGCGTTGTCGTCGAAGTTGATCTTGGCATCGAGGCAGAGAAGCTCGCCCGTCTCGGTGACCACCAGCGGGTTGATCTCGACCAGGCTCATGTCCTTGGCCATGAATGCCTCGTAGAGGCCGGCGACCAGCTTCATGCACGCCTTGACCGCGTCGCCGCTGAGGCCGAGCGCATAGGCGATCGTCTGGCCGACGTAGGGGCTGTAGCCCGCCGCCGGATCGACGTGGACGGTGACGATCTTCTCCGGCGTCTTCTCGGCGACCTCCTCGATGTCCATGCCGCCGGCCTCGGAGACGACGAAGGCAATGCGCCCGTTGGCGCGATCGACGAGCGCGGAGAGATAGAGCTCGCGGGCAATCGCCGAGCCTTCTTCCAGATAGAGGCGGCGCACCACCCGGCCGTCGGCGCCGCTCTGCTTGGTGACCAGCGTGGCGCCCAGCATCTGGCCGGCAAACGCGGCGGCCTCGGCCGGCGACTTCGCCAGACGCACGCCGCCTGCGGCACCGGCGGAAGCTTCCTTGAACTTGCCCTTGCCGCGCCCGCCCGCGTGGATCTGCGCCTTGACGACGACGATCGGCGACTTCAGCGAGGCCGCCGCCTTTTCCGCCTCGTCGGCCGAGAACACCGCGACGCCGTTTGCGAGCGGAACGCCGAATTCGCGGAGCACCGCCTTGGCCTGGTACTCGTGGATGTTCACGCCTGCCCCCCCTCGCCGGCTCCGCCGGATCTATTTCCCCAGCGCCGGCACGATGCGGGTGCAGGCCTCGACCAGCCCCTCCACGGCGGTGATCGACTTGTCGAACATGGCGCGTTCCGGCTTGGCGAGGTCGATCTCGATGACCCGCTCGACGCCCTTGGCGCCGATGATCGCCGGCACGCCGATATAGCGGTCGCGCACGCCGTATTCGCCCTTCAGGCAGACCGCGCACGGCAGCACGCGCTTCTGGTCCCGGAGGTAGCTCTCCGCCATGGCAATCGCCGAATGAGCGGGCGCGTAGAAGGCCGAGCCGGTCTTGAGCAGGCCGACGATCTCGGCGCCGCCGTCGCGGGTCCGCTGGACGATTTCCTCAAGCCGCTGCTTGGTGGTCCAGCCCATCTGGATAAGGTCGGGGAGCGGGATGCCGGCAACCGTCGAATAGCGCGTCAGCGGCACCATGGTGTCGCCGTGGCCGCCGAGCACGAAGGCGGTGACGTCCTCCACCGACACGTCGAACTCGGTGGCGAGGAAATAGCGGAAGCGGGCCGAATCGAGCACGCCGGCCATGCCGACGACCATGTCCTTGGGCAGCCCGGAGAACTTCTGCAGAGCCCACACCATGGCGTCGAGCGGATTGGTGATGCAGATGACGAACGCCTTGGGGGCGTATTTCTTGAGGCCGGCGCCGACCTGCTCCATGACCTTGAGGTTGATCTCGAGAAGGTCGTCGCGGCTCATGCCGGGCTTGCGCGGGCTGCCGGCGGTGACGATGGCGACGTCGGCGCCCTTGATGGCGGCATAGGCCGAGGTGCCGACGAAGCGGGCGTTGAAGCCGGCGACCGGCGAAGCCTCGGCAATGTCGAGCGATTTGCCGTCCGGGATGCCTTCGACGACGTCGAACATGACGACGTCGCCGAGCTCCTTGAGGCCGACGAGATGGGCCAGCGTGCCGCCGATCTGGCCGGCTCCGATCAATGCGATCCGTGGGCGCGCCATGGCGGGATTTCCTCGCGACAAGGTTGGTCTGATCGGCCGGAAACGGCCGGTCCGGTTGACTAACCCTAATGATGTTGCCGCGCAAGCGGCGGGGTCGGCGCGCGGCGAAACGCCGTCAGGCAGCGTCGCTGCGCGCCGGGCGAATCAGAACGTCAGCCGAGATTCCAAGCCCCTCGTGCAGCCGACGGATCATGGCGATCGACAGGCCCCTGCGGCGATTGAGGATTTCGGCGACCCTGGTGCGTGTGCCGATGAGTGGTTCGAGATCCTTGCGGCTCAGGCCCTGCTGCTCCATGCGAAACTTGATGGCCTCGACCGGGTCGGGCGGGTCCATCGGCTCATGCTCGGCTTCATAGGCATCGATCAGGGTCGCCAGCACTTCGAGGCGATCGCCTGCCGGCGTGCCGAGTTTGGCGCCCCAGAGCTTTTCGACATCCGCGAGGGCGCGTTCGTAATCCTTCCGCGTGCGGATCGGCCTGATGTCAGTTGCCATGCTTCACCTTTGCCACGTCGATACGATCGTATGCCCGGTGATCGCCAATCCACTTGATCCAGACGATCCCTTTCTCGAAATCAACCGCAACCACCAACCGATACGCATTGCCCTTGAGATTGAAAACGATCCGTTCCGCGTTGATGACACTGGCGGTCGCGTACCGTCGCCTGATGTCGGCGGTGCTAGCGCGCCCCGTGCGGGGCGGCGAGGTAGGGCGCCGAGCGCATCTCGGTCAGCCGCGAGACGGTGCGCCGGAAGGCGAACGCCTCCTCGCCGCCGCGCGCGGCATAGAGCGCCGCGGGCTCGGCCGCCGCCGACGCGATCAGCTTGACGCGAAGATCGTAGAACGTGTCGACCATGAGGATGAACCGGCGCGCCACGTCGCGCCGCTCCGGCGCGATCACCGCGATGTCGTCGACGAAGACGGTGTCGTAGGCCCGCGCGATCTGGAGGTAGTCGTGGGCGCCGAGCGGCGCCTCGCAGAGATCGGCGAAGGCGAAACGGGCGATTCCCTCGGCGGAGCGCGGCACGGCGATGTCGCGGCCTCGTGTCCTGAGCGTCGCCGGACGCCCGGGATCGTCCCCGGCAAGGCGCCGCCACAAGCGGTCGAGCGCGGCGTGCGCCGCCGCCCCCAGCGGCGTCACGTAGACGTCCGAACCGGCGAGGCGCGCCAGCCGATAGTCGGTGGGTGTCTCGAGATGCACGACGGTCACGCGGCTCTTCAGCACATCGATGAAGGGAAGGAAGAGGCCGCGGTTGAGGCCGTTCCGGTAGAGGCCCTCGGGCGCCACGTTCGACGTCGCCACCAGCACGAGGCCGCGGTCGAACAGCGCCGAGAACAGCCGCGCCAGGATCATCGCATCGGCGATGTCGGTGACCTGAAATTCGTCGAGGCAGAGGAGCCTGGTCTCGCGCGCCACATCGGCGGCGACCGGCGCGATCGGATCGCCGCCATTGCCGCCGGTGCGGGCCGCATGGATGCGATCCTGGATGTCGCTCATGAAGGCGTCGAAGTGAACGCGCCGCTTGCGGGGCACCGACACCGCGGCGAAGAAGGCATCCATGAGCATGGTCTTGCCGCGCCCGACCTCGCCGTCGATGTAGAGACCGGCGGGCGACGCACGCGCGCGGCCGGCGAAGCGCTTGAGGAGGCCGGCGCGGCCGCCCGCCTTCAGATCGGCGGCGAGACGATCGAGGTGCGCGACGACAGCGCGCTGCTGGACGTCTTCGCTGATCGCGCCGGAAGCGACCATCGCCGCGTAGCGGTCGGCCACCGACCCCGCGCCGCGCCGGGCGTGTCGCGGCGTCATGCGTGCGGCGCGAAGCTCAGCGGAAGAAGGAGATGGCTTGTCCGTTGGCCTGGCCGTCGAAGCGGTTGTTGCCGGAAGACGAAAGCGTGGCGATCGGCGAGCCGCCCTGGCCGGCGAGCGTGACCTGACCATTCTGCAGGTTCCACGCCTGGATCGACTTCAGCGTCGGGTCGGTACAGCCGCGCGTCGAGGCCCGGTAGCCGCCCGTCCAGCTGGTCAGCGTCATGAACAGCTGGCAGGAGTCGCTGCCCGAGGCGATCGTCCAGCCGCCGAGGAGGTCGGTGCGGCCGAGATTGCCGCCAGCGCCGACCGCAGCGGTCTGCGAGCCAGCCGGGGGCGCCAGCGACTGATCGCCACCCGCCGTGCCGGCATCAGTGACGTCGCCGGTGCTGCCATCGACGGTGGTGCCGCCCGGCGGGCCGATATCGGTGCTGTCCACCGGGCCGACGGCGGTCGCCGAGGGCAGCATGTCAGGGGAGGTCGTGCTGTTCTTCTTCCACGGCATGCTGATGGAGCCGATCGAACCGCACCCGGCAAGCGCAACCGCCAGCGCCACAACCGGCACCACAATTCTCAACCCCATCAACCCGTCCTTCTTGCGTTTTCGAGACCGCGCGCCGCGAATCGTCTTTAGACCGCAATTGTAGCGGGTTTCGGGCAAGGTTCCGCCAGACGGCACGCTAGACCCGCCGTTCGACCATCATCTTCTTGACCTCGGCGATGGCTTTCGCCGGGTTGAGGCCCTTGGGGCAGGTCTGCGCGCAGTTCATGATCGTATGGCAGCGGTAGAGGCGGAACGGGTCCTCGAGGTCGTCGAGCCGCTCGCCGGTCGCCTCGTCGCGCGAATCGATCAGCCACCGGTAGGCCTGCAGCAGGACCGCCGGGCCGAGATAGCGTTCGCCGTTCCACCAGTACGACGGGCACGAGGCCGAGCAGCAGGCGCACAGGATGCACTCATAGAGCCCGTCGAGCTTGACGCGGTCGTCGTGGCTCTGTTGCCACTCCTTTTCCGGCTGCGGCGTCTCCGTCTTGAGCCACGGCTCGACGGAGCGGTGCTGCGCGTAGAAGGTCGTGAGGTCCGGAACGAGGTCCTTGATCACCGGCAGGTGGGGCAGCGGATAGATCTTCACCGGGCCGCGGATGTCGTCGATCGCCTTGGTGCAGGCGAGCGTGTTGGAACCGTCGACGTTCATCGCGCACGACCCGCACACGCCCTCCCGGCACGACCGGCGGAAGGTCAGCGTCGGATCGACGGTGTTCTTGATCCAGATGAGACCGTCGAGGACCATCGGCGCGATGGCGCCACGATCGACGAAATACACGTCGAGGCGCGGATTGTCCGGCGCGTCGGGATCGAAGCGGTAGATACGGAACTCAACCAGGCGGCCCTTGGGCGACGCGGGCTTCGGCCACGTCTTGCCTTTGCCGACCTTCGAGTTCTTGGGAAGCGTGAATTCAACCATGGTCCTGCCCCCGTCGCGTGGACGGCTACTTCTCCCGCTTGCCCACCGGTGTGACGAGTGGCGCCCGCATGGGGCGCTTTTCGATCACGATCAGCGCCGGGTAGAAATGCATGCCGTGGGCGAATTTTGCAAATGCGTCCGGTTGGTCTTCAACACCCTCGCGCCAGAACCACGCATTCATCTCGTCGATCAGGCCCTTCGTGAACTCGACGAACGTACCCGGTTCACCTACCCCGCCATTGTACTCCGGTTTCCAGTACGACGAACACGTATCCTCGCAGGCGTAGACGCCGTTCTCGCGGATATGCGGGAAAAGCGTTCGAAAACTGGTGATCTGGTGGTCGAACTGATGGCTGCCGTCGTCGATGAGGACATCGAAGGGGCCGAATTCCGCGGCGACGGCTTCCAGAAACGCCGGATCCGCCTGGCTACCGATGCGCACGGAGATGCCTTCGCGCTCGAATCGCTTGCACTCCGGATCGATATCGATTCCGACGATCCGCGCTCCCTTCCCGAAATACTGCTGCCAGAGCTCCAACGACCCGCCCGCCTGGATGCCGATCTCAAGGATGGACGGAGCTTGATCGCGATAGGCACCGAGGTGCCAGTCGTAGATCTCGTAGTAGTGCTCCCACTTGTTGACGACGTGGCCGGAATGGGTGGCCACCAGTCGGTCGAGGTCGGAGCGCGCATTGATCAGCGCGCCGACCCGCCGCGGCCCCTTCAACGTGCGGCTTTTCATCCCGCGCATCATCATCGCCGCGCCCTCCTGCGCTCAACCAAAGCCCGGACCGGGCGTACCCGGTCCATCGTGACGAGGAGGACTTCTAGCGGCGATCGACGCGGATGACGAGCTTGAGGCCCGACCACGTATCGTCGACGGCCGCGACCTTGACGTCGACCAGATCGAGCTTCAGCGCCTCGGCGCGCACCACGTCCTCGGTCACGTCGGTCGCCACCTTCGCCGCCTTCTTCGGCCACGAAATCCAGATCATGCCGTCGGAGTTCAGATACTTGCGCAGCTTCGGCAGGCCGGCGGCGAGTTCGGCCCGGCTCTTGGTGAAGGCGTGGATGGTGTCGTAGGTGGCCGGACCGATCGGCCGCGACCAGTCGCCACGCTTGGCGACCTTGCCGAAATCCACCGTTCCCGGAAGCGTCGCAAGATTTTGCGGCAAGGCGACGAATGCGATCTTCGAGCCCGGCCTGTAGCCGAGCTTTTCGTGAAGCGGTTTGACCGAATATCCGGACTGCGAAAGGGTGGCGAGCGCCATCGTCGTGAACTTTTGCACCTTGAACAGAACAGCCCGTGCCTCGGGGGAGGCACAAGCCGGAACGAAACGGGCAGGGTCGGTAACAAACCGCTCTAAGGCTCGGATATCGCTCACGTATCCCAGCCGTCTCGGGCCACCTAATAGATAGGGCAAATTGGCAACAGCGTCATGTTTTTTCGCGGCAGGCGCTCAATAACAGCTAACAATAGTGGATGAACAGTGGAGGCCGTCACCTAAAGCATTGAAATAAAATGGATTTTTACGTCAAGCGGGAAATCGCGCCGGGCCGCTCGCGACGCGCGAAGCCAACGCACTGAAACCACTGGAGAAATCCGGAGCAGGCGCCCGGGACGTCCTCAGTACACCCGGGCCTTGGGCTCGATGTAGTTGACGTCGTTGGTGAGCGTGAAGGCGTGCACCGGCCGGTCGTCGAGGGTGACGGTCTTGCTGGCGGCGTCGATCGACGCCAGCGTGTGCTTCATCCAGTTCTTGTCGTCGCGGTCCGGATAGTCCTCGCGGGCATGCGCCCCGCGCGACTCGGTCCGGTTGAGGGCAGAATCCATGGCGACCACCGCCTGGACGATCATGTTCTCGAACTCGAGCGTCTCGATGAGGTCGGTGTTCCAGATCAGCGAACGGTCGGTGACGCGAATGTCGTCGGCGCCGGCCCACAGCTGGTGGATGCGCTCGTGGCCCTCGGTGAGCACCTCGCCGGTACGGAAGACCGCGCAGTTGTCCTGCATGACCTTCTGCATGGAGCGCCGCAGTTCGGCGGTCGACGTGCCGCCGCTGGCGCGGCGGTAGCGGTCGAGCCGGGCAACCGCGGCATCGCCGGCATCCTTGCGGAGCTCGCGCTGATTGCCCTTTTCGATGGTCTCGGCGGCGCGCTTCGCCGCCGCCCGCCCAAACACGACCAGATCGATCAGCGAGTTGGAGCCGAGGCGGTTGGCGCCATGCACCGACACGCAAGCGCCCTCGCCGATCGCCATCAGCCCGGGAACCACGGTGTCCGGGTTGCCGTCGACCTTGGTCAGCACCTCGCCGCGATAGTTCGAGGGGATGCCGCCCATGTTGTAGTGGACCGTCGGCAGCACCGGAATCGGCTCGCGGGTCACGTCGACGCCGGCGAAGATGCGCGCCAGGTCGCCGATGCCCGGCAGGCGCTCGTGGATCACCGCCGGATCGAGGTGGGCCAGGTGCAGGAAGATGTGGTCCTTGTGCTCGCCGACGCCGCGGCCCTCGCGAATCTCGATCGTCATGGCGCGCGAGACCACGTCGCGCGAGGCAAGGTCCTTGGCGTGCGGGGCGTAGCGCTCCATGAAGCGCTCGCCCTCCGAATTGGTGAGATAGCCGCCCTCGCCGCGCACGCCTTCCGTGATCAGCACGCCGGCGCCGTAGACCCCGGTCGGGTGGAACTGGATGAACTCCATGTCCTGAAGCGGCAGGCCGGCCCTCAGCACCATGCCGTTGCCGTCGCCGGTCTGGGTGTGGGCGCCGGTGCAGGTCTGGAAGATGCGGCCGTAGCCGCCGGTGGCGAGGATCGTCTTCTGGGCGCGGAAGCGATGCAGCGTGCCGTCTTCCATCGAGAGCGCCACGATCCCGCGGCACTCGCCCTCCTCCATGATCAGGTCGAGGGCGAAGTACTCGACGAAGAACTCGCAGGCGTGGCGGAGCGACTGGCCGTAGAGCGTGTGCAGCATGGCGTGGCCGGTGCGGTCAGCCGCCGCGCAGGTGCGCTGCGCCGTGCCCTCGCCGTAGTGGGTGGTCATGCCGCCGAACGGGCGCTGGTAGATCTTGCCGTCCTCGGTGCGCGAGAACGGCAGCCCGTAGTGTTCGAGCTCGTAGACAGCGGCCGGCGCCTCGCGACACAGGTACTCGATGGCGTCCTGATCGCCGAGCCAGTCGGAGCCCTTGACCGTGTCGTACATGTGCCAGCGCCAGTCATCCTCGCCCATGTTGCCGAGCGAGGCGGCGATGCCGCCCTGGGCGGAAACGGTGTGGGAACGGGTCGGGAAGACCTTGGTGACGCAGGCGGTTTTCAGCCCCGCCTCGGCGCAGCCCAGCGCGGCGCGCAAACCCGAGCCGCCGGCGCCCACCACCACCACGTCGAAGGTGTGGTCGATGAAGGCATAGGCCCGTCCGTTGACCCCCGGCGCGCCGTTGACCTCAGCCATCACAGACCTCCGAACGCGAGCTTGGCGACGGCGAGGATGGCGACCGCTGCAACCGCAAACGAGAACAGGACGCTCGCGCCGAGCAGCACGATCTTCAGCGCTTCGCCGCTGATGTAGTCTTCCACGATCACCTGCATGCCGAGGTGCATGTGGATCGCCATCGACACGAAGAAGAGGATGATCAACGCCGCCACGATGGGCGAGCCGATCACGGCGGCCATCTGGCCATAGCCGGCGTGTACGACGCTGAGCAGCACGCCGATCAAGCTGACGGTGAGGACCGCGCCGGCGACGCCCGTCAGGCGCTGACGCCAGAAGTGGACGGTGCCGTCGTGGGCCGAGCCGTAGTGGCGGACGCGGTGGAGCGGGGTGGCCATGGCGCTACCGAAGGAAGATCGCCACCGCCCAGACGCCAAGCGTCAGGACGACCGACAGGACGATGTTGGCCCAGGCAATGCGGTTGCGAGCCGGCGCGTCGAGGGCGTAGCCGAAGTCCCACACGAAATGGCGCAGGCCCCCGAGGAGATGGTGGATGAGCGCCCATGTGTAGCCGAACAGCACGAGCAGGCCGATCGGCGAGGCGACCACCGCCTGTGCGATTCCAAACGCGTCGGCCCCCATCGCCAGCGCCACCAGCCACGCGGCGAACAGCACCGTGCCGAAGTAGAGCGCCCCGCCGGTTACCCGGTGGGCGATCGACATGGTCATGGTGATCGGCCAGCGATAGATTTGCAGATGCGGCGAAAGGGGTCGGTTCGCCTTGAGATCGGCGGAGGACATTGCCGTCGTCTGAGCCCCGGAAAAAGTGTGAAGAATCCCGGTCGTCGTCATAGCGCCGATGGTGCGGCGCGTCAAAACGCCCGTTCTGCCAATCCCGGGGCGGCGGAGCACCCCGCGTTCAGGCGAGCGGTCCGTAGCCCCGGATGTAGTCGATCGTGAAGCTCGGCCGGTGGCGCACGCCGGTGTTCGACGCCGAGGGCGGCAGGGCATAGACGTTGAGCATGAACTGCATCGGGTACGCCGGGCTCTGCGCGACGCTGCCAAGCGGTATGTTGTCCAGGAAGAACGCTACCCCATCGGGTCTCCACTCCGCCCCGTAGACGTGAAAGGCGCCCGGATCGAACGGCAGCGTGTCCACGTGGAATTCGTCCGCCGTCAGGTCGGGATCGTTGACCGGCTTGATGCCGTAGCCCAACTCGGTGGTTTCGCGGCCGATCCCGTTGCCGAAGACTTCGCAGACGGTGATCTCGCCCGACCGGTTCGGTTGGTCCTCGAAGCCGATCATCCAGAGCGATGCCAGATCGTCGGGCCCAAGGTCCATCTTCGCCCTGAGCTCGAAGTATCCGTATTGCGGCACGTAGAGCGCCGCCGGCTCCTGCGCCTCCCGCACCGACAGGCCCTGCTTGAACCTGTGCTGACCGATCGCGCTGCCCACTGGCCCGGCGAACAGCCCGGTCTGGATCGAGGAGCAGCGCACGTCACCGTCGAACTCGGGACACCAGGGCGGCTGGTCGTCGGCAACGAACAGTGTCAGGCATCCGCCGGAGAGGCTGTAGCGCGGCGCCGACGCCGCCCGCGAACTCCAGTGCGGCAGGTAGTAGGGAACCCATTTCGACCGGTCGAGCGCGCCGCCGTCGAAATCGTCGTCGAAGTCGAGGCGATACCCCGAACGCTCCCGCGGATTGCGCGGCGCCTCACCGGCCATGGTCGTGCTCCCGTTCGGCTTGCGACAATCGGCGGGCGCTGAGGCCCTGGCAAGGCCGGGACTTGAAAACCCCCCGCCGCCCATCTAACCAGCGCTGTTGATCGCGCCCAAGGAACAACCCTATGCCCAGCCGTCATCTTCTGCTTCTGCCCGGAGACGGGATCGGCCCGGAAGTCATGGCCGAGGTGAAGCGCGTCATCGCCTTTCTCAACAACGAGGGCGCCGGCTTCGAGACCGAGGACGACCTGGTCGGCGGTGCCGCCTACGATTTCCATGGGAAAGCGATCGCCGAGGACACCATGAAGCGGGCGCTTGCCGCCGACGCGGTGATCTTCGGCGCGGTCGGCGGGCCGAAGTGGGACGCGGTGCCCTATGACGTGCGCCCCGAGGCGGGGCTGCTCAGGCTCCGCAAGGACCTGCAGCTGTTCGCGAATCTCAGGCCCGCGATCGTCTACGCCGCGCTTGCCGACTCATCGTCGCTGAAGCGCGAGCTGGTCGAGAACCTCGACATCCTGATCGTGCGCGAGCTGACCGGTGGCGTCTATTTCGGCGAGCCCAAGACCATCACCGACCTCGGCAACGGCCAGAAGCGCGCCGTCGACACGCAGGTCTACGACACCTACGAGATCGAGCGCATCGCCCGCGTCGCCTTCGACCTTGCCCGCAGCCGGCGCAACAAGGTCACGTCGATGGAGAAGCGCAACGTGATGAAGACCGGCGTCCTGTGGCGCGACGTCGTCGCCGACGTCCACCGGCGCGAGTACGCCGACGTTCAGCTCGACCACATGCTCGCCGACGCCGGCGGCATGCAGCTGGTGCGCGCGCCCAAGCAGTTCGACGTGATCGTCACCGACAACCTGTTCGGCGACCTGCTGTCCGACGTCGCCGCCATGCTGACCGGCTCGCTCGGCATGTTGCCGTCCGCCTCGCTGGGCGCCCCCGACCCCAAGACCGGGCGGCGCAAGGCGCTCTATGAGCCGGTGCACGGCTCCGCCCCCGATATCGCCGGCAAGGGCATCGCCAATCCGATCGCCATGCTCGCCTCGCTGGCGATGGCGCTGCGCTATTCCTTCGCCATGGGCGAGACCGCCGACCGCCTCGAGCAGGCGATCTCGGCGGTGCTCGACAAGGGCCTGAGGACCGCCGACATCTGGACGCCGGAAACCACCCGGGTCGGCACGACGGAAATGGGCGACGCCATCCTCGCCGAACTCGCCTGATGGAAACGCTCTACAGGAACCCGGGTTTCGCAACGCGCAACCTGATCTCCATGGTCGTGCTGATCGTCATCTGTCTCTACGGCCTGTGGGAAATCTGGCGCGCCGCCAACGGCGGCGGCGGCGAGGACGGCTACATCTTCGGTGTGATCTTCGTGGGCGGCGCCATCTGGGGCGGCCGCGAACTCCTGAACGAGGTGCGCGACCGGGTCATGGACCTGACCCGCGACCCCGCCAGCGGCCGCACCACGGTGACGCTGTGGCGGCCATTCTCGACGATGCGTGTCGAGGGGCGGGCCGACGCCCTCACCGACTGGCGGCTGCACGTCGCCCTCGGCCGGCGCAACACGCGCACCTACTTCATCTATGTCGATCACAAGGACCATCCGCGGCCGCTGGTCTTCGACCTGATGAAGCGCGGCCTCGACCTGACGGGGTTGAAAAAGATCGCCCCCGAAGCGATGGCCGAGTTCGGCAAGGCCGCCGGCCAGCCCGGCTAGGACAGGCCGGGAATCGGCACGCCGAACGTCAGCAGGATCAGCACCACGTTCAGCGTCAGCACCACCGCAGCGCCGACCCAGGCCGCGAAATTGGTCAGCCGCCGGTTCTTGAATTCGCCCATGATGTCGGCGCGGCGCGTGAACAGCACCAGCGCGATCATCGGCACCGGCAGCGCGATCGACAGGATCACCTGGCTGACGATCAGCGCCTGCGTTGCGTTGACGCCGAGGCCGACGACGACGAACGCCGGGATCATGGTCACCAGACGCCGCACCCAGATCGGGATGCGGAAGCCGACGAAGCCCTGCATGATCATCTGGCCGGCCATGGTGCCGACCACCGAGCTCGACGTGCCCGACGCGATCAGCGAGACCAGGAAGACGCTGGCCGCCGCACCGCCGAGCAGCGGCGTCAGCGTGTGGTAGGCGGTCTCGATCTCGGAGACCTCGCTGTGGCCGGCGTGAAAGGCGGCAGCCGCCATCATCACCATGGCCATGTTGACCATCCCCGCCACGACCAGCGCGACCACCACCTCGATGTTGGAGTAGCGCAGCACCCGGTGACGCTCGGAGGCGTTGTGGATCGGCACGCGCCCCTGGGTGAGCCCCGAATGCAGGTAGACGGCGTGGGGCATGACGGTGGCGCCGATGATACCGACCGAAATGAGCAGCGCGCCGCCGTCCGGCATGATCGGCACGAACGTGCCGTAGGCCGCGGCACCCCAGTCGACCGGGGCAATGAACATCTCGATCAGGTAACAGCCGCCGATGATCGCCACCAGCCCGCCGATGACCAGCTCCATCGGGCGGAAGCCGCCGCGGTCCAGGAGGAGAATGCCGTAGGTGACCACCGCGGTGATCGCCATGCCGGCGATCAGCGGCAGGCCGAACAGCAGCGCCAGGCCGATGGCGCCGCCGAGGAACTCGGCGAGATCGGTGGCCATCGCCGCGACCTCGCTGACCGCCCACATGACCGCGACCACCGAGCGAGGAAACTGCTCGCGGCACATCTCGGCGAGATTGGTGCCGGTGACGATGCCGAGCTTTGCCGACAGCGTCTGGAACAGCATGGCGATGAGGTTGGCGACGAGCACCACCCACAACAGCGTGTAGCCGTACCGTGCGCCGCCCTGGATGTTGGTCGCGAAGTTGCCGGGGTCCATGTAGGCGATCGAGGCGATGACCGCCGGCCCGACGAAGAAGCGCGCGTTGAGCAGACCGCGCCGCTCGCCGGAGAGAACCCCCCGGATAGCCTGCACGGCGCGCTGTGTGAGGCCCCGCTCAGCGACGGCCACGCGGGCCTCGGCGAAGCATGGCGGGGACGCGGGGGGCGGACGGAAGACCCAAGACGAACCAATCTGAGAATGATAACTATTCGCAACTTAGGGACTGGCGCATCATACGTCAACTGGCCCGCGCGGCGTAGCCGGACCGAATCCGCAAGGTGCGCTTTGACATCGCGGCGCGTTGGCGTAGAAGGAGCGCGGTTTTCGGGGGTTTTCCAATGACCGGGCCTGCCCTGCCGAACAAGGCTGACGGACCGGCGGCGCTGACCGCAACGACGGCGCTCGCGCCGAAAACCACCAAACTCACCACGTAATTCATCGCTGGCGACCGCACGGACCATTTCCTCCCCGCGGACGCCAGCCGGGAGCGGGCGAGCGCGTCCGCAAAGTCAGAAGCGAAGACAACGAAAACCGGAGTTCGGAACATGGGCTACAAGGTCGCGGTGGTGGGCGCCACCGGCAACGTCGGGCGCGAGATGCTCTCGGTTCTCGACGAACGCGGCTTTCCCGCCGACGAGGTCGTCGCGGTCGCCTCGCGCCGCAGCCAGGGCACCGAGGTGTCCTTCGGCGACTCCATTCTCAAGGTGAAGACGCTCGACAATTTCGACTTCTCCGACGTCGACATCTGCCTGATGTCGGCAGGCGGCTCGGTGTCGAAGGAATGGTCGCCGAAGATCGGCCGCCAGAACTGCGTGGTCATCGATAATTCGTCGGCCTGGCGCTACGACGCCGACGTGCCGCTGATCGTGCCCGAGGTGAACGCCGACGCGATCGCCTCGTTCGGCAAGAAGAACATCATCGCCAATCCGAACTGCTCCACCGCCCAGCTGGTCGTCGCGCTGAAGCCGCTCCACGACCGCGCCCGGATCAAGCGCGTCGTCGTCGCCACCTACCAGTCGGTGTCGGGCGCGGGCAAGGACGCCATGGACGAGCTCTTCACGCAGACGCGCGCGGTGTTCGTCTCCGACCCGGTCGAGGCGCAGAAGTTTCCCAAGCGCATCGCCTTCAACGTCATCCCCCACATCGACGTTTTCCAGGACGACGGCTTCACCCGGGAAGAATGGAAGATGGTCGCCGAGACCAAGAAGATCCTCGACCCCAAGATCAAGCTGGTGGCGACCTGCGTTCGCGTGCCGGTGTTCATCAGCCATTCCGAGGCGGTGGCGATCGAATTCGAGAACCCGATCAGTGCCGACGAGGCGCGCGACATCCTGCGCGAGTCGCCCGGCTGCCTGGTCGTCGACAAGCGCGAGCCGGGCGGCTACGTGACCCCGGTCGAGGCGGCCGGCGAGGACGCCACCTACATCAGCCGCATTCGCGAGGACCCGACCGTCGACAACGGGCTGATGCTGTGGGTCGTCTCCGACAATCTCCGCAAGGGCGCCGCGCTGAACGCGGTCCAGATCGCCGAGGTGCTGGTCAACCGCAAGCTGATCCAGCCCAAGCGCAAGGCGGCCTGAGCGGCAGGCGAGCGCTCCCCCGGTGTCCGCCGCCGGACCCGATAGGCGTTCGTTCCGCCACTGGGGCGGGTTCGTCCTCTCGGGCGGCACGGCGTTCCTGATCGACGCTGGCATCACCACCTTTCTGATCCACGTCGCCCGCCTCGACCCGTTCTCGGCGCGCTTGATCGCCATCTCCATCGCCATGGTCGTGGCGTGGCTGATGCACCGCACGATCACGTTCGCGGTCAAGGCGCCGCCGTCGCTCCGCGAGTTCATGAAGTTCGCCGCGGTCGCCTGGAGCGCCAACGCGCTGAACTACGCGATCTACGTGGTGATCCTGCTGGTGTGGCCGGCGACCTGGCCGCTGGCGGCGCTGGTCGCCAGCACCGGCGTCGCGACGGTTGCCTCCTATCTCGGCTTCCGCCTCGGCGTCTTCCGCAAACCCCCTCCCCCAGCCTGAGCGAGCGGCGCGAGCGTCACGCCGCTGGGGGGTGCCAGGAAGGCGCCCTGTCCGGCCGCGAGTGGCATTTCGTCGGCGCCGGTCTCGGCCGCGAGGTCGATGAGGGCCAGCACCGACGACAGCGCCCGCTCCACCGCCACCACAGGCGGAGCGCCGTCGAGGCGATGGCCGAGATGCAGCGCGGCGAACAGGTCGCCGGTGCCGTGCGGCGCCTCGGCGACCCGGCGGTGGGTGGCGAGATGCGCCTCGTCACCGGCGATAACCGCCGTACCGATCTCGCCCGCCGGAGCAAACGCGGACGTCACGACGGTTTCCGCGACGCCGAGGCGACGCGACGCGGCAACGACGTCGGCGTTGTTGGCGAGGTCGCGGCCGGTGAGCCAGGCGAGTTCATGGCGGTTGGGGGTGGTAATATCGGCAAGCGGCAAGAGGCGGTCACGGATCGCTTCGGCGACCGCCGGCGGCTGGAACAACCCGTCGCTGTCGCCGACGATCGGATCGCAAAGGTAGATCGCCCGGCGGTTGGCCTGCCTGGCGGCTTCGACGAGGTCGGCAATCGGACCCGCCTGTTCGGCACTTCCTAGGTAACCTGAGAGAACGGCGCCCACCTCACCCAGCCATGGCGCCCCGGCAAGGTCGGCAAGCTGGCTTCGGAAGGCGGCCGCATCGGCCGCGATGCGCGTCGCGCGGCCATGGCCGAGATGCCAGGGAAAGGCCACGGTCGGCACCGACCAGACCGGAAAGCCCATGCGTTCCAGCACGAACACGCTCGCCCGGCCGCCGACCGACCCGCGCACCACATGGCTGTTGATGACGATGATGGCCGGCTTCGCCATGGTGCCTGTGACCTCGTTCATGCCGCGGCCCGCCCCGGACGCAATTGAATGGAGCAAAGCCGGCGTCCTTTGATAGTCTCGCATTCGCGGCAAGGACAATTGAGAGAATGCAGACGAGACGCGAAATCAGCGCGCGCCCCCGCCGCAGCGCCCTCTACGTCCCTGGATCGAACGCCCGCGCCCTCGACAAGGCGAAGGAGGTGCCGGCCGACGTTCTGATCTTCGATCTGGAGGATTCGGTCGCCGCGACCGTGAAGGACCGCGCCCGCGCCGCCGTTGGCGACGTGGTGACGTCCCTCCTCGGCGGGTCGCGTGAGATCGTCGTGCGCATCAACGCGCTCGACACGCCGTGGGTCGCCCGCGATATCGCGGCGGTATCGGCGATCCACCCGGACGCCGTGTTGATCCCCAAGGTCGCGCGCACCGACGACGTGCGCCGCGCCCGCGCCGCGCTCGCCGCCGCCGGCGCCCCCCGCGACATGCCGCTGTGGGTGATGATCGAAACGCCGGTCGGCGTCCTCAACGCCGCCGCCATCGGCGCCGTCGCCGCCCTCCCCGCCCCGGCGGTCACCTGCTTCGTCATCGGCACCAACGATCTCGCCGCCGGAATCGGCGCCCCGCCCCGCCCCGACCGGTTCGCGCTGCTGCCCTCGCTGCAGCAAACCCTGCTCGCCGCGCGCGCCCACAACCTTGCCATCCTCGATGGCACCTTCAACGACCTCGACGACCGCAACGGGCTGCGCGCCGAGTGCAGGCAGGGCCGCGACATGGGACTGGACGGCAAGACCGTGGTGCATCCAAGCCAGGTGCCGGTCGCCAACGAAACGTTCGCGCCCAGTGGCGACGAGATCGCCTGGGCGCGTCAGGTGGTCGAGGCGTTCGCGCTTCCCGACAACGTCGGTCTCGAGGTCCTGCGCCTTTCCGGCCGCATGGTCGAGCGGCTGCACGAACGCGCCGCGCGCCGCACGCTCGCCATCGCCGACGCCATTGCCGAGCTCGACAAATCGATGAAGAACCGGGCGCCGGCGCCAGCGCCCCGCAAGGAAGCCAGCTAGGGTCTCAGATCCAGGGACGCTCGGCAGCGGCCTTCTTCTCGAAGGCGCCGATGTCGCCGGCTTTCTCCAGGGTCAGGCCGACTTCGTCGAGGCCGTTCAACAGACAGTGCTTCTTGAACGCATCGACCTCGAAGTGGACGGTACCGCCGTCCGGCCCGGTGATCTCCTGCTTCTCGAGGTCGACCGCCAGGCGCGCGTTGGCGCCGCGCTGGGCATCGTCCATGAGCTTGTCGAGATCTTCCTTCGACACGCGGATCGGCAGGATCCCGTTCTTGAAGCAGTTGTTGTAGAAGATGTCGCCGAAGCGCGTCGAGATGACCACGCGGATGCCGTAGTCGAGGAGCGCCCACGGCGCATGTTCGCGGCTCGACCCGCAGCCGAAGTTGTCGCCGGCAACCAGAATCTGGGCGTGCGCGTAGGCCGGCTTGTTCAGCACGAAATCCGGGTTCGGCGAACCGTCGTCGTTGTAGCGCAGCTCGGCGAACAGGCCCTTGGCGAGACCGGTGCGGGCGATCGTCTTGAGATAGTCCTTCGGGATGATCATGTCGGTGTCGACATTGAGCATGTCGAGGGGCGCGGCGACCGAGGTGAGCGTGGTGAACTTGTCCATGAGCCTGTTCCTTTCGGGCGCTTCTCATGCGACGCTCGGCGCTCAACGTCAAGCCGCGAGGAAGCGCCGGTGACACCGCACAACTCCGCCGGGAAGGGCGACTACGCCGATGCCGTTCTGCTGCCCGGCGACCCGCTGAGGGCCAAGTGGATCGCCGAGACGTTTCTCGACGCCCCGCGCCTCGTCAACAGCGTGCGCAACTGCCTCGGCTACACCGGCACCTACAAGGGCAAGCCGGTCAGCGTCCAGGCGACCGGCATGGGCCAGCCATCGCTCGCCATCTACGTTCACGAGCTGATGACCGCCTATGACGTCAAGACGCTGATCCGCGTCGGCACCTGCGGCGGTCTCGGCGCCGACGTGAAGCTTCGCGACATCGTCATCGCGTCGACGGCCAGCACCGACTCGGCCATGAACCGCGACGTCTTCGGCATGTACAACTTCGCCCCGACCGCGGACTTCGGCCTGTTACGCAAGGCGGTCGAGACGGCGGAAGCGCGCGGCCTCGACTGGCACGTCGGCGGCATCGTCTCGAGCGACGTTTTCTATCACCCGGACGGGCTCAAGGTTTACGAGGTGCTCCAGCGCCACGGCGTGCTCGGCGTCGAGATGGAGACCGCGACGCTCTACACCCTCGCCGCCCGCCACCAGCGCCGCGCCGTATCGATCTGCGCGGTGTCCGATTCGCTGGTCACGTCGGAGGCGCTGACCCCCGACGAGCGCGCCTCATCGCTGGAAGCGATGGCCGAACTCGCCCTGACGGTGGCGACCGCAGCCTAGGCCGGGGCGCCCGGCAGCATCGCCCGCAACACGCCGTCCTTGCGGAAGTAATGGTGGAACAACGCCGCCACCGCATGCCCGCCGGCGAGCCAGATGATGCCCGTGCCCATGAGCTGGTGGATTTCCATGATCTGGTGGCCGAGGCTCCGCGAGAGGGTGAAGTACGGGCCAAGGGCGAAGCCATAGACCGCGATTTCGTGGCCTTCCAGCCACGAGCCGACCATGGCGCTCGCCGGGATCGCGAGCAGCAGCACGTAGAGCAGCGCGTGCACGGCGCGCGAGGAAACTGTGCTCAGCGTCGACAATTCGTGGCTGGGGCGACGATCGAGCAGCCGCCACAGAAGCCTGAGGGCGACGATCACGAAGACGGAAAAGCCCAGCGTTTCATGCAACGCGCCACCGTGGTGGCTGGCGGTGAACCAGGCGGCGGCGACAAGGGCGGCGGTCAGCCAGTGAAAACCCTGCGCCACGGTGCCGTAGCGAAGGTGTGAACCGAACAGGGACATGCTCATACAATCCGGGTTGGGAGGAACCAGACACCACCGTCACGGACGGCGGCGCGGTTCCCTACGCAGGCCCGCCTTGCAACACGCTGACTACCCGGCGTCAGCCTCGAGCTGTTCCATGTCGTCGTCGGAAAGGCCGAAATGGTGGCCGATTTCGTGGACCAGCACGTGGGTCACGACCGCTCCGAGGGTCTCCTCGTTTTCGGCCCAGTAGTCGAGGATCGGGCGACGATAGAGCCAGATCATGTTGGGCATCTGCCCGGTCAGGGGAACGGCGTTGTCGTGGGCCATCCCGACCCCCTGGAAGAGGCCGAGGATATCGAAATCCGACTCGGCCTCGAGTTCCTCCAGCACACTCGGCTCGGGAAATTCCGCCACGCGGAACTGGATATCGCCGGCCAGCTCGCGGAATTCGCGCGGCAGTTCCGAAAACGCGATCCGCGCAATCGCGCCGATGTCGTCCAGGGAGGGTGCCAGCCGGTCGCGGAAATCGTCAGCCATGGGTCAGACACTCGGCGCCGGCGGGGGCGCCGGTCAAGCGGGCGTTCACGAATATGGCGCTCCGCTGAACGTCGGATGAACGGTCCCCTCAGGCTGGGTTAACAGAGCATGGCCATAATCCGGCTTCACAGTCGGCGGACGGATCGACCGATCCGGGGACAAAGGGCCGACCGCACACCGAGGACTGTCTATCATGCTTGCGAGAACCCTTTTGGCGACCGCCGCGCTTGGCATGATCGCCGCGACGACTTTGCCGGTCACGGCTTCGGCGCAGGTGGCCAAACCTGACGTCGTCGTGCCCGGGCCGGGCTATTACCCGCCGCCGGTCTACTATCCCGCACCGCCCCCGCCGGCCCCGTGGTGGTCGCGCCGCCCGCCGCCGCCGAGTTGGGGCTACTACGCGCCCCCGCCGCCGGTGGTCTACTACCCCGCGCCGCCTCCGCCGCGCATCTACCGCCGTCCGCCGCCGTATTGGGGGTATCCGCCGCCACCGCGTTGGCACTACCCGCCGGACCATCGCAATTGGCCGACGGGCTGAGCCGGCTTCGGACCCAAACGTGATCTGACGATGCCCCGCCCGAGCCAATCGGGCGGGGCTTTTTCGTTGGCCCTACATCGGCCACTCGCGCACGTCGACGAAGCGGCCGGCGATCGCCGCCGCCGCCGCCATGGCCGGCGACACCAGGTGGGTGCGGCCCTTGAAGCCCTGACGGCCCTCGAAGTTGCGGTTCGAGGTCGACGCGCAGCGCTCGCCCGGCTTCAACCGGTCCTCGTTCATGGCCAGGCACATCGAACAGCCCGGCTCGCGCCACTCGAAGCCCGCAGCCAGGAAGATCTTGTCGAGGCCTTCCTGCTCCGCCTGCTCCTTCACCAGCCCCGAACCCGGCACGACCATCGCCGCGACGCCCTCGTGAACCTTTTTGCCGGCGACGATCTTGGCCGCGGCGCGCAGGTCCTCGATGCGGCCGTTGGTGCACGACCCGAGGAACACGTGCTCGATGGTGATGTCCTTGATCGGCGTGTTGGCTTCGAGCCCCATGTAGGCAAGCGCCCGCTCGACGGCGCGGCGCTTCTCCGGATTCTCGATGTCCGCCGGATCGGGCACCTTGCCCTCGACGGAAACGACGTTCTCCGGGCTCGTCCCCCAAGTGACCAGCGGCGGCAGGTCGGCGGCGTGCAGCCTCACCTCCTCGTCGAACACCGCCCCTTCGTCGGAGAAGCGCGTCCGCCAGTAGGCAAGCGCCATGTCCCGTGCCGCACCCTGCGGCGCCTTCGGGCGGCCCTTGATGTAGGCGTAGGTGGTCTCGTCAGGGGCGATGAGGCCGGCGCGGGCGCCGCCCTCGATGCTCATGTTGCAGACCGTCATGCGGCCTTCCAGCGACAGGGCACGGATCGCCTCGCCGGCGTATTCGATGACGTGCCCGGTGCCACCGGCCGTGCCGATGTGGCCGATGATCGACAGGATGATGTCCTTGGCGGTGACGCCGGGCGGCAGGGCGCCGTCGACGGTGACGCGCATGTTTTTCGCCTTGCGCTGGATAAGCGTCTGGGTGGCCAGCACGTGCTCGACCTCGGACGTTCCGATGCCGTGGGCGAGCGCGCCGAAGGCGCCGTGCGTCGAGGTATGGCTGTCGCCGCACACGATCGTCATGCCGGGCAGCGTGAAGCCCTGCTCCGGCCCGATGATGTGGACGATGCCCTGCCGGTGATCGAGCTCGTTGAAATACTCGATGCCGAATTCTCTGGCGTTCTTCGCCAGGGTCTCGACCTGAACGCGCGACTCCTCATTGTGGATGCCGCCGCGCCGATCGGTGGTCGGCACGTTGTGGTCGACCACGGCCAGCGTTCGGTTCGGCGCGCGCACGGTGCGGTGCGCCAAGCGCAGGCCCTCGAAGGCCTGCGGGCTGGTCACCTCATGAACGAGATGGCGGTCGATGTAGATGAGCGAGGTGCCGTCAGGCTCCTCCTGGACAAGGTGATCGTTCCAGATCTTGTCGTAGAGGGTCTGCGGTTTGTCGGTGGCCATGGCTACGGTTCCTGAAGGGCTTCTGGGCAGAGGCCGGACCCCGGATGCAGCAAGCGAGCAAGGCGAGGAGACGGCGCGGCAGCGCGGCCGGCGCGAACGCCGGCATCAGGCGCGGGCGAGACCGTCGACGGTGACGTGCCGCGCCAGGAAGCGCCACGGCATGCGCTGGCGGTCGGCGATCGCGGCAAAATCGAAGGTGCCGCGGAGGCGCCGGCGCACGGGCGAGGTGAAGACCGTCGTCATCATGCTGGCTTAGGTAGCAACAGACGGGCGAATAGACAACGTCCGCCGGGAACGCGAGCTGTTCCGCCACGCCGACGGCAAGGATGGCCTCGCCCGACTTCAGCCGGGCGGCAAGCGGCAAAACGCAAGAGGCGGCCGGAGCCGCCTCAGGAGAATCCGAAAAGAGCACGGCAGGCTAGGTAGCAGCCGTCTCCGCGTCGGCGCCACGCGCCGTCTGTTTCTCGGTGATGCGGGCCGACTTGCCGCGCAATCCACGCAGATAATAGAGCTTGGCGCGGCGCACCTTGCCGCGACGCACCACCTCGACGGAATCGATCGACGGCGAATAGATCGGGAAGACCCTCTCCACCCCCTCGCCGTACGAAATCTTGCGGACGGTGAAGTTTTCGTTGAGGCCGCCGCCCGCGCGCCCGATGACGACGCCCTCGTAGGCCTGGATGCGGGTCCGCGTCCCTTCGGTGACCTTCACGTTCACCCTGACCGTATCGCCGGGGGCGAATTCGGGCAGGCTCTTCTCACCCATGATGCGGGCGACCTGCTCTTTTTCGAGCTCCTGGATTACGTTCATTTGGAGGACGGCCTTTCTGTTCAGACGGGAAGGCGAGCGCCGCTGGCGCCTCTGCGCTGTCCGCCGGTCATTCCGGTTGAAAATCGGCCGGTTGCATACGCCAATCGGATGGCTTTGTCGATTCCCGCCAAGCACCCCCGGCCACCGGCGGTCAATCCGGCTCCTCCCTGCCCTTGAACGGCTTGAGGCGGACCCGGGTGCGGTGGTCCCCGGGGCCGGTCGCCTCGCCGGTCGGGCCAAGGCCTCGATAGTAGAACTTCTGCCAGCGTGCCGCCTCGGCCTCGGAACCCGGCTGATTGAGGTCTTCCATGAACTTGCTGCGGCTCTGCGACCAGGCGTCGTGATCGCGCTTCAGCTCGGGATTGTCGGACAGGACCCGCATCCGCGGCGCCATCTTCTCGAGCATTCCCCGCTCGATCGGGAAAATGTGACAGAACGGCTCGCCCTTCTCGAAGCGCACCGGCAGGTGCGCCCGGGTAAAGACCCAGTTCATGGTGAACGCGAACGGCGACCAGTCGGTCTCGATCACCCCGGTGAGTGCGGAGATTCCGTCCTTCGGCCGGTTGATCGGCCCCTGCGCGACGAGATCGTAGCCGGGCGATGTGCGAAACAGGCACGAGACATGGAAGGTCAGCACGCCGCTGCCGAAGTGGCTGAGCGCCATCGCCGTCGTGCCCCGGTCGGGCGTCACCTTGATGCAATCGAAGCCCGGCTCGCCGTTCCATTCGGCGGTGAAGCCGGACGGCGACAGGATTTCCCAGCCGAGGCCGTTGGCGATGTTGAGCGGCAGGCAGCGGTAGGCGAAGCGTTCCGGAGTCGCGTCCATCCAGTCGCGGCCGACCGGCGCCGGGCGGATCGAAACCTGATGGCCGTCGATGGCGTAGGCGGTCAGTTCTACGGGCTCGGACATGGCAGCATCGCTCGTGAACGCCAGAAACGAAGGGGGGTTGTCTTAGCGCGAATTCCTTCCCGGCTCCTTAGCGCCGGCAAGGAGATCGGGCCGCCGCGTCCGCGTCAGCCGTTCCGCCTCCGCCCGCCGCCAGGCCGCGATGCGGCCGTGATCGCCCGACAGGAGCACCTCGGGAATCGTCCGCCCTTCCCAGTCTTGCGGCCGGGTGTACTGCGGATATTCGAGGAGCCCCGCAGCGAAGCTCTCGCTTTCCGCCGATTGGGCGTTGCCCATGACCCCTGGCAGCAGCCGCACCACCGCGTCGATGAGCGCCATCGCGGCGATCTCGCCGCCCGACAGCACGTAGTCGCCGACCGACACTTCGGTGAGGTTGCGCCCTTCGATGACGCGCTCGTCGACGCCCTCGAACCGGCCGGCCACGACCACGACGCCGGGCCCGCCAGCAAGTTCCAGCACCCACGGTTGATCGAGCGGACGGCCGCGCGGGCTCATCAGCAGGCGCGGACGCGGATCGTCGGCGGGCGATGCCGCGTCGATGGCCGCACCCAGAACGTCAGCGCGCAGCACCATGCCCGGGCCGCCGCCGGCCGGCGTGTCGTCGACGTTGCGATGCTTGCTGGTTGCCGAGGCGCGGATGTCGCGCGCCTCCAGCGACCAGACGCCGTCGGCAAGCGCCTTGCCGGCGAGGCTGACGCCGAGGGGACCGGGAAACATCTCCGGGAACAGCGAGAGGACGGTGGCGCGGAACGTCACGACGCCGCGTCCTCGTCGTCGCCGACGAAGGTCGGCGGCACGACCACCACGCGGCCGGCCTTCACATCGACCCTGGGCACGAACGCCGCGGTGAACGGGATGAGCAGCGATTCGCCGCGCTTCGGCGCGATCTCGAGGAGGTCGCCGGCGCCGTAGTTGGGGACGGCCACGATCATGCCGAGGAAGGTTCCGTCCTCCGACACGGCGTCGAGGCCGATGAGATCGGCGTGGTAGTATTCGTCCTCGGCTGGCGCCGGCAGCCGCTCCTGCGGCACGGAGAGTTCCAGCCCGTTCAGCGCCTCGGCCGCGTTGCGATCCTCGATGCCCTTGAGGCGCGCGACCAGCATGCCGGGCGAAGACCCGGCGGCCGGCCGCACCGAGACGATCTCGAAGACGCGCCCGTCCGGCGCCGTCAGCGGGCCGTAGGCGGCGACGTCACCGGGCACGTCGGTGAACGGCTTCAGCCGCACCTCGCCCTTGATGCCGTGGGCGGCGCCGATCTGCGCCACCACGACGGTGCGGCTGCCGGCGGGAGACGAAGGACGCTCGCCCGGATGGCGACTCATGACCGACCCCCTCCCGAAATCCGCTCGCGCGGCTTTCGACCTCCCCCTTTCAGGGGGAGGGAACGAACTGCGGGTCTCTCAATGCTTGCACAGAAGCCGGCACCGCCCCCTCCCCCTGCAAGGGGGAGGTCGGAGCGCACAGCGCTCCGGTTGGGGGTCGCCAGCCTCGGCACAGTCAGCCTACGCCGTCAGCCTAAGCCGCCGGCGCCTCGGCGGCAGCTTCGGCCGGAGCGGCCTCGGCCGGCGCGGCCGCGGCGGCAGCGCGCTCCTGCGCCTTCTTGCCGGGCGCCGCCTTCTGCGGATTGTTGCGCGCCGGCCGCTTGGCAAGGCCGGCCGCGTCCAGGAAGCGCAGCACGCGATCGGTCGGCAGCGCGCCGTGGCTCATCCAGTGCTGGATGCGCTCGGTGTTGAGCGCCACGCGGTTCGGATCGTTCTTCGGCAGGATCGGGTTCCATGTGCCGACGATCTCGATGAAGCGGCCGTCGCGGGGGAAGCGCGAGTCGGCGACCACGATGCGATAAAACGGCCGCTTCTTGGCGCCGGCGCGGGTGAGGCGAATTCTCAGGGACATGTTCGTTCGGTTCCTTGGGTTGGGATCGGAGTTATTTCTTTTTCGGCAGGCCCGGCAGGCCGGGGAAGCTTGCCCCGCCGCCGAGACCGGGAAGTTTCAGACCGGGCGGCAACGCCGGCGCGCCACCGGGAAGGCCGCCGGATTTGGCGAGGCGTTCGAGCGCCGCCGGGTCCATCGCCGGCATGCCGCCTCCCATGCCGGGCATGCCCATCATGCCGCCCATGCGCGCGAACATGCCTTTGCCGCGGCCCATCTGCTTCATCATGTCGGACATCTGGCGGTGCATCTTGAGGAGCTTGTTGACCTCCTCGACGCGCGTGCCGGAGCCGGCGGCGATGCGCTTCTTGCGGCTCGCCTTCAGGATGTCGGGGGTCTTGCGCTCCTTCTTCGTCATCGAGGAAATAATCGCCTCCTGGCGGCGGAAGACGGAATCGTCGAGGCCCATGGCATCGATCTGCTTCTTGGCCTTGCCGATGCCGGGCAGCATCCCCATGACGCCGCTCATGCCGCCGATCTGCTGCATCTGCTTCAGCTGGTCAGCGAGATCGTCGAGGTCGAAAGACCCCTTGCGCAATTTCTCGGCGGACTTCGCCGCCTTTTCCATGTCGATGTTCTGGGCGGCCTTCTCGACCAGGCCGACGATGTCGCCCATGCCCAGAATGCGGCCGGCGATCCGCGACGGGTCGAAGTCTTCCAGCGCGTCGAGCTTCTCTCCGACACCGATCAGCTTGATCGGCTGGCCGGTGACGGCGCGCATGGACAGCGCCGCGCCGCCGCGCCCGTCGCCATCGACGCGGGTGAGCACGATGCCGGTGATTCCGACCGCGTCGTTGAAGGATTTGGCGACGTTGACCGCGTCCTGGCCGGTGAGCGAATCGGCGACCAGCAGGATCTCGTGCGGTTTCGTCGCCTGCTTGATCTCGACCATCTCGGCCATCAAAGGCTGGTCGATGTGGGTGCGGCCGGCGGTGTCGAGCAGGAACACGTCGTAGCCGCCGAGGCGCGCGGCGGTCTCGGCGCGGCGCGCGATCTCGACCGGCGACTGGCCGGCGACGATCGGCAGCGTATCGATGCCGGCCTGAACGCCGAGCACCTTCAGCTGCTCCTGCGCGGCCGGACGGCGCACGTCGAGCGAGGCCATCAGCACCTTCAGCTTCTGGCGGTCGGCAAGCCGGCGCGCGATCTTGGCGGCGGTCGTCGTCTTGCCCGAGCCTTGCAGGCCGACCAGCATCAGCGGCACCGGCGCCGGCGCGTTGAGGTCGATCGTCTGGGCCTCGGAGCCCAGCATCTCGACCAGCTGGTCGTTGACGATCTTCACGACCATCTGGCCCGGCGTCACCGAGCGGATGACTTCGGCGCCGACGGCACGGGCGCGCACCTTGTCCGTGAACGAGCGCACCACATCGAGGGCGACGTCCGCCTCGATCAGCGCCCGGCGGACCTCGCGCATCGCCTCGTTGACGTCGGCCTCCGACAGCGCGCCGCGCTTGGTGAGCTTGTCGAGGATGCCGCCGAGGCGTTCTGAAAGCGATTCAAACATCTGCTACGTCGTTGTTCCCAAACGATTTCGCGCCCGCGGGCGCAACGCGCTGGCGGACGCTGACCTCCGGGGTCACAGCCCCGGTGGGCTTCACAAAAGTCAGGCTCTCTTCAGAGTCGGCCGGGGTTTACGTGGCGGCAGGCGCCGAGTCAATCAAGGGCGGGCCCTCAGGCGAGGAGCGCCCGGTCCCAGCCGCGACGCGCGATCGCACCGCCGATAAGCGCCGGCACGGTCAGGAAGATCACCATTGGCAGCCCCACGAAGAGGAGCGCCAGCGGAAAAAGGCCGAGACCTGTTCCGGGTCTGATCAGGAACAGCGTCACCATCTGTCCCAGGGCCATCCAGACGGGCCAGCGCCAGACCCGGACCGGCGCGAGGTAGCCCGCGACCGCGGCAACGACTGCGAAAACCGGGATGCCGATCAACCAGTATGCCGGCGTGTCCCACGCCTCGCGCCCGCCGGCAGCGAGTGAAAGGCCGGCCCAGACGATCGCGCCGGCAGCGACGCAAAGGACGGCGGCGCCGAGGCGCGGGCCGGGACCGGGATCGCTTTGACTCATGGAAGGCGAGCCTATCAGGCCGCGGTGGAAGCGGCCCTGGCGTCGGCACGCGCATTCCGGCGGGCCTCGCGGAACGAAACCAGCCGCTTGCGCCCCTCGTCCCAGAGGACCAAGCGGACGCACCAGAGGCTTTCCAGCAGCTTCAGCCGGCCAACCTCGGCGAGCTCCGGGTGGTCCTTCAGGACCTGCGGCAGCCGGTAATAGGGGATGCGGCTCGACAGGTGGTGGACGTGGTGGATGCCGATATTGGCGGTGAACCAGCGCAGCACCGCCGGCAGGTCGTAGTGCGAGCTGCCGTTGAGCGCCGCCTCCGGATGGCTCCAGTCGGCGTCCCTCTCCCAAGAGGTGTGCTCGAACTGGTGCTGGACATAGAAGAGCCACACCCCGATCGAGGCGGCGATCACGGCGATCGTGAGATGCACCATCAGGAAGTCCCAGATGCCGGTGAGCCAGATGAGCCCCGCCGCCAGCGCGGCGATGCCGACGTTGGTGAAGATCGTCGAGAGCCACGGCTTCCAGCCCTTGGTCATCATGCCGAGCGGCAGGCGGTGCTGGATGAGGAACAGGTACGCAGGCCCGATGCCGAACAGGACGATCGGATTGCGATAGAGCCGGTAGGCGATGCGTCCACGCCAGCTGAGCGCGCGATATTCGGCGACCGTCTTGGTGGTGACGTCGCCGATGCCGCGATGGGCGAGATTGCCGGAACCGGCGTGGTGCAGGGCGTGGGTGCGCTGCCACAGGTCGTGCGGCGTCAGTGTGAAGACACCGATGACCCGGCCGACCCAATCGTTGGCCGCCCGCCGCCGAAAGAAGGCGCCATGGCTGCAATCGTGCTGGATCATGAACAGGCGGACGAGGAACCCCGCCGCCGGCACCGCCAGGATCAGGCAGAGCCAGTAGCCGACGCTGAGCGAGGCCCACATCGACACCCAGAGCACGACCAAAGGCAGCGCGGTGATGAGGATTTCGGCGATGCTCCGCCCGCCGCTCGGCTCACGATAGCCGGCCAGAACCTTGGGCCAACGGCCCGCTTCGGTGCTCCGCATGTACGGTGAGACTACGCGAATTCGACGGCTCCGGGAGGTGCAATTCAGCACACCTCCCGAGGCAGCCACGCCGGCCCGGCGCTACGAGCCGTTCGACGCGAAGACCAGCACCGGCTTGTTGCGCCACACGTCCGGGAAGAACTTCTGCAGGTTGGCGATCTTGGGCAGGTCGTTCCAGGCGATGTAGGGCTGGTCCGGGTGCAGCGTGGCGTAGTCCTGATGATAGTCCTCGGCCTGATAGAAGTTCGTGTAGGGCGTCACCTCGGTGACGATCTTGGCCGGGAACAGCTTGGCCTTGTCCAGCTGGGCGATGTAGGCGTCGGCGATCTTCTTCTGTTCGGCGGTCATGGTGAAGATCGCCGAGCGGTAGCTCGGCCCCTGGTCGGGGCCCTGGTAGTTCAGCTCAGTCGGGTTGTGGGCCACGGAGAAGAATATCTGCAGGAGTTTGCCGTAGCTGATCTTCGAGCGGTCGAAGGTGACCTTGACCGACTCGGCGTGACCGGTCCGCTCGGTGCCGACATCGCCGTAGGTCGGATTGGCGAGCGTGCCGCCGGCGTAGCCGGAGACGGCGCTGGCGACCCCGTCGACGTGCTGGAAGACGCCCTGCACGCCCCAGAAGCAGCCGCCGGCGAAGATCACCGTCTCCATGCCGCTGGTGGCCGGCTCGTCCATGGCGGGCGCGGGAATCTTGACCGCCGGCTCGGCGGCGTTGCCCGCCGTCACGGCGGCGAAGGCAAGCGGCAGTGCAATCGCAGCGGCGAAGGCGAGGGTCGGCAGAAAGCGGAGGCGGTCGGTCATGGTCGTTCCTTTCGGGTTCAGGCAGCCGGGCGCGGAATGAACCGCATCGCGACCCCGTTCATGCAGTAGCGCAGGCCGGTCGGTTTCGGTCCGTCGTCGAAGACGTGCCCGAGGTGGGCATCACAAAGCGCGCAAGACACGGCCACGCGCAGCATCCCGAAGCTCCGGTCTGAAGTTTCGACGACGTTCTCCTTCGCGATCGGCTTCCAGAAGCTCGGCCAGCCGGTGCCGGAATCGAACTTGGTGTCGGCGCTGAAGAGCGCGTTGTTGCAGCAGATGCAGCGATAGAGGCCGGCGCTGTGGTTGTCCCAGTTGGGGCCGCTGTAGGGAGTCTCGGTGCCGGCCTGCCGGGTGACCGTGAAGGCGAGGCCATCGAGTTGCTTGCGCCATTCGGCGTCGCTCTTGACGACCTTGGCGCGGGTGACGCGCCCGATGCGGCGGCCGGCGTCGCTGAACTGGACGACGGTGACCCGTTCCGCGGCGAAGGCGGACATCGCGCCGGGGATCGCCGAGGTGGCGACGGCGGCGGCCGAGGACAGAAGGAAGGCGCGGCGGCTGGACTGGGTCCGGATCAAGGAAGCGTCTCCCGGGACGGGCTTTGGTGTCACCCGAGGAGTTCGCTCCGACCATAGGCCAAGGTTACGGTCGCGCCCGCTCAATTCCTCTTGATGCCGGCTCGCGAAAAAGCCGCCGGCGCCAAAAACAGCGCCGGCGGGGCCGGAGTCCAGAGCGAGATGAAATGAAGTGGTTTCACCGGGCGGGCCTTGGCCGAAGCCATAGCCGGCCTCGTTGACGATCACACGACGCTCCGGTGAAGACAGGCCGCCGCTTCTGGCGTTTTCACACCCGATCCGCCATATAGAGGCGGATTCCCAACGGCTTTTCGGGCTCGCGACGGCGATGAGCGGCGCTGCCATTCCCTTCCGCAAGATGAACGGCCTCGGCAACGAGTTCCTCGTGTTCGACGCGCGTCAGGGGCCGGTGCGCCTGCCCGAACAGGCGATCCGCGAGCTCGGCCGCGAAGACGGCATCGGCTTCGACCAGATGATCACCATCGAGCGCTCGCCCCACGGCGCCGACGCCTTCATGCGCATCCACAACAAGGACGGCGGCGAGGTCGGCGCCTGCGGCAACGCCACGCGCTGCATCGGCTGGCTGCTGATGGGCGAGAGCGGACGCGGAAGCGCGACAATCGAGACGGCAAGCGGGATGCTGCGGGCTTTCGACACCGGTCAGCCGGAGACGATCACCGTCGACATGGGCGAGCCGGCGTTCGCATGGGACAAGATTCCGCTCTCGGAAGAGTTCCACGACACCCGCGCCATCGAATTGCAGATCGGGCCGATCGACGCGCCCGTCCTGCATTCGCCCTCGGTCGTCAACGTCGGTAATCCGCACGCGATCTTCTGGGTCGACGACGTCAGCGCCTACGATCTCGAACGCTTCGGGCCGCTGCTCGAGAACCATCCGATCTTTCCCGAGCGCGCCAACATCTCGCTCGCCCACGTCAGTGCGCCGGACGCGATCACGCTCCGCACGTGGGAGCGCGGCGTCGGGATCACGCGGGCCTGCGGCACCGCCGCCTGCGCCGCCGCCGTCTCAGCGGCGCGCAAGGAGCTGACCGACCGCAAGGTCGTGGTGACGCTTCCCGGCGGGCCGCTGACCATCGAGTGGAAGGCCGACAACCACGTGTTCATGACCGGGCCGGTCGAGGCGGAGTTCGAGGGCACCCTCGACCCGGAAACGCTGCGCTGGGAGGCGCCGGCGCAGGGCGCGGCGTGATGAGCCCTGATTGGATCAGCGTCGCCCCCCTCCCCCTAAAAGGGGGAGCTCGAAAGGCGCGTCAGCGGCTTTCGGGTGGGGGTCTGCCATGAGCCGTTTCAACTGCACGCCTCACAAGACGAATCAGGTGCGACGCCTGCAACGCGAGGCAGCACCGGTTGAGGAGATTGGGTTGGCAGTCCTTGCGACCCCCACCCGGAGCGCTACGCGCTCCGACCTCCCCCTTTCAGGGGGAGGGAAACAAGGGGGCGCCGCGTGATGACGGTCGAGGTCGTCTCGTTCGGCTGCCGGCTGAACGCGCTGGAAGGCGAGGCGATGCGCCGCAAAGCAGCGGCGGCGGGATTGGAGAATGCGCTGCTGGTCAACACCTGCGCGGTGACGGCGGAAGCGGTGCGCCAGGCGCGCCAGACGATCCGCCGGGCGAAGCGCGACAACCCGGAACGCACGATCGTGGTCGCCGGCTGCGCAGCCCAAACCGACCCCGACACCTTCGCCGCCATGCCCGAGGTCGACCGCGTCCTCGGCAACGCCGAGAAGCTGAACGGCGCGAATTATGTAACCCGATCAAGGGTTTCGGTCGGCGACATCATGGCCGTCCGGGACAATCCGGGCGACCTGGTGACCGAGGTCGCCGGCAAGACGCGGGCGTTTCTGGAGGTCCAGAACGGTTGCGATCACCGCTGCACGTTCTGTGTGATTCCCTACGGACGGGGCAACTCGCGCTCGGTCCCGATGGACGCAATTGTCCGACGTGTACATGCGATCGCAGCCGCCGGTACATGCGAGGTGGTGCTGACCGGCGTCGACCTCACCGCGTATGGCGCCGACCTCCCCGGTGCGCCCACGCTGGGCGCGCTCGTCAACGCGATCCTCACCGCCGCCCCCGAGCTGCCGCGGCTCCGCATCTCGTCGATCGATTCGATCGAGGTGGACGACAACCTCCTCGACGCGATCGCCACCGAGCCAAGGCTGATGCCGCATTTTCACCTGTCGCTCCAGCACGGCAACGACCTGATCCTGAAGCGCATGAAGCGCCGCCACAGCCGCGCCGACGCGATCCGCTTCACCGAGGAAGTGCGGCGCTTGCGCCCGGACGTGGTCTTCGGCGCCGATCTCATCGCCGGATTTCCGACCGAGACCGACGCGATGTTCGCCGACGCGCTTTCCGTAGTCGACGAATGCAGGCTCACGTACCTGCATGTCTTTCCCTACTCGCCGCGGCCGGGGACACCGGCGGCGCGGATGCCCCAGGTGGATGGCGGACTTGTCCGCGAACGTGCCGCGCGCCTCCGCGAGAAGGGCGCCGCCGCGCTCTCCGCCCATCTCGCCGCCGAGCAGGGCAAGGTCCGCCGCCTGCTGGTCGAGAACGGCGGCGTCGGGCGGACCGAGCAATTCGCGCTCGCCGAAGTCGACGGTGAGCCGGGCACGTTCGTCGACGCACGCATCACCGGAAAGACGCGGCGCCACCTGATCGCCACCCCGCTCGCCGAGGCGGCGTGATGGCGCTGTTCGGACGATCGAAGAGCGGCGGCGAAACGCCGAAGGAGGCACCGGCGGCTGCACCTCGCCAGTCGTGGTTCCAGAAATTGAAGAGCGGACTCTCGCGCTCGTCCGGCGCGCTGTCGGAGGGAATCGCCGCCGTCTTCACCAAGCGCAAGCTCGACGCGGCGGCGCTGGAAGACCTCGAGGATCTGCTGATCCGCGCCGACCTCGGCAGCGCCACCGCCACCCACATCGCCGATGCGCTGCGCGCCACCCGCTTCGACAAGGAGATCGGCGACGACGAGGTGAAGCAGGTGCTGGGCGCCGAGGTCGCCAAGGCGCTGGCGCCTGTCGCCAGGCCGCTCGTCATCGATCCGGCACTCAAACCCCACGTCGTGCTGGTCGTCGGCGTCAACGGGACCGGCAAGACCACCACCATCGGCAAGCTCGCCGCCAAGCTCCGCGACGAAGGCAAGACGGTGATGCTCGCCGCCGGCGACACCTTCCGCGCCGCGGCGATCGCGCAACTGAAGATCTGGGGTGAGCGCACCGGCGCCGCGGTCGTTTCCGGCGAACAGGGCGCCGACGCCGCCGGCCTTGCCTTCGACGCACTGACGAAAGCGAAAGCGGACGGCGCCGACGTGCTCATCATCGACACCGCCGGCCGTCTCCAGAACAAGGACGCGCTGATGGCGGAACTGGAGAAGGTGATCCGCGTCATCCGCAAGGTCGATCCGACCGCCCCGCATTCGGTGCTCCTGACGCTTGACGCCACCACCGGCCAGAACGCGGTCAACCAGGTCGAGATTTTCGGGCGTCGCGCCGGGGTGACGGGCCTTGTCATGACCAAGCTGGACGGCACGGCGCGCGGCGGCATTCTGGTCGCCATCGCGGCGAGATATGGCCTGCCAGTGCATTTCATTGGCGTCGGCGAAGGAATCGACGATCTCGAACCGTTCTCGGCCGACGACTTTGCCAAGGCGCTGGTGGGGCTCTAGGTTGCGCAACAAGCGGCGCGGGCGGACCCGGAAAGCCAAGAGACAACCATGACCTTTGAACACGCCCCCAACGAGCCGCACACGCCGGCCGAGAAGAAGCTCAATCCGTGGCTGAAAGTGGCGCTGGAGATGGGGCCGCTGGTCCTCTTCTTCATTGCCAACGCGCGCGGCGACCAGATCGCGGCAGCATGGCCGGCGGTCGCCGCCCTCGGCGGCTCGATCTTCTTCGCCACCGCCACATTCATCGTGGCGACGCTTGTCGCGCTGGCGATCTCCTTCGCGCTGACCCGGCGCCTGCCGCTGATGCCGTTCGTCACGGCAATCGTCGTCGTGGTGTTCGGCGGAATGACGCTCTGGCTCCACGACGACACGTTCATCAAGATCAAGCCGACCATCATCTACTGCCTGTTCGGCGGCGTGCTCATCGGCGGGCTCTTCTTCGGCAAGTCGTTCCTGGGCTACGTCTTCGACGCGGTCTTCAAGCTGACCGACGAGGGCTGGCGCAAGCTCACCATCCGCTGGGGCCTGTTCTTCTTCTTTCTCGCCATCCTCAACGAGATCGTCTGGCGGAGCGTCTCCACCGACACCTGGGTGACGTTCAAGGTGTTCGCGATCCTGCCGCTGACCTTCGTCTTCGCGCTCTCCCAGGCGCCGCTCGTCACCCGCTACACGATCGAAGAGACCGAGACAGGGTAGCGAGAAGCGCGCCGCCGGCGCGCGGGGGGCGACACCATGGACGCGACCAACACCGCCGCCGGCGCACCGGCGAGATTTGTCCGCTATCCGGCGACCTGGTTCGGCTATCTGCTGATCGCGACGCAGATCTATCTCTTCAACGTGCAAGGGAACGTCATCCCGTTCCTGCAGACCGAATTCACGCTGAGCTATCGCGTGGTGAGCCTCCACTCGAGCGCCATGGCGCTCGGGGTCATCATCACGAGCCTGTTCGGCAACAGCATCTCGGCCGCGCTCGGGCGCCGCATGGCAATCCGGCTGGGCGGCGCCGGGCTTGGCCTCGGCGCGTTGCTGCTCTGCGTCGCACCGGCCGCGTGGGCGAGCATCGCGAGCTGTCTTCTGATGGGTCTCGGCGGCGGACTGGTTCCGGCCGTCATCCCCGCGATCATGGCCGACCTCCACGGCGAGCAGCGCGGGCACGCGTTTTCCGAGCAGGCGATCCTCGCCTACGCGTTCGCGCTCGTCGGGCCGCTCTCCACGGGCCTGTTCGTCGCCGCCGGCTTCGGCTGGCGCCCGTCGGTCATCTTCGGCGGCCTCATCGCCCTGACGCTGATCTTCATCTTCCGCAACGTCGCGCTGCCGGAACGCAAAGTACGGAGCCCGGACGCGCGGGGCCGTTTGCCCCCGCCGTTCTGGGCCTACTGGGTCCTGCTGTTTGCCAGCTGCTCGTTCGAGTTCTCGGTGGTCCTGTGGGCGCCGACCTTTCTCGAACGGGTCGTCGGCTACTCCGCGTCGGCCGCCGCCGCGCTCGCCGCCGGCTTCTTCATCGGCGTTCTGGCGGGCCGCATCGCGCTCCGTTTCCTGGTCGAACGGATCAATCCCCGCCTTGTGCTCTTCGCCGCGTTTGCCTGCGGCCTTGCCGGCTTCGCGCTCTACTGGGGGATCGCGCAGCCCTGGTCAGCGACGGTCGGCATCGTGCTTCTCGGCCTCTGCGTCGCGCCCCAGTACCCGCTCATCATGGCCCTCGGCCTTGGCGCGACGGGCGGGGCCAGCGACGCCGGCGCGGCACGCTTCGCCCTCGCCTTCGGCCTGGCCGTGCTGATTGCGCCGGCGGCGCTGGGCGCCCTCGCCGATCTCGTCGGGCTGCGCCTCGCCCACCTCACGCTGCCGGCGCTGATCGCGGGAGGCTTTGCGGCAATCGTGGTTGCGGGCGTGCTGGAGCGGCGCCATGGCGGCGGACCTCCCGCCGCCTTGAACGCGACCTAACCAACGCGACCAATTAGCGGGTCCCGACCCTAGCCGGGCAACGCCGGCTCGCGCATTGTCGCGCGCTGTTCCTCGCGCCAGCGTTCCCACCGCCGCCTCAGCTCGCCCCTGCGGACGCCAATCGCATCGTCGAGTATCTCTGCCGCGAGGATGCGATCGATGCGGAAATGCCGGAAGGCACCCCTCAGTTCGCACCACGCAACCAGCAGGCCAGTCGTCCGATCGTACCCGAGGATCACGGGCCAGACGGTCCGCTCGGTCTCCGCGCCGGTTTCCGAGCGGTAGCGGAGCCGCAGCTTGCGCGCCTCGCGGATCGCCTGCCGCAAAGACCGCGTGTCGGCGCCCGGCACCGGCGCGCCATCCGGCGACGGCCGCGCCCCCACGCCCGGCTCCACGATGAGCGGTCGCAGATGTTCCGGCACAACGGCCGCGATCTTGGCGACCAGATCGCTGGCGGCCGCGGCCAGAACGCCATCGGGAAGCTTTGCAACGAACTGCGCGCCGAGCACGGCCGCCTCGATCTCATCGGGCGTCAGCATGAGAGGGGGCATGTCGTAACCGGCATCGAGCAGGTAGCCGAGGCCCGCCTCCCCGTCGATCGGGACGCGCTGGCCCATGAGGTCGGCGATATCCCGGTAGACCGTGCGCGTGGAGACTTCGAGCTCTCCGGCGATCGCGGCCGCCGTCACCGGCCGGTGCGAACGGCGCAGAATCTGGATGATCTGGAACAATCGATCGGCGCGGCGCATGGCATGCTGACTCCTGCTGACACAATGCTGGCAGCACGACCCTGAGACAAGGCCGGACAACCGCGCTTCGCGGGTCAGCCGAAAGGACCAGCCATGAAATTCGCCTCCACCCGCCTCGTCGCCGCCGACATCAAAGCCCTCGTCACGTTCTACGAGATGGTGACCGGCGGCACGGCCGACTGGCTCGCACCGGTCTTCGCCGAGATCGTCATGCCCGGTGCGACGCTGGCGGTGGGCAGCGCGGACACGATTGCGGCCTTCGCAGAGGGCAGCGCCGAGCCCGGCAGCAACCGCACCGCCACCCTCGAATTCATGGTCGACGACGTCGATGCGGAATTCGAACGACTGAAAGACAAGGTCGAGCTGGTGCACGAGCCGAAGACGATGCCGTGGGGCAATCGCACGACCCAATTCCGCGATCCCGAAGGAACGCTCGTGGCGCTCTACACGCCGGTCACCGACGCGGCGAAACGACGGTTCGCGGGCCGCTGAGCGCCGAGTCGGCGTGATCAGTTCGCCGGCGCCTCGAGCTTCGCAATCAACGGCATGAGTTCGGTATCGACGATCTCCGGCGTCAGCGGGCCGATCACCTTGTGGCGGATGATGCCTCCGGCATCGACCAGATAGGTCTCCGGCACGCCGTAGACGCCCCAGTCGATCCCCGTGCGCCCCGAGGCATCGACGCCGACCGCCGAATAGGGATTGCCGAGATCGGCGAGAAAGCGCAGCGCGTTGGTGGCGCTGTCCTTGTAGTTGATGCCGACGATGCGGACCTTGCCGCTGATGGCGAGGGCTTCGAGCACCGGGTGTTCCTGCCGGCAGGGCACGCACCACGAGGCGAACACGTTGACGAGCGTCACCTTGCCGTCGAGGTCGGCGCGGGCAAGGCCCGGAACGCTGAGGCCCGCCAGCGGCGGCAGGTCGAAGGCGGGCGCCGGCTTGCCGATGAGCGCCGAGGGAATGGCGCCCGGGTCGCCGCCCAATTCAAGCCGCACCAGGAAGAGCACCGCGATGCCGACGAAGAAGGCGAGCGGCAGGAGATAGACAGGCCTGAGGCGCCGGCGCGGCGGCGCCGGCGTTTCCGCTTCGCTCATGGTGCCGAGCGGCGGCGCACGCCCTGCGCCTCGAGCGCGGCAAGGCGCTTCGCCTGCAGGCGCCCGTCGACGACCAGCCACAGGATCGTCGCCGCGACCGCGACCACGGTAATGCCCCACGCAGCGACGATGTAGCCGAGGTGGTTCATG